>SSFI01000028.1 GCA_008015325.1 Rheinheimera sp.
AACGGCTGAAAAACCAATATGAGTTGTTATGGGATATGCCAAACAATGACGGTTATATCAGCCTGGTGGCCATCATGCAGAAATTCGTTGACCAGACCATTTCTGTCAATACTAGCTATGACCCGGCCAAGTTTGACGGTGGCAAAGTGCCGATGAAGGTATTGCTGAAAGACTTGCTGACCGCCTACAAACTCGGCGTCAAAACGATGTACTATCACAACACCCGTGACGGCGCATCAGATGTGCAGGAAGACATTAAACTTGCGGCCCCCGAAGATGACGGCTGCGCGGGCGGCGCCTGTAAGATCTGATCACAAGCCGATCGCAAGAGCGGAGCCTGGTGCTCCGCTTTGTTGTGTCAGCATGCTGACCCTGTTTTTTTGAAAGCATAATAACGAGAGAATCCATGACCTATACCACTTTTAACCGGACCAACAATGATCAGCTGAAAGAGCCGATGTTTTTTGGCAACTCGGTAAACGTGTCGCGCTACGACCAGCAGAAATACGGCATTTTCGAAAAACTGATCGAAAAGCAGCTGAGTTTCTTCTGGCGGCCGGAGGAAGTGGATGTCAGCAAAGACCGAATTGATTTCCAGCACCTGCCGGATCATGAAAAACATATTTTTATCAGCAACCTGAAATATCAAACCTTGCTGGATTCGGTACAAGGCCGTTCGCCAAATGTGGCATTACTGCCGATTGTGTCTTTGCCGGAACTGGAAACCTGGATTGAAACCTGGGCCTTCAGCGAAACTATTCACAGTCGCAGCTATACCCACATTGTGCGTAATATCACCACTGAGCCGCATAAAATTTTCGACGATATTCTGCTCAACGAGAAGATTATTGAACGTGCGGATGAAGTGACGCGGTACTATGACGAGCTGATTGCCTCAATTAATCTGTATCACCTCTGTGGTGAAGGCACGCATCAAATTAATGGCGAGAGCCGCTCGGTATCGCTGCGTGAACTGAAACGACAGCTGTACCTGTGCATCATGTCGGTCAACGTATTAGAAGCCATCCGTTTTTATGTCAGCTTTGCCTGCAGTTTTGCATTTGCTGAGCGCGAGCTGATGGAAGGTAACGCCAAAATCATCAAGCTGATCGCCCGCGACGAAGCGCTGCATCTGACCGGCACTCAGCACATGCTGAACATTATGGCCGCCGGTGAAGATGATCCGGAGATGGGTGAAATCGCGAAGGAATGTGAAGAACAGGCTTATGCCATTTTCCGCCGCGCTGCGGAGCAGGAAAAAGAATGGGCTGAGTTCTTATTTAAAGACGGCTCGATGATTGGCCTCAATAAAGACATTTTGTGCCAGTACGTTGAATACATTACCAATATCCGTATGGCCGCCATTGGCCTGAAACCGATTTTCAGTACCACCCAAAACCCTATTCCGTGGATTAACGCCTGGCTGGTCTCTGACAATGTGCAAGTAGCGCCACAGGAATCTGAGATCAGCTCTTATCTGGTTGGTCAGATTGATAACGAAGTCGACGGCGCTGACTTTGGCGACTTTGATCTCTGATGCATCGGATCCGGCTACAGGATGGCAGCAGTTTTGATTTTGACCCGCAAAGTCCGAACTTGCTGACCAGCCTGGAGCAACAAAAATATCAGGTCAATTTCCACTGCCGTGCCGGCTTTTGTGGCGCCTGCCGCTGTAAATTAATCTCCGGCCAAATCAGCTATCTGGAAGAACCTTTAGCTTTTGTACGTAAAGGTGAATTTTTACCTTGCTGTAGCGTGCCGGCCTCGGATCTTGACATTGAAATTCCGTAGTGACACACCGGGACCCGTTTATAAAGCACAAAAAAAGCCTGCGATCGCAGGCTTTTTCACTATTGACATATACTTATTTGCGCACGCCTTCAACCACCAGATCCAGATAAACCGTCTCTGATGCCGGGCCTAAGATGTTTTTGATGGCAAAATCACTCAGTTTGATGCTGGTAGTACCGTGGAAACCAGCACGATAGCCGCCCCATGGGTCTTTGCCTTCGCCGGTCTTCGTCGCTGCGATAGTGACTTCTTTAGTCACGCCATTTAAGGTGAAGTTACCCACAAGGTCAAATTTGCCATCAGCGCCCGGCACCACTTTGGTGCTGACAAAGCTGGCTTTCGGGTGTTTATCCACATTCAGGAAATCACCGCTGCGCAGGTGTTTATCACGCTCAGCGTGGTTAGAGTCGACAGATTTAGTATCGATATCCAGCTTGATTTTGGCAGCCGCCAGATTGGCGCTGTCATAGCTGAAATCGCCACTGAAAGTGTTAAAACGACCGTGTAACCAGCTGTAGCCTAAGTGACTGACTTTAAACTGGATAAAAGCGTGAGCGCCTTGTGTGTCGATGACGTAATCTGCTGCCTTGGCAACAGACGTAAAGGACGCGGCAAAAGCAGCAGCTAACAATAATTTTTTCATTTAGATCTCCGGGTTATCAAGGGAAGACGCAGCGGCGTTACGACGGCCGAGCATCCGTGTCAGGGTGTTATCTTTATCTACAAAATGGTGTTTCAGCGCAGCACCAGCGTGTAAAACAACCAGTGCAATCAATGTCCAGGCCAGATATAAATGGGCTGCACCGGCAATATCAGCCTGTTCCGGGAAAAATTCACCAAAACCAGGCACTTCGAACAAACCAAATACCGGGATACCACGGTTATCAGCCGTTGAAATCAGATACCCGGACAGCATAATTGCCACCAGCAGCCCATAGATCAGTGCGTGTGCCACACCAGCTGCTTTTTGCAACACACCAGCGCCGCTGGCTGCCGGTTTACCAAAAAGTCGGATCGCCACCAGACGAAACAACAACAACAAAGCCAACAAAATGCCAAAACTTTTGTGTAAATCCGGCGCAGTTTTATACCAGCTACTGTAGTAATCAAGCCCGGTCATCCACAGTCCGACGCCAAACAACGCCGGGATCATCAGCGCCATCAACCAATGAAGTGTGATATGCAGAGGATGATAATGTTGCGTTTTTGTGGTCATAAAGCCCTCCTTAAAACATTCTGGCTGAATCAGCTATCGAATAATAGTGGCAAAATTAGGCTTAATTATTCTAATTTATAAAAAGAATATGACGTTTTCAGCGTAATCTGCTGGCAAATTTGCACATCGATCTGACCACATCAAGCTGTGCTGATGGTATTTGCAACGCACCAGCCGAAACCGGCAAATGATCCTCAACAAGTTCTACCCGCTGTCGGTAAAAACTAAATAATTAGTTGATAACCGGCAAGGCCTGCAGTAGATTAAATACTAAAGAATTAGTTTCAACCGGAGTCACTGGTATGGCGAGGCCAAAATCAAATGAGCTGACAGCTGCGGAACAAAAAGTGATGCAGGTGCTATGGCAAAGCGGGCCTTTAACAGTACGTGAGATCGCTGAAGCACTCAATCAGCAGCAACAGCTTGCCTACACCACAGTACAGACACTTTGCCGCATCCTGTTAGACAAAGGCCATGTCAGCTGTGAAAAACAAGGCAAAGCTTTTTTATATCAAGCAACTACAGTGCAACAGGAAGCACGAAGTCAGGCTTTACTGGCGCTGGTAAAAAAGTTTTTTGGCGGCTCGCCGGATTTACTGGCACAGCACCTGATCTCCGAATCCACGTTATCTGACGATCTTGCATCTCAGCTGCAGCAAAAAATCAACGAAGCGGCTGCCAGTAAACCTCAGGCAAACCAGGCTTCAGCAGTAGCCAGCCCAAATCCGGCAAAAGACTAAGCTTATGTTCGAGATCAGCTGGCTGGCATTTTATCTGTTGCTGCATCTGTTGCTGGCAGCCCTGCTGTTACCGCCTTTGATATTGGCAGGGCGAAGCCAGTTTTTGCAACAACCCGCGACTATGCTGACGCTCTGGCAGATCGCCGCCCTGTTGCTCATCGTTACACCGCTGATATTGCTACAACCCTGGGCTCTGGATCAGCAATTGATGCCTTGGTTTCAGGCCAGCGTCGGGCCGATACTGGAACAAAATACTGCAAGGCCGGAGGCTCCACTCAGTTCTGATTCTGTGCAACAAGTTCGCTGGCCGCTGACATCGCAGCTCATCTATTTGCTGGCTCCGGCGTTTTGGCTTTGGTTAGTTTTACCTGCAGGCGCTTTGATCCGTTTCACGAAGCTACTCGCCGGCTATCATCAGGTACAGCGTTTACGCCGGGCGGCCACCAGCATTGCACCGGACGAATTGTCATCACCAGTCCCTTTGTTACAACATCCAACTATTGTCAGCGCTATGCTAATTGGGTTGCGCCGGCCGCAAATCCTGTTACCGGCCCGCTATCTGCAAGAATTGTCCCCGCCGCAGCTGGCCTGCGTCGTTGGTCATGAATTATCTCATCTGCAGCACCAGGACCTGCGCGCCTATCTGCTGCAGCAAATGGTTGGCGCGCTGTTCTGGTGGAGCCCGGCCTGGCGCTTTATTGCCGGCCAATTGAATTTCTGGCGTGAACTGCGTTGTGACGCTGAAGCCGCGGCACGACAAGGTGATCCGGTACTCTATGCTCAGACTTTACTCGACTGTGCAGTGACTGCCCACCAACAACAGTCTGGCGCTTTTTTTGCCCAGCATTTCCTGCGCCAGGCTGTGCTCAGCTCCCGGATAGATGCGGTGCTCAAGCCGCGAGCGCCAAAGCCCGCCTGGGTATTTGTCACCGCCAGCGCAGCCCTTATTCTGTGGTTTTCTGCGTCGATGTTGCTGGTACAGCAATGGCAATTGAACGAATTACCAGCCCGCCATGCCCAGGTGAGACTCAGTCAGTTAAAACCGTTAGCCACTTTTCTTGAAGCGGTTCGGCAAAACGATGTTGCTCAGGTCTTGGCGTTGTTGGAACAAGGCGCACCATTAAATTTACCTATGCCCGGTGAGGGCAATGCACTGATGGTGGCAGTCCGTCAGCAACTGCCAGACATGGTCAAATTGTTGTTAGCACGTGGAGCAGATCCAAACATCAGTAGCCGCGGAGATGGAAATGCGCTGATTATTGCCAGTCAGCTCGGTAACATCGAACTCGCCGGGCTACTGATCGCCGCCGGCGCTGATGTCAATGCCGTGGTGCTGGCTGATGAATCCGCCTTGATCAATGCGAGTGCCCAAGGCGACCTTGCAATGCTGCAACTCCTGCTGTCTCACGGTGCGCTGATTAATTTACACGTCGAGACGCCGATCTCCGACGGACCAGAAATGCGATCGGCGCTCAGTCGCGCTGCGAACGAGAATGTCCGAAAACTATTACTGACGCGGGGCGCCCGCTGATGCCGCCTTAATATCCCCCTGAACTTTATATAACTCACTGACTGTCAGCCCTTTTCAGGTGCTGCCGGGATTGCTTTGCCATAAGGAACTTCAAAATGCTGAAATCGAATATCAAGATATGGAAAGTTTTTATACTGCTGCCGGTACTTGTCATTACCATCCCAGCTTTATGGTATATGGCCACTGGCTGGCAACCAATTCCTAATGCGGTACCAGCGACACAACAAATTTTTCGCGATGAATTCTCAAAGGCTGCAGATCAAGCTTTTGCGTCACTACAACAATCCAGAACACAACAGCAGATGCCGGCACTCACAGCAGCTATTGCCTGGCAAGGTAAACTACTCTGGGCTGGCGCTGCGGGTTATGCTGACATCAGTACTCACAGAGCCGCCAGCACGCAAAGTCAGTTTCGGCTTGGCAGTACCTCGAAGTCTGTGACAGCAACAGCAATAGCGCGGGCAGTTGCAGAAGGAACAATCGCACTTGATATGCCCATCGGGCAGTACAAGTCCGATTTACCGAATCCACAATGGCGGGAGCTTACACTACGACAACTGCTGTCCCATACTGCGGGTTTGCCTGGTTATGAGCAAAATGACGACTGGCGTGGGCTTATCCAAAGTTGGCTGAAACAACGGCATTTTCCAAATGTCGACGACGCCTTGCAGATTTTTGATGATGCTACTCTGCAGTACAAGCCTGGGCACGGCTTCTTATACAGCTCTTTTGATGTCAATCTGGCCAGCAGCGTGCTGCAAAGTGCCAGCCAAACGCCATTTCCGGACTATCTGAACCAGCAGATCAGCATGCCACTGCAACTGCAAAGCCTTGGTGCAGCCCACCTTCCACACACCGAACAAGTCACGTTTTACCAGACAAAATCCGGATTAGTGAAGCCACACTGGCCGGTTGATCTGAGCCAAAAGCTGGCAGGTGGTGGTCTGGCGGCCAGCTCAGTGGATCTGGTCACCATTGGCTCGGCCTGGTTTGACCCGGAGTTTATTCCAGCACAATTACAACAGGAATTCTGGACGCCGCAGCGTCTGGCGGATGGCAGCGTCAATCCACAAAATTATGCTCTGGGCTTTCGCCGCACCGAACATGGCAATCTGTATTGCGATAAACAGAACCCACTAAAGAAAAAGATCCGCTATGTCCATCACGGTGGCGTTTCTGATGGCGCCCAAAGCTGGCTGGTGATTTATCCGGAATATCAATTAGTGCTCGCGATGAACACGAACATAGTTAAAGAAGATTTTTGTGATTTTGCGCTGCAGGCGGCCGGGATCCTACGACCATTTTTGCAACAAATTGATCCGTCGTTATTTTAACGACTGCAGAAAAACCGAGGGCACCCGCAGGTGCCCTTGTTCATTCATAGCCAGTGATTAGAAATCGACTTTGCCGTCGCGGATATGTTGCTCGCCGCGTTGTTTGGCCAGCTCTATTTGCTTCTGCCGTTCTGCAAAGGAAGCTTTTTGCTCGTCAGAGAGCTGGTCATGGCAATGCGGGCAACTCATGCCTTTAATGTATTTGTCAGATTGCATATCCGCTGGCGATAACGGCATCCGGCAGGCATAACACTGGTCATAACTGCCTTGCTCCAAGCCGTGTTTGACGGCAACGCGCTGGTCAAACACAAAACACTCGCCTTGCCACAAACTGTTTTGTTCCGGCATCTCTTCTAAGTACTTCAGAATGCCGCCGTCGAGGTGATAGACCTCGTCAAAGCCCTGCTCTTTTAAATAGGCAGTGGATTTTTCGCAGCGAATACCGCCGGTGCAAAACATCGCGACTTTTTTGTGTTTGGTTTTATCCAGATTCTCGGCTGCCCATTGCGGAAATTCGCGGAAACTGGTGGTGTTAGGATTAACGGCGTTTTTAAAAGTACCGATAGCAACTTCGTAATCGTTGCGGGTATCAATCAGAATGGTGTCAGGGTCTTCAATCAGCCGGTTCCAATCTTCGCCTTTGACATAAGTGCCGACGATATGTTGCGGGTTCACTCCCGGCACGCCCATCGTCACGATCTCTGTTTTTAGTTTTACTTTAGTACGGTAAAACGCCGGCTCGTCAGCGAAAGATTCTTTATAGGATAACCCCTCGAAACGACCATCGGCATTGAGCCACTGGCAGACAGCGTCTATCCCGTCACGAGTACCGCAGATAGTACCGTTGATGCCCTCTTCGGCCAGCAACAAGGTGCCTTTAACTTTATTCAGTACCAAATGCTGATACAACTTATCCCGCAGTTCGACATAATCGGGCAAATTCACAAACTTATAGAGCGCAGCAACAACGTACATATTTCACCTTTTATGCAATAAGCCGGATCGCAAATCCGGAGCAAAAAAACAGCGGCGAATTATACCTGTGACAGCTGAAAGTGCAATCAGTGCAGCGTGGAGCTAACCGGCGGCGCCGCGAGTTCGAGCAGCAGCTGGCCGTCGGTGATTTGCAGCACATCGTCGTCACGCCAGACACTGAGCTGCATATTGGATTTGAGCATCTGAGCAAAATCATTCAGGGTGTCAGCACTGACGCCACAGATCTGCAGGTTGGCGCTTTGTTTATGCGCCTGCAAATATTTTTGTTGCTCGTACTCCGGCAACATTAACAACACCTGATCGCTTTGATGGCAAGCACGCTGTAGTTGTTTGTCGTTTGGCACCGCTACCTGACACCAGAGCCGGTAATGGCTGTGCTCGTCTTTGACAAAAAGATCAGGGCCTTTGCCAGCAGTCTGCGCCAGCGCCGGTGCAAATTCATAGAGACTCAGCAAAGAAAGCAGACGTAAACAAAAGTGCTCGACCTCTTCGGCAAAAAATGGCGCCAAATAACGGATTTCGTGTAAAAAACGCTGGCTGGCCGCATGGTTATAAAACAGCTCCAGCCGCACGACTTTCATTGCCAGTTGCATACAGCCCCCCTTTTTTTGGTGACAAACCGCTGCAATTACAGTGTAGAAGCCCGTTTTTTGTCCTGCATAATCCATGCACATATTGGCTGGAACTTGACTGCACAGCAGGTTTTACAGCGTAAGAAACCAGGGTTCCTGCCTGCCAACTGCCAAATTCTTCCGATGAAGAGTATTGTTACTTTATATCATTACCTTTAAAATGT
>SSFI01000057.1 GCA_008015325.1 Rheinheimera sp.
AAATCGGGCGTTATGCATTGATTTTGGCGTGACAAAGGTGAGGAAATCAGCGAGCATAGCTTTTACATTCATGGTGAGCATCCGCGGTGTGGGAGTTTTGGCGAATGATCAGATCAGGAACCGCCATGAATGTTCCCCAATCAACTAACATTTTATTTTAACTACAGAATTTCTGGGGATACCTCAGGTAAAAGAGTTGCCATCGGAACGATGTGATAAGTTACAGATTTGGTTGAAAAAAATTATCAGCCAAAGTGGCGTTAACAAAGCCATTGTCGCTTTAGCGAACAAAAATGCCCGGATGGCATGGGCGATAGTTAAAACAGGAGAGTCATATAAAGCCGTGTGAAAATTTACTTAAGTTGTTAATGTAAGTTGATGTTCTGACAGGTAGAACCGACTTCCCGAAAACCTGGTAAATAACTTGGCTGAAAAAGCCATGGAACTAATGAGGACGGGAAGTGCGGATTTTCATCAGGGCTCATTGAAGCCGAATATATGCTTGCAACTATTCTGTCAGTTGTCACTTATCGGAGTCAAAAAGGTTGACGCCATGAGGTGTCCATATAAGTTATTTAGGCTGTGTGCAATACCCTGCTGCCTGTTGGAGTGTCGCGTGTCGCTGCCTGCCCTGCCATCTGCCAAACAACTGTTGCTGCGCCCTTTGCTGGCGCTGACTGCGCTGTTTGGTCTCTGTTATGGCCTCGGTGTCGATTTTGCTCTGAGCGCATTCTGGTATCAGCTGCAAGGCCACAGCTGGACTTTGCAGCATCACTGGCTGACTGAAGACATACTGCACCGCGGTGTGCGCAACCTGAATCAGCTGCTGGTCGGCGCCTTCCTGCTGCACTTTTTGTTCCGGTTTTGCCAGCAACACTACCGCCGGGCACGCGGCCTGACTGCAGCTCACTGGGAAAGCCACCGTCAGCAAGCGCATGGCCGCTTGTTACTGAGCCTGACGTTGAGCCTGGCCGGCATCGCCATCCTCAAACATAGCCTGCCGATGGATTGCCCCTGGGATTTACAGGCTTTTGGCGGTACTCAGCCATTTACTGGTTTATTCAGCAGCTGGCCAGCCAGTCGCGCGCCCAACGCCTGTTTCCCGGCCGGTCACGCCAGCATTGGTTTCGCCTGGCTTGGCTTGTACTTCTTCTGTTTACAACTGTATCCGACGCTGGCAAAGCCGGCGCTGTTACTGAGCCTGACGCTCGGTTTTGGCCTTGGCCTGGTACAACAACTGCGCGGCGCGCACTTTATTTCCCATGACATCGCCAGTGCCGCCTGGTGCTGGAGCATGGCTTGTCTGTGTGCTTATTGGCCGGCATGGCGGCAACGCCTGCGCCCCGTTTCTTTACCAACTTCATATCCTCAGGTTATCCAAAATGACTGAACAGACCCAGCAATGGCTGCAGCGTAGCCACAGCTTTTTTCTGAGCCGTGCCCGGCGTTTTGCCTTGGTGCCCAGCGCTTACGCCATGCTGCTGGCGCTGTTGACCACGCTGTTATTTTGCGCGCCCTTTCTGGCGCAGGTGCAGCAAAAAATCCCCGGCCAATATGGCCTGCAGGTCTTGCTACTGTTGGTATTATTCCTTTTAAACAGCTTGGTTTTTGTGTTATTGAGCCTGCCCGGTTTACCGCGCTTGCAACGCAGCCTGCTCAGCGGATTTTTCCTGATCGCCGCCATCAGCCATTATTTTATCAGCCACTTTGGTACTGTGATTGACCGCTCCATGCTGCAAAACGTGCTGGAAACTGACATCGCCGAAGCCAGCGGTTTACTTAATCCGGATTTAATTTTCACCACGGCCGGCTGGTTATTGCTGCTCGGCTGGCTCAATCTGAAAATTGTGTTTAAAGCCCAATCCTGGCGTCGCGCTGCCGCACAGTGGCTATTGACGCTGCTGTTGCTGTTCAGTGGCATCGGTGCTGTGGCCGCGACGCAATATGCAGAACTTGCCAGCTTTTTCCGTAACTATCGCGACGTGAAATTTTTCGCCCTGCCCATCAGCCCGCTGTCGGCAGGTATTTCGGTGACAAATCAACAAATCGCTGCGCATTTTCCGCCAACTTTTCAGGTACTTGGCACTGATGTGCGCAATCTGGCGCCCAGCGCAGCGCCGAAAACTGTGGTGCTGGTGCTTGGCGAAACCGCCCGCGCCGACCATTTTCAACTGAATGGTTACAGCCGGCCGACCAATCCGCGCTTAAGCCAGTTACCGGTGATTAGTTTCAGTCAGGTCAGCTCCTGTGGTACTGCCACCGCGCATTCAGTGCCTTGTATGTTCTCCTGGATGGGCCGCGAGCGGTATGACGAAACCACCGCGAAAAACAGCAGTAATGTGCTGGATATTCTGCAAAGCAGCGGTGTGGACGTCAGCTGGTATGACAATAACTCCGGCTGTAAAGGTGTTTGTGATCGGGTCAAACACGAGATGTTGTTTGAGCTGCCGGAATGCCAGGCCGAGGGCTGCACCGACGCTATTCTGCTGCAGGCACTGAAACGTGAGCTGGCGCAGCCGGCGAGCAAAGACCGCATTATTGTGCTGCACCAGCTTGGCAGCCACGGTCCGGAATATTTCCGCAGAAGTACGGCACAGCAAAAAGTATTTGGCCCGGAATGCACCGATAAAGAGCTGAATAGTTGCCCGCCGGCACACATTATCAATGCTTATGACAACAGCCTGCTGGCCACCGACGACTTACTTGCCAGCATCATTGGGCAGCTGCAATCTTTACCGGACAGCGCCATGCTGTATATTGCTGATCACGGCGAATCGCTCGGTGAAAACGGCGTCTATCTGCATGGTCTGCCGTATTGGATGGCGCCAAAAGCGCAAACCGGCGTGCCGCTGATTTGGTGGATGTCCCACAGTTTTGGCCAGCACTTTGACCCGGTTAAAGGCCAACAGTTAAGTTTTGATTGCCTGAAACAGGAGCAAGAACAGATACTTAGTCATGACCATTTGTTCCATAGCCTGCCGGCGCTGTTTGCCCGTGACAGTAAAGACTTCCGGCCCGAACTGAATTTGTTTGCTGCCTGCAGCAGGAGGTAAGTATGCATTCCCTGCGTTTATCGGTGTTGCACTGCGCGCTCTGTAGCGCTGTGGCACCTTTGCTGTTTGTTTCAGGCAGCGCTGAAGCGGGCGAAACGGCGCAGCAAGTGGAACCAGTTTCCAGTGAATTGTTCTGTGACTGGCTGCAAAAAAAGCCAGCCCGCAGCAAAGACAGCAAAGAGCCCAGCGCTACCAGCACAGAAGATCGCCGCATCCGCATCGGCCAAATCCACATTCGCACTGAGCCGATTTTTGTCGAAGATGCCGATTCCATCTGGCTGCATCATTTTGCCAACTGGGCACACGTCACCACCCGCCCCGACACAGTAAAACGCGAACTTCCTTTTGCCAGCGGCGAGGAAATCAGCGTCAGCGATCTGGCCGAAGCCGAACGGCTACTGCGCGACAAATCTTATATCCATGACGCCAAAGTGCGGTTAAGCCCAACCTGTAACGCCGACCAGAGTTATGACGTGCAGGTGGAAACTTCAGACAACTGGAGCCTGTTGCCATCTGTTGGCCTCGGCCGCAGTGGCGGTCAGAATAAATATGCATTTGGTTTTAAAGAAGATAATTTCCTCGGTTTTGGCGTACGCACCTCAGTAAAATATCAAAGCGACGCCCAGCGTAGTGGCTACGAATTTAAACTGGAAATGCCGCTGTCGCTGGTCACCGGCTCGACCGGCAGCGACTGGTTTGCCCACAGCTACCTGACCGCCGAGTGGACCAACAACGACGACGGCCATATGCAGCAGCTGTTATTGGAGAAACCGTTTTATCAGGACGACAGCCGCTGGATGTACCGCACTGAATGGCTCAGCGACCTGCAACAAACCCAGGTGTTTCATAACGGCGCGCTGGAAAACATCTTTGAAACTGACCACCGTCGTGTTGACCTCAGCGCCGGCATGTTGTGGTCCTATCAGGATCGCGCTTCAACCCGGCTGCTGGCCGGTGTGCTCAGTGAAGACTGGCGTTTTGCACCAGCGCTGCTGCAACCAACCCTGGCACTGCCACAAGACCGCAGCTGGGCTTATCCCTGGGTTGGTGTTGAATACAAACAGCACGACTACCGGGTGCTGCAGGACATCCTGTTTATCGACCGCGCCGAAGACATTAACCTCGGCTGGCACCATAGCCTGAAGGCCGGTGTGCAAAGCAGCAAACTGCAGGCCGACACCTCCTTGGGCTACCGGTTGATCGGGCACAGCAGCAAAGGCTTTGGCGACCGCCAGCATCTGGTGTTACTCGAAGGCGGTTTTGATTTCATCGACGGCCTGCAAGGCGGCGATTTACGCGAATGGCGCTTTCAGGCAGAAGATTTTTATCAGCTGAACCGCGATTTTACCTGGTACAACAAAGCAGAGCTGACGCGGCGTAACCGCAATTTTGCCGACCTGCCGCTGGAACTCGGCGGTGACAGCGGTCTGCGTGGTTATCCGCTGCAGTATCAGCATGGCATCAGTAAAACGGTACTCAGCAGCGAACTGCGCTGGTATCCGCGTATCAACCTGTACAAGATGCTCGATGTCGGTTTTGTCGCCTTTGCTGACCTTGGCCGCGTCAATGGCGGCAGTGTCGCAGATCCGGCGCAGCTGAATCCGGCAGCTATTGCTGCGCGTTTTGCCTTGCCTTTGGGGGGCGATATGATCACGCCGATGGCTCCGCCAGCAGCAATGGCGCAAATTTACCGCAGCAACAGTGACTTATTACGGCAAAACCTGACCGACCGCTGGCTTGGCAGCGTCGGTGTGGGTATGCGGATTTATTCGTCGAAATCCAGCAACAACCACGTGGTACATATCGACTTGTCGACCCCAATGACGAGTGCGCCGGGCGTCGACAGCTGGGAGATTGAGCTGAACGTCAGTAACAGGTTTTAACTTCTGGTCGTCACACGATGGTCGTCACACGATGGTTATCACACGATGACCACTAAGTGACGTCCGTTGACTAGCCCTGTGCGCTACCTCACCGCCGCCGCACATGTCCCGCAGTCATCAATTCCCCATCCGGCAAAACTGAATAAAACGCTGGCTGGCCGCTGACAGATATTTGTCGCGGTGCCAGCATAAATGCAGCTGACGCGGCATCGGTTGGTTAAAAGGCAACATGACTAAGGCGCCGCTGGCGAGCCGGTCGCGCGCGGCGAGTTCTGATACCAGCGTCAGGCCGAGGCCTTGTTGCACTGTATTCAGCACCGCTTCTAACGTATTGAGTTCCATTACAGTGCCGGGATTTGGCAGTTGCGGCCGCAGGTATTTATCAAACTGCTCGCGGCTACCGGACGCCGGCTCGCGCAGCACCCAATATTGCCCGGCTAAATCGCTGGCGCTCAGTACTTGTCCCAACGCGGTGACAGACAACGCCAGCGGATGCGCCGGGCTTGCCACTAAGATCATCTCGTCCTGCTGCCAGGCTTCACTATGCAGCTGCGGATGCGTGACTTCGCCTTCGATCAGCGCTAAATCCAGCTCAAACGCCAGCAAACGTGAAGCTAACTGCTGACTATTGGCAATAAACACACTGAGCTGCCACTGCGGCCCCAGCTGGGCCAGTAAAGATGGCAGCAGATAATTGCCGATGGTCTGACTGGCACCAATCCGCAGCAGCGCTTTGCCGGCGCTGTCGTTACCATTACCAAACAACGCGCCGATATCATCCAGCCGCGTCAGCATTTCATCCGCCAGCGGCAACAACAAAGCACCTTCACTGTTCAGCAGCAAATGCGGATGGGCGCGGTCAAACAGCGGCGTACCAAGCTGAGTCTCCAGCTCTTTTAACGCCTGCGAAATCGCACCGCGGGTCAGGCACAGCTGGTCGGCGGCAGCGCCTAAATTACCCAGTCGTGCCACCGCGGCAAAAGCTTTGAGCTGACGAAAACTGATATTCATATAGTTTTTCTAAAAGATTGCTTAAATTTATATCGATATTCTAAACATCTAAAGCAACCTAAGCTAGCGCCATTGCTACCACTTTTGAGGTAACCCAATGCGCCAGTTTCAATTTCTCAGCCATATTCAGTTGCAGCGCGTCCCGACTGCAGCCGCCGGCTTAGCACTGGGGCTTGCCAGCCTGGGTTGGTGTGCTGATCAGTTATTTGTGCAACATGGCAGCCTGCAGCGCGCTGCGGCGCTACTGGCATTGCCGTTATTACTGGCGGTGTTGCTGAAGTTTTTGCGCGCTCCGCAGCTGTTACTGCAGGAGCTGGCACATCCGGTGGCCGGCAGCCTGCTGCCGGTGATGTGCATGGCAACGCTGATTCAAACCGCGGCCTGGCAGCCATTCAACCCGGCGCTGGCCAGTTTGTGCTGGTGGCTGGCACTGGCTGGGCATCTGGTGCTGCTGAGCGGTTTTATCCGCCAGCGTCTGGCGCAGTTTGCGCTGACTGATTTAGTGCCGGCCTGGTTTATTCCGCCGATTGGGTTTGTCGTGGCAGTATTAACAGCGCCAGTCAGCGCCCCGCTGTGGATGCTGCAGCTTTTGGCCGGCGCCGGTTTGCTGGCTTATTTACTGATGTTGCCGCTGATGCTGTATCGCTTGCGTCGCGGCACGCCCTTACCTCTGCCACAACGGCCTTTGCTGGCGATTCTGGCCGCGCCCGGCAGCCTGACTTTAGCTGGCCTGTTGTGTCTGCCACCTGCGATGGCCTTGCCGGTCACAGTGTTGCTGGCTTTAAGCGCACTGGCGCTGCTGTTGACGTTAAAAGTCTGGTGGCAGCTGCCACGACTACTGCGCGGCAGCTTTAACCCGGCCTTTGCCGCCTGTACTTTTCCGCTGGTGATTAGCGCCACCGCCCTGCTGAAATTGTCAGGTTACCTGTCGCAACAAAGTGCCCCGGTGTTGCAACAGCTGGCGCACTGGCAACTGGCGCTGGCGCAACTGGAATTTGCCGTCGCGTTGACCGTTTGTGGTTATGTGCTGAGCCGCTATCTGTGGCAGTTTGGCAAGGTCTGGCGGCCAGTGCCGCAGGCGGCGTAGCACAACCAGCTGCGGCTTTGGGATAACAAAAACCATCTTGCAGATTTCAGGGACAGGACAACTGCTGCAGCGCCGGATATACTCAGACTGAAAACAAGCAGCGGAGCAGATAAGGCGTTGAAACGATATTGGCATCTGGTAAGTCTGCTGCTGGCCTGCAGCGCACTGTCCACACAAGCGCGCCCGGCGATTGATTTGACGCAGCTGCAGCAAATTTGTTTGCAATCCTATACCCATTGTGTCGAAGCCAGCGACGCGGCGCTGAAGCAAATTCAACCGCGCAGCCGGCTCTGGTATGAAGTGCAGTTATTAAAACTGGATACGATGTTCTCCCAGCAATCGGCAGAGCCGTTGTTCGCCCTCACTTCGGTTTTTGTCAAAGAAGAGAATGCGCCGACCGCTTTCCTGGCGCGTATTTATATCTATCACGCCAAGTTGCTCTATGTGCGCGGTGACAAACCGCAGAGCCGGCTCTATCTGGATAAAGCCGTGGCGCTGATGAGCGACTGGCAACAAAGCACGGCTGACCCGATGAGTTTTATCCGGCTTTATAACGTGCAGCTGTACGCGGATGGTAACTATCAGCACTGTTATGATCAGCTGGCACAGCTGGAAAAACGTTATCAAACCAGTCAGGACGCGAAGTTTCAGTACGAATTGCAGAATAACCTCGGCCACTTCGCCAACTACTTGCAACATCAGGACAAAGCTCTGCAGCACCGTCAGCTGGCACTCGGCTGGGCCGAGAAAACCGGCCATCCGGCTCTTCGCGCTGAAGCGCATTTTAATCTGGCACGGGTTAGCACTCTCAAAGGCTTATGGCAGGATGCCGAACGGCATTTTGTTACGGCTTTCGATGATTACCGTCAGGCCGGAGAACCGATAGCACAGGCAGAAAGCCAGCTGTATCGCGCTGAGACTTTGTGGCAGCTGCAGCGTCAGGCCGAAGCGCAACACTTGTTTGACCAGGTCAATCAAAGCCTGCTGCCACCGCATCGGAAGCCAGATTTAGCGCGCATTCGCCAGCTGTTGCAGCGTTAACGCCCTAATACTGCACCTGCAGATTGGTGTTGTTTAAATTGCTGCAAGATGCGCTGATAATCGCCGGAGCGGCGCAGATCGGTTAAACCGCTGTCGAGCGCATCGGCCAGTTGCTGGCTGCGCGGTGACATGCGGCTAAAGGCGACATAGATATCGCTGACATGGTTCAACTGGCCCTTTTGTAAGCGGATTTGCCGCAGCGCCGGCTGTGCCAGGTAATAGGCCAGCACGTCATCAAAGAAAATCGCCAGTTCCACTTTGTCGTGCTGCAATAACGAAATCAGCTGCGGATGCGTCGACACTTCGACCAGCTGAAAACGCTTTTTATGCTGTTCAAACAAATCGCCGTATTCATAACCCAGAATCACCCCGACCACAGTGCCGTCCGGGATCTCCGCGACGGAACGATAGTTTTTGGCAAGCCGATGAAAATAAAACGAAGAAGCCGCCTGAAACAGCGGCTGTTGGTGCAGCAGATAATCACGTTCGGTATTGGCCTGGCGCGTCACATTCCAGCAGGCTTCGGTTTTGCCTTTGGCGGTGTAATGCAAAGCGCGGGCATAAGGCACCACGACGGTCTCTATGTTGTAACCACCGCGGGCAAAGGCGGCGCTGACCAGTTGCGATGACAAGCCTTTGCCTTTTTCGTCAGAAAATGGCGGCCAGTTGTCTTCGGCGGCGATCCGCACCGGCAGTTGCTCAGTGGCTGTCTGAAGCTGTGCTGTTGCGTGTGCGCTGGCCGGTGCGATAAACACCAGCCACAACAACCAATTACAACACAGCTTTACAACCGGCATCGGCAACCCCTGCTGAAAAATCCAGTAGCCAGCATAAAACAAAACCGACCTCGCAAGCAAAGCTGTTCCGAAAACAGCCTGCTTAGCACAAATGTTTAATGTTTATGGCCTTTCTCGTCTTCGTGTGCATGTTCATGGCCGTGCTCATGCTCGCCTTCGGCTTTGGCCGGCACTGGTTTAAACGGCGTGAACATCGCCTGTTCGCTGATTTCGCCATGTTCGGTTTTGATGCTGATATTCACCACGGCTTTTAAATCTTCCGCAGCTGTATAAGCCGCGCTGCCGGCTAACAGGTTATCGCCTGTTGGCAGAAGCTCGGTTTTGGCTTTCGCTTTGCCGGACACAATCAGCACTGTGGCTTTGGCGTCTTTGGCTGATTGCGGGTTATTGCCGTGGTCCAGCAGGTACAGTTTGACCGCGCTCGGCGCGCCGGCTTTGGCGTCTTTGGCCAGTACCAGCTCAAAGTGATAAGCACCGGCCATCCGCAGCTGACCGCCATTTGGGCCAACCACAGTATCTAAGTACTCGTCGGTGTGGGCAAAAGCGGCAGTGCTGAACAGGCCTGCTGCCAACAGCAACGTTTTTACTAATGGCTTAAACATCATCAATTTCTTCCTTATCAATAAACTTCAGATTTATCAGTATTCGCCAGCAAGCGCTCAAGCGGCTCGCGGCCCCATAACCAAAACATCAGCGGCGTCAGTACAGTGTCGAGAATAGTCGAACTGACCAGACCGCCAAAAATCACCACCGCCACCGGATGCAGAATCTCTTTGCCCGGTGCGTCAGCCGAAAATAACAACGGCAGCAGTGCAAAAGCTGCCACCAACGCCGTCATTAGTACCGGCGTTAAGCGTTCTAACGAACCGCGGATAATCATCGCCTGGCCAAATACTTCGCCTTCAAAGCGGCATAAGTTGATGTAATGGCTGATTTTTAAGATGCCATTACGCGTCGCAATACCGGCCAGCGTAATAAAACCTACCAGCGTTGCCACCGACAACGGCTGCCCACTGAGCCACAGCGCCAGCACACTGCCAATCAGCGCCAGCGGGATATTCGCCATGATGATCAAGGTCAGGCGCAGCGACTGATAGCGGCTGTACAGCACCAGCAACATCGCCAGCAATGAGCCTAAGGACAACAACGCAATCAGCGACGAAGCTTCCTCCTGCGCCTGAAACTGGCCTTCCAGCACAGTGAAATACCCTTCCGGCAGATTTGCCGCCGCCAGCACAGCGCGGATATCGGTGACCGCATGGCTTAAATCGCGGCCTTCAACGTTGGCCGACAGCACAATACGCCGCCGGCCATTTTCGCGGCTGATTTGATTCGGCCCGTCCGATTCCACCACTTCGGCCAAGAGCGCCAGCGGCACTGCGCCTTTGGGCGTCTGAATCAGTAAACCAGTTAACGCCTGCGGTTCGCGCGCGCCGTCCGGCAGGCGCAGCAGCAAATCAAAACGGCGTTCATTACTGACCAGCTGGCTGAGCTTCACGCCATCGATTTGTTGCTGCAGGCTATGCAGCAGCTCACCGGGCGCCACGCCATAAGCGGCGGCTTTTTGATAATCGACCCGTACTTTCAGCTGTGGGATTAACACCTGCTTTTCCAGCGTCAGATCAGTCACACCTTCGACTTTGCCAAGCTCGGCCTGCAAACTGGCTCCCAGTGCCCGCAAAGTTGCGATATCGTCGCCAAACACTTTCACCGCAATTTGCGCCCGTACGCCGGAGAGTAAATGGTCGAGCCGGTGCGAGATCGGCTGGCCGACGCTGACACTGCCCGGCAACACCGATAACACACGGCGGATCTCGGCTAACACTTCCTCGCGCGGCCGCTCTGATGGTTTCAGATCGACGTCAATTTCACCGTAATGCACGCCTTCGGCATGCTCGTCCAGCTCAGCCCGGCCAGTGCGCCGGCCGACTTGTGTTACTTCCGGCACCTGCAATAACAGCTGTTCAGCGAGCGCGCCGATTTTGTTCGATTCACTGAGCGCAGTACCCGGCTGCAACAGCAGGTTGATGGTCAGCGTGCCTTCGTTAAAGGCCGGCAGGAAACTACGGGCAAACAGCGGCACCGCACTGGCTGCCGCCACCACGGCGATCAGTGCCACCGCCAGCAGACTACGCACATGGCCAAAGGACCAGCGCAGCAGCTGCTCGTCGCGTTTTTTCAGCAGCCGCACCAGCGCGCTGTCGCCATGTTGTTTTTGCGTGAGACCCGGCAACAGGTAATAACACAGCACCGGCGTCACCGTAATCGCCACCAGCATACTGGCCAGAATCGAAGTGATATAAGCGATACCAAGCGGGCTGAATAGCCGGCCTTCAATGCCGGATAAGGCAAACAGCGGCACAAACACCAGCACCACTATCAAAGTTGCATACACCACACCGCTACGCACTTCACCGGACGCATCGGCAATCACCAGCAAAACCGGCGCAGGCACAGCTTTTTGTGCATTTTCTTTTAGGCGGCGCAGCACGTTTTCCACATCGACCACGGCGTCGTCGACCAGCTCACCAAGCGCAATCGCCAGGCCACCGAGTGTCATGGTATTGATCGACAAGCCAAAATAACGGAACACCAGCACGGCGGTTAATAAACTGAGCGGTATCGCCAACAGCGAAATCGCCGTGGTGCGGCTATTGAGTAAAAACATAAACAGGATGATAGCGACCATCAGCGCGCCGTCGCGCAGCGCTTCGATGACGTTATCAATAGAATTATTAATAAAATCAGCCTGTTTAAATAAAAACACCGGCGCTTCGACGCCTGCTGGCAAGCCTTTGCTCAGTTCCGCCACCGCCGCTTCAATCTGTTTGGTCAGCGCCACGCTGTCGGCGGCCGGTTGTTTTTGCACCGATAAAATCACCGCCGGTTTGCCTTTATAACCACCGTCGCCGCGTTTGGTAGCGGCGACGACTTCCACGTTGGCCAGTTGGCTCAGCAGCACCGGCTGGTCGTTTTGCACAGTCACAACTAACTGCTGCAAATCCGCTAAATCAGTGGTGCGGCCAATATTGCGAATCAGCCACTCGCGGCCCTGCGCTTCTAAAAAACCACCGCTGCTGTTGGCACCAAAGCCGGTCAGCGCCTGTTCGATTTGATTGAGGCTGACACCCAGCGCCGCCATTTGTGCGGCGACAGGCTCGACCCGGAATTGCCGCACTTCGCCACCGATTGGGATCACCTGCGCTACACCTGGAATGCTGAGTAAACGCGGCCGCACCACCCAGTCGGCAAACTCGCGCACCAGCATCGGGCTGACTTGGTCCGGATCGGCCGGGATCGCCAGCAACAGAATTTCGCCCATGATGGACGACACAGGCCCAAGTTGCGGCACTACGCCTTCTGGCAGCTGTTCGCCAGCCAGGCTTAAACGCTCGGCCACCATCTGGCGGTTGCGGTAAATGTCTGAGCCCCAGTCAAATTCGATATAGAGCACCGACAGCCCAACGCCCGACACCGAGCGTACCCGGCTGACGCCAGGCATGCCATTCATGCTGGTCTCGAGCGGGAAACTGACTAACTGTTCCACTTCTTCCGGCGCCATACCGCCAGCTTCGGTGAGCAAAGTGACTGTAGGTTTATTCAAATCAGGAAAAACATCGACCGGCAGCTGGCGCAGGCTGAAACTGCCGTAAATCAGCAGGATCAAAGCCGCCCCAAGGACAAACAGGCGTTGCCGCAAACAGAGCCGGATCAGCGCGTTAAACATGCTTACCTCACCTGTGCCAGTAATGACGCGGCCTGCACCACGACGCGGTCGCCGTCATGTAAACCACTGACCACCACCACTTCGCTGGCGCTTAACGGTTCTACCCGCACTTTTTGCGCGATAAACCGCTCTGGCGCCTGATGCACCCAGACCGCGGTTTCACCGTTGTCGAGTTTTTGCAGCGCGCTGCGCGGCACTGTCATGCCGTTGATTTGTTTGCCGGTGGCGACTTCCACTAACAGCGGCTGACCGACGGTTAAATCCAGGGTGGCGGCGGGCTTGCTGTGATCGATACTGAACCATAGCGGCTGCGCCTGTTGTTGCAGCTGCAGGCTTTTGCCACGGAAACTTAAACTAAAGGCATGGCTGTCCTGCGATTCAGCTGCCGCCGGAAACCGTGCACTGGCGTGGCTGTCGGCAGTGAGGTTCAGCCCGCTGTGGGCCGGCAGCGCCGGATAGGCCAGCGCTTCAACTAACAGCTGCGCCGGTTCAATAATTTGAAACAGCGCGTCGCGGCTATCCACCACCTGACCACTTTGTTTAAACACTGTGCTGACCACACCGCCAACCGGCGCCACCACCGCAATACCCGCGCCTGTGCCTTTGGCGGCAAAACTACGCCGCGCCTGCAGGCCTTTCAGTTCAATCTGCGCTGTGGTCAGTTCGTTACGCGGCACCAAAGCGCCCAGCGTGCTAAAGCGCTGCACCCGGTCTTTGGCGAGCGCAATCTGCGCGTCCAGTTCGGCCAATAACGCCTGCTGGTTACTGCGGTCCAGCGTGGTATCGACCGGCTGCAAATACGCCAGCACCTGACCGGCTTTTACGCTTTGGCCCAGCGTCGGCCAGCCATCCGGCCCGGCGCTTAATACGCCAAGCTGCGCTGCTTCGACTAAGCCGGCAAAAGCCGGGTCAACTATCACTTTGCCTTGTAATTCAATTTGTTGTGGAAGTGTCGCCGCTTTTACCAAACGGGTGCGTAGTTGCCATAACTGCTGGGCGGATTTGGGGATATATAAACTGCCGTCACTTAACCGGCGCGGCTGCTCGCCGGTGGCCTGCGCTAATGGTGCCGGCGCATGGGAATGGTCTTCACCGCCGTGGGCTCGGGCGGATTGGGTGAATAGTTGCTGGCTAAGAAGCAACAGCGCCAGGGTGCTGAGGGTTTTTATCAGTTTCATACGGCTGCCCCCGCGTTTTTGCCGGGAGTTTTGCGTTGGCGTGACAGCCGCCAAATCAGCAAACCAACGAACAGCACCCCCACTCCAATCACATATTGGGTGCTGTATTCAGTCCAGCTGTGTTGATGTTCAACGGTGTTGCTGTGTGGGGTTAAATCGAGTTTGGTATTGAGCAAATCAATATCATCGCCGGCCTCGATAGTGAGCGCGATGGCGTGGCTCGTGGCGGGTAAGGTTTTGACGTCAAGCTGATACAACCCAGGCTGCAGCATTTTGGCGGTACCGCTAAAGGCTGAACTGCTGAGTTCAATCACCGCATCTTTCACCGGGCTGTTGTCGGCATAATAATCGAGGTAGATTTGCAGGTGGGTGTCGGCGTTATTTTCTGAAACCTCTGGCGCCACCAGCACCAGCTCAAACAACTCCGAATTAGCATAAGCCCGCCGGCTCTGTCCTTCCGCCGGCAGCGCTAACGCCGCTTTGTCTTCATCACCGTGATCTTCGCCACCATGAGCGAGCGCGTGTTGCGGTGCAGCAAGCAAACAAATTGTCAGCGCCCAACGCCTGACCAAACCCCAAACCATCATAAAACCCCAGTCCAGAACAATTCCGAGACTGGCAGTGTGCCAAAGCCCGCCCAACAACGACCTGACAGCAAGATGACAAAATTGTCATGTTGGGGCTTGGTAAATAGGGGGTTGCATTGGGGCCGGTGATCGCACGATGGCTCCTGCCCGAAATTCATCTGTCTGATATACCGCGAAAACCACAAACACCCAACACAGTGTGCAAACCCAACACCGCCACCACTGCGTTCGCCCGTTCGCGCCTCCCGCACTCACTCTTGATCGCTCACTCCGCGGATGCCGATGCCGGGCTTGTTGGGGTTTGGGGATGGCGGCTTTGAGCGATAAGCGGACAATCCCAATATATTATGTACGGCGTGTGACGCCCAGCGGGCTTCGCGACCGTACCTACACTCAAATCGGGGCAGTAGGTACCGGCAAGCAACGCGCCGCCGTACAATTAAGCCCCTGTTTTATTTCCGCTTTTGGGACAAAGTGACGATTCAAATGAACTCGCAAAACGGCCGGACGATTACAAAAGCAGACCCTCTGCGGCAGGGATGCCGCAGAGGAGCCTACATGGAAGTATTCACGGCGTGTCTGCGTTGTAGTTGTCTGTGCCGTTTGCTACGGATTCGCCCCCAAATTTTTCTATAATCCACGTTGCGCAGCGGCCGGAACTTGGTCAATTAAAGATCGAGACAGCAAAAACACAGAAAATAGCTTCCTCACCGCCCAAACACACAAACCCGATTCCGGGCCTCAGCTTTTGCCTGCATCATCGCCAAGTCGGCCTGATGCAGTAAGTTGCCCAATAAGGTGTCCGGGTCAAATTCCGCTGGGAAGTGTGACAGCTAGGTGATGCCGAAACTGGCGGTGCATTGGATGTCGTCGTTGGCGGTGCCGTGCTCAAAACCGGCGAGTAGCCGTTCTACCAGATGCCAGGCGGCGGCTTTATCCGTATCTGGCAGTTACCTAAAAATCTTTTACTCAGAGGTTACGTAGCCCAGAATCTGACCATATTCAACATAATGTTGCAATGGTTCTAAATTTTTAAGCTTAACATCCTGATATCTGTTTAAATAATATTCCACATTAAAATTGGGGTTTGGATTTAAATTATTCTTCCAACCCTTTAAAAAATAATGAGACACAGGATCCAGACTTTCATTATACCCATTAACAAACTGACTCATGTAAAATTTTGAATCAAAATAGACACTTGGGTTTCGCCCTTCTTTCCACCCAAACTTTTTATAATGAGCTAGCGCCTTTACACCTGCAGCCTTTACGTCAGGATTACATGCCAGATAATAATCTTCATCAAATATTCCCAACTTCTGAATGTGAATCCAATTATCATAGATGCATTTGTTATCCGCTATCGCACTGCTTACCTCAGCGGACAGCTCTCTAATCACTTTCAATTTTTTATAAAGAGAACTATTACCCCAAACATGAGAAGGTAGAATATTAATCCATTTCAAAATGTCATCATTTCGAACATTCTCATATTTTTTTTGATCCCACACACTCTCAAGATCAAAACCCAATCGTTTAAATTTTTTAAAAAAACTATCACTTATATTTAAAATAGTCAACCCATTATTATGGGCAATTTCCGGGTGACAATATAAAACATATTCTATAGAGCTGATATAGCTTAAAGATTTGGCTCGCGGTAATATCACACTCCGACAGAAAAACCCATAAGCCATCATCAATGTTCTTCGGGTAAGAACAACAACATCACCGATACCAGTACCTACCAACTGTAACAAATGCACAGCGGAGCCCTCGGCAAAGATAAGCTTTTCGGCCTGCCGGCAAAAATTTATCTGCATTTCCAACGAATACTCTTCAGGTCGTATAACAAGGACCCCAAGATCTTTCATTACTTCTTCTAAATAACGCTCTCCAGCGATCCCGCCCATTAAATAATTCGTGCGCGAAAAGTATATTGCTCCATAACGTTTCTCTACCGGAGGATGTAATGAATCTATTAGTTTAAGATAACTTTTAGACGGCTTTCCATCATAACGTCGCTCAGCCTGTGGATAGACAATCATTTCTTTAACAAGTGTTGGCTTATTAATAAATCGTACGTTTTCCTTTTTGGCTCCAAAATTACTGACTATCTGCCAAAAGAAAGGCGGAATAGAATTTAAATCCATCCTTTCAGACAGAGAGAATAATAAAAATTTATCTGGATGTTTTGCCGCAGAAACTGCAATCCGCATTGAATAATCTGAAATCATATGACCGAAATGTTGTGATACATGCCCACACCACACACCACTATCAATCGTATCGCAAATTTCTTTCGGCTCAGAATTCTCTTCAAAAACGATAGGAATAATCCCAATACAATGTCTGACATAGCGAGGAACATTTTTATCATATACAGGACCACCAGCAATTACGCGAATTTTTCCGGAAAGAAATGAAAATTTAGCGTTATTCCAACTCGATACCGAAGTCGTTGGCATAATAACGATATTATTAAAAATTTTATTTTTAAAAGCATTGATACTCATAAAAACCATTTCTTTGATGCTTGGTTAATTCAGATTGCAAACGCTGGGCCTTTTAATTCCCCCGAGGGATTCACAGAATGCTTTTTTGAAACAAAGGCTGGAACGCGGCAGGTAACATTCATAGCAATCGCTGATCTATGCCAAAATACCCAACCACGAACCAAGTTATGAATGCTCAGGCCATGCTCGCCGATTTCATCTAAATTGTCACCCCAAAATCCTTCTTTCTACACACAGCTTTTAATGTCGCTGACGACGTCAATGCAAAGTCTGCCTGCCGACCAATGGTCAGTACGAAATGAACATTCACTGGAAATTCAGCGTTCAGGCAGTGTGCGCCACTTGGTGCCCGCGTGTGACGTCCAACGTGTGACGTCCAACGTGTGACGTCCAACGGGTTTCAAACATACGGCGACGCTTCGCTTGCCGATACCTGACCGATGCCTATCCGATGTTTACCTGGCCTGGCCAAACACTAAAGCAAGCGTTTCCACACTTTAATTTGAATAAATTCAATTATTTAAACTCATCTACAAAAACTCAATGAAAATCTATTGGAAAACGTTTTCCCTTTCATGCTATAAATCCGCCGGTGAACTGCTGTTGAAAAAAGCGACAGCGGCTTCAGGGCAACGCTGCGCACTGCCGGACAACAGGCAGGCAACACAACAATAACCGGTACGACAAGGGTGGATTATGAAGACGATATGGCAGAACAGGTCACAAAAATCATTGCTGGCGCTGGCCGTCAGCTCAGCTATTTTCAGCGCTTACAGCCAGGCGCAGACGACGGCAGAACCTGCCGCAGACAAAAAAAATAAAGAAGAAGTGGCGATCGAAACCATTGAAGTACGCGGCTTCGGTGCCACCCTTGGTAAATCCTTATTACAGAAAAAAGTAGCGGACTCCGTCGTGGAAATCGTTTCCACAGATGACCTGGGTTCACTGCCAGACGTGACTATCGCCGACGCTTTAGGCCGCTTGCCGGGTGTGGCAGCAGAACGTGACCGCGGTAACGCCAGCAGTATCTCGATTCGGGGCATGGGCCCACGCTTAAATATGGCGACGATGCAGGGCCGCGAAATTGTCAGCGCCGAACCAAGCCGTGAAGTGCGTTACGAGCAATTCCCGGCGGAGCTGATTAACTCAGTCGAAGTGTACAAAAGCCCGCTGGCCAGTCAGGTCGAAGGCGGTATCTCAGGCCTGGTCAATATGAACTTTGTCAGCCCGCTGGCCAAAGACAAGCGCATCATCAACGTCAGCGGTCACCTGATGGATTATCAGCTGGGGCATGACATCGACGGCGCCGACGCCAGTGGCCATAAAGGCAGCTTCAGTTATGTCGACCAGTGGAGCGACACTTTTGGTGTGGTGCTGGGCCTCACCTATCAGGACCAGCCGTCGCTGCAACGCGAAACCAGCAGCTGGGCTTACAACAAAAACACCGCTGATCAAGGCGATGTGAACGGTGACGGCATCCGCGAAGCGGCGCCATGGGGCGGCAAAACCGCCACCAAACTCGGCGACAATCAGCGTACCGGCGCCATGACCATCCTGGAATGGCAAGCCAGCGACAAGCTGAACCTGAAATACGACCTGTTTTATTCTGAATTTGATATCGAAGAGCTGGAAGACCAGTTCTGGTTTGACGGCTGGGGCAACTGGGGCGGTGGCAGCAACTGGAACTACAACAACTCAGTAGCCAAACCGCAAATTATCACTAAAGCCGATGGCAGCCAGCAGCTGACCGGCGGCGGTTTGCTGTGGGGCGCGCATTCGGCCAACAACGCCACCTGGTTCCAGGCCAACGAATTATTAAGCACCGGTGTTAAATCGGTGTGGGAAGGCGACGTCTGGACCATCAGTACTGATCTTGGTTATTCCGAAGCCAGCATTAAATCGCGTTGGGTCAACGTCACTTCCACTTATTCAGGCCCAACGCCACTCGACGTGCAATGGTCCACGGCCGGTGGCCGCTTAGGTGTGGTGGTGAACGAGGACATCAGCAAACCGGAATACTACAAAGTGAACGGCATGACGGTCGACAGCGACCGTGACCTGACCGACGAAATGAGCAGCCTGAAACTCGACTTTGAACGCCGGCTGGACCATGCGCTGATTGACAGTGTGTCCTTTGGTGGTCGTTTCTCTGACCGTGAAAAAGACAACGACGTACAAAGCTGGTGGCAGGCGGTAAAAAACACAAATGTCAGTAATTACGGCCGCCGTTATGCCTTAGGTGGTGGTTTACAGTCGCCGGATATGTATGGCTTTAACAACTGGGGCGATTTAGTCCAGCAGACGTTTGGCGGCATCGATAACCGCTCGGCCTACAGCAAAACCGATCAGGACCGCATCAACAGCTGGTTTGTCAGCGAAAAAAATCAGGCAGTGTACGGCATGGTTCGGCTCAATTCTGAATTGTTTGGCTTCAGCTACACCGGCAACGCCGGCGTGCGCTTGGTGAAGACTGATTCTGAATCAATCGGTTACCAGTTTAAAGACAACCAATATTCACCGGTCAGCGTCGACCACAGCTACACCGAAGTGCTGCCATCGCTGAACCTGAATTTTGCACTGACCGATGAAACCCAACTGCGGGTTGGCCTGTCGCGCGCTTTAGCACGGCCACCACTGGTGGAAATGCGCACCGGCTTCCAGCTCGATTCACAAAGCCCGGTTAAAACCGGCTCAGGCGGTAACCCGCTGTTAGACCCATTTGTGGCGAATCAGCTGGATATCGGCGTGGAATATTACCTGTCGGAAGATCAGGCACTGACGGTCTCAACCTTCTTTAAAGACTTAAAAAGCCACATCGGCAGCAGCACCGACAAGCTGACCATCGATGGTGTGACTTATGACTTCACCGGCCCGGTCAATGGCGACGGCGGTCAAATCAAAGGCTTTGAAATGATGTATCAGCAGGCGTTTAAAAACCTGCCGGCACCATTCGATGGCCTGGGTTTCTACGCCAACTACTCCTACACCGACAGCAACGTCTATGAGTTTGTACCAAAAGACAATCCGCTGCCGCTCGGTGGCCTGTCCAAAGACGTCGCCAACCTGACGCTGTGGTACTACAAAGCCGGTTTCGACGCCAAAGTGTCTTACAACTACCGCAGCGGTTTTACCCGCGTCGGCAGCTGGACACCGTCTGAAATCAACAGCATAGACGCAGAAACCACGCTGGATGCCAGTGTGTCGTACGAAGTGAACAGCCAGCTGAAGCTGATGTTGCAGGGCCAAAACCTGACCAACGAAGCCTCCACTTCATATTTTGACAACGACCCAACCCGGATTGGCAGTTACCTCGACTGGGGCCGCCGTTTCCTGATTGGTTTCTCTTATTCGATGTAACAGTTCAACCCGGCAGGCTGCTTTGGCCTGCCGGTGTTGTTTCCATGCTGGCACAAGCCGGATCTGACTCAATCAAGGAGCAAACGATGGCTGAACATCTGCTGTTAACCGGCGCCTCCGGCGGCATCGGTCGCGCCTTAGCGCTGCAACTGGCCAAAGCCGGTTATCGCCTGAGTTTGCAGGGCCGTGATGCGGCAAAGCTGGCTGAAACCTGCGCCCAAGTGCTGGCCCTGGCACCAGCAATGCAACCGGCAACGCAGCTAGTGCAGCAGGCCGCCTTTGATTTAACCGATGCGGCCGCGTTGATTGCATTTTGTCGGCAAGCCGAAGCGGCTTGTCCGGTCGATGGGCTGATTAACTGTGCCGGCGCGAACTTAAGCCGGGCCCCGGCGCAAACCCCGGACTGGCCGGCGCTGGAGCAAATGCTGGCGCTGAATTTCCGTGTGCCGCTGCTGCTGCAGGAATGCCTGTTGCCCGGCATGCTGGCGCGTGGTCACGGCACTATTTTGCAGGTGCTGAGCACTTGCGTCGGTTTTGCTAACCCCGGAGTGGCCGCCTACAGCGCCAGCAAAAGTGCACTGGAAAGTTACAGCAAAGTGCTCAGGCGTGAACTGCAGGACAGCGGCGTGCGGGTGCTGCATTTAATTCCCGGTGGCGTCGATACCGGCTTTCGCGCCACCGCACGGCCTGAATATTTAACGTCAGACGATGTCGCAGCCGCAGCGCTTGCGATGCTGCAGGCGCCGAAAAGCGCACATTGGCATGAGCTGGTACTGCGGCCACAAGTGGAACGCAACTGGGCTTAAGTTGAATACAACTGGGCATAAGCCGGGGCCAACTTCATCATTTTTTTGTGCAAGGATCTTTCATGACGCGTTTTTTTGTTCCCTCTGCAGCCGTGGGCTTCAGCTTGCTGTGCTGGCAAGCGCTGGCCACTGAAACTGTGGCGCAACAGGCTACTCCCAAGTTAGTTGCAGCCTGTCCGGCGCAAACTGCCGCCCAGGCCTGCGACCTGACCGTACATCACTGGTTATTCAGCAAAGACACCCAGGGCGCTGGTCAGCTACCGACTGCCAATGCCAGCTGGGAACTGGTGCGGCTGCCTCATACGCCGAAACGCGAACCGTTGGTGGTCAACGACCAGTGGCAAGGCACTATGTGGTACAAAACCCGCTTGCAGCTGCCCGCAAACCAAGAAGGCCAGCAGCTGTGGCTGCAGTTCGGCGGTGCGATGAATGTAGCCGATGTCTATGTCGATGGCCTGCATTTACGCCAGCACCTGGGTGGTTATCTCCCCTTTAGCGTCGATTTAACGCCTTATCTGCGACAACAGGCCAAACGGCCAGAAAAGGTCGAAGTGCTGGTGCGGCTGGATAACCGCGACCATGCGCTGACCGGTTTAAAACCGCTGAGACAACTCGATTTTAACCCTTATGGCGGCCTGTACCGGCCGGTGACACTGGCACTGCGCCCTGCGCTGCACATCAGTTCTGAGCAATTAAGCGACACAGTCGCCGGCGGCAGCGTGGCGGTCAGTTATCCGCACATCAGCAAAAAATCAGCCACTGTGGCGGTGGCCACTGAACTGCAATCTGCCGCCGCGGCGACAGCTGCAGCGCGGTTAAAACAACAGATTTTGCACAACGGCAAGCTGATCAGCCAGACACTGGCACAACTCAGCCTGCAGGCCGGCAAAAAGCAGACGCTGCAGCAACAGCTGCTTATCAACAGCCCCAAACTTTGGAGCCCACAGCACCCTGCGCTGTATCAGCTGGTGACTGAGCTGTGGCAGGGCGAGCAGTTGCTGGAGCGGCAACAGCGTAATATTGGCCTGCGCACTATCGCTTTTGATACTCAGCATCAGCTGCTGCTCAACGGGCAAAAAACCTTTTTACGCGGCGTCAACCGCCATCAGGAATTTCCACATTTAGGCTATGCCGTCGGGCCTTTGGCCGACGAGCGTGACGCTATCCGCATCAAGGCCGCCGGTTTTGATTATGTCCGGCTGTCGCATTATCCACAGTCCAAAGCCTTTATGGATGCGGCCGACCGCTTAGGTTTATTGCTGCTCGACGCCATTCCCGGCTGGCAATACCAATCCATGGACCCGGCTTTTGCTGATTTGATGGCGCAGAACTGCCGCGATTTAATCCGCCGCAGCCGCAATCATCCGAGCATTCTGGCGTTTGAGTGTTCGCTCAATGAAACCGCGATGGCGCCGGCGTTGATTAAACGCCTGCACCAGACCGTGAAACAAGAAGCGCCCTGGGCTTATTCCGCTGGGTGGATGCCGGGTTTTGACTTGTATCTGCAGGCCCGCCAGCACCGGCTGCAACATTACACGCCACCGACTCAGCCTTACATCGTCTCCGAATATGGTGACTGGGAGTATTACGCGCAGGACGCCGGTTTTGCCCAGCACCAGTGGCAGGGCTTAAAAGCCGAAGCCCGCACTTCGCGCCAGCTGTTATCCGCCGGTGAAACCCGCTTGTTGCAACAAGCCAGCAATTTGCAGGAAGCACATAACGACAACCTGCGTACACCGGCTTTTGCTGACGGTTATTGGGTGATGTTTGACTACAACCGTGGTTATGCCGATGACCTGGAAGCGTCGGGCCTGATGAGTATCTACCGGCAGCCGAAATACAGCTATTACCTGTTCCAAAGCCAACGCCCGGCCAGCGAACAATCCGCGCATTACACTTCCGGCCCCATGGTGTTTATCGCCAGCGACTGGAGCGGCGAAGGTGTTGTTGCCGGACAAAGCGCACAGGTGCGGGTATTCAGCAATGCCGACCAAGTGGCGTTGTATTTAAACGGCAAACTGATCGACACCCGCGCTGCGACACGGCAAGCCGGCGAACACTCGATGTCCGACCGCATCGCAAAGCCGCCATTTGAATTTAGCCTGCCGGCTTTTGTGCCGGGCAGACTCGAAGCCAAAGCACTGATCAACGGCAAAGTGGTGGCTGCACATCAGGTGCACACGCCAGGCCCGGCCGCGGCTATTCAAATTGAGGTTGATAACACAGGCCCGGCGCCGGCTGCTTTTGATGAGGTGTTTGTCAAAGCGCAGCTGATTGACAGCAAAGGCAACCCGGTACGTTCCAGCGGCGTGACGCTGACTTTCCACAGCGCAGATCTGGATATCGTCAACCCGGAACCTGTAGTCACCGAGCGTGGCGTTGGCGTGGTGCTGGTGAAAACCGGCGCGGCGGGTCTCAAAGGTCGTTTAACGGTCAGCGCTGCCGGCCTGCCGGCCGCCAGCATTCAATTCTAACGGAGCACAACGGATGAATATCCTGCTGACCGGCGGCGCCGGTTATATCGGTTCTCATACCGCGCTGGCATTGCTGGCGCGCGGCCATCAGCTGGTGCTGGTGGATAATTTCAGTAACAGCCAAAGCGAAGTGTTAAAGCGGCTCAGCAATTTAAGCCGGGGCATGCCCGGCAGCTTTGCTTTTACCGAGCTGGATATCTGTGATGCAAAGGCGCTTGCTGCCGTGTTTGCGGCCAACGCCGCAGCCGGCAAAAACTTTGATGCGGTGATCCACTTTGCCGGCTTAAAAGCGGTCGGTGAATCGGCGCGCGAACCGCTGAAATATTATCAGCACAATGTCGCCGGCACTGTGACGCTGCTCAAGATGATGCAGCAATATCAGGTCAACTGTCTGGTATTCAGCTCGTCGGCGACTGTCTATGGCGACCCGGCAAGCCTGCCGCTGACCGAACAGTCACCGACCTTGCCACAAAGTGTCTATGGCCGCAGCAAGTGGCTGGTGGAGCAAATCCTCGCCGACTATTGCGCCGCCAATCCGGCTTTTTCTGCGGTGGCGCTTCGGTACTTCAACCCGGTCGGTGCGCATCGGTCGGGTCAGCTTGGCGAAGACCCACAAGGTATTCCGAACAACTTAATACCATTTATCAGCCAGGTCGCGGTCGGCCGGCGCGAGGCACTCACCGTGTTTGGCAACGACTACCCGACGCCGGACGGCACTGGCGTGCGCGACTATATCCATGTGCTGGATTTGGCCGACGGCCATGTCCGCGCGCTGGAACAGCTACACAACCAAGCCGGTCACCACCTGTTTAATCTAGGCACCGGCCAGGGTTATTCGGTGCTGCAGATGGTCGAGGCCTTCCGCCAGGTGTCGGGGCACCCCATCCCCCTTCATTTTGCGCCACGCCGGCCCGGCGATGTCAGCGCCTGTTATGCCGACGCCGGCAAAGCGCTGCAACAACTGGGCTGGCAGGCGCGGCTTAATTTAACCGATATGATCAGCGACACCTGGCGCTGGCAACAACAAAATCCGCAGGGCTATCGCACTGGCGAGCAAGCTGTGGGCACTGCTGTAGAGGAAATTGCTGATGTCTGATTTGAATACCACACCTGAGCAAACTGCTTTTGATCCAGTCGAGCATCCGCACCGCCGGCTCAACCCGCTGACCGGCGACTGGGTGCTGGTGTCGCCGCACCGCGCCAAACGGCCCTGGCAAGGCCAGGTCGAAGCGGCCGACACCAGCGTGCAACCGTCTTATGACGAAACATGTTATCTGTGCCCGGGTAATGTGCGGATTAATGGCGCGCACAACCCAAAGTATCGGGGCCCTTTTGTGTTTCAGAACGACTTTGCTGCACTGAATACCACAACACCGGATGCGGCGTTAAATCAGGAAGATTTGCTGCAATTACAGGCAGAACAAGGCTGTAGCCGGGTGATATGTTATTCGCCGGATCACAGTAAAACGCTGCCGGAACTGTCAATTGCGGAAATTCAGGCCGTGATCCAATGCTGGATTGGCCAATATCAGGATTTATCAAAACAATACGGCTGGGTGCAGGTGTTTGAAAACAAAGGCGCGATCAACGGCTGTTCCAATCCGCATCCGCATGGCCAGATTTGGGCAAGTAAAGGTATCCCGACTCTGCCTGCACGCGAAGACGCACAGCAGGCGGCGTACCTCGCCAAACACGGCAAAAACCTCTTGCAGCGCTATGCCGAACTGGAACTGGCCGACCGCTCGCGGCTGGTGCTGGACAATGCCGACTGGCTGGTGGTGGTGCCTTATTGGGCCAGCTGGCCTTTTGAAACGCTGTTGCTGCCAAAGCGCGCCGTGCAGCATCTGGAACAGTTAACTGAAGCGGAACAATTGAGCCTCGCGGAAATTCTGCAGGCGCTGAGCATTCGTTACGACAATCTGTTTCAGTGCTCTTTCCCTTATTCGATGGGCTGGCACTGTGCGCCTTATGCGCGAAACGGTCAGGCCTCTGACCCGGCCACTGAAATTGAGCACTGGCAGCTGCATGCGCATTTTTATCCGCCGCTGCTGCGCTCCGCCAGCGTAAAAAAGTTTATGGTAGGGTATGAAATGCTGGCCGAAACCCAGCGTGATATGACCCCGGAACAGGCTGCAGCACGCTTACGTGACTTGCCGGCCATACATTACAAATCAGGAGTAAAGCAATGAGTCTGTCCGGCGTACTTCAGGACATGGTCAAAACCACTTTCCAACGAGAATTTGGCGCGGACGCCACGCAGCTGTTCAGTGCGCCGGGGCGCGTGAATCTGATTGGCGAACACACCGACTACAACGACGGTTTTGTGCTGCCCTGCGCTATTCAGTTTGAAACTGTGCTGGCCAGCCGCATCGTACCGGGTTCCAACCAGATTGAAATCTTCGCGGCGGATTATAAAGAGCTGCATGTCATTGATTTAAATGAAATTACCCAACCTTTTTCGACGCCACGCTGGGCTAATTATGTCCGCGGCGTGGTGGCCGGCTTACAGCAACGCGGCCTTCGCCTGCCGGGCTGTCAGCTGGTGGTTGGCGGCAATGTGCCACAAGGCGCGGGGTTAAGCTCGTCGGCGTCGCTGGAAATGGTGTTGGGCCTTGGCCTCAGCACACTCGCCGGTAACCCACTGTCGCCGCGCGACAATGCGCTGAATGGCCAGCAGGCGGAACATCAGTTTGCCGGTTGCCAGTGCGGCATTATGGACCAGCTGGTCAGTGCCGCAGGTTTAGCCGGGCAGGCGCTGCTGCTGGATTGTCGCAGCCTCGATTATCAGACAGTGCCGATGCCAGCATCCCTGCAGGTCTTAATTATCCACTCCAACGTCAAACGCGGCCTGGTCGACAGTGCCTATAACGAGCGGCGGGAACAGTGCGAAGCGGCCGCCAGTTTTTTTGGCGTCAAAGCGCTTAGAGATGTAACGCTGGCACAGTTGGAAGCGGCGAGATCGCAGCTAGACCCGTTAATTTATGCCCGTGCCCGCCATGTCATCAGCGAAAATAACCGCACTGAAGCCGCAGCTGTGGCGCTCAGAAACGGTGACATCCAAACCTTAAGTGCACTGATGGCGCAGTCGCATCAGTCAATGCGCGACGATTTTGCCATCACAGTGCCGGCCATTGATTTTCTGGTGGCTGAAGTCGCGGCGATTTGTGGCGAACGCGGCGGCGTACGGATGACCGGCGGTGGTTTTGGTGGTTGTGTGGTGGCGCTGTTACCGGCTGATTTAATCGAACCGGTTTGTCAGCACCTAAGCAAAGTCTATCCGGCCGTGCATCAGCTCGAGCCGACCTTTTACCTCTGTCAGGCCAGCGCCGGAGCCCGGGCTTTATGAGCCAGGCATTTACCCCCCACGCCATCAGTTGCAACAACGGCCTGACCGTGACGGTATTGCCTTACGGCGCTCGCGTGCAAAGCATCAAATTGTATGGTCAGGAACTGACGTTGTCACAGGCCGACCCGCAGTTTTATCTGTCTGACAGCGCAGCGCTCGGTGCCAGTGTTGGCCGGTATGCCAACCGCATCGCCGGCGCCTGTTATACCGATAGCATGGGCCGGCAGCATCAGCTCAGCGCCAGTCAGCCACCGCATTGTCTGCATGGCGGGGTGGAAGGTTTTGCACAGCGCGCCTGGACAGTGCTGGAGCACAGCGCCAACAGCCTGCTGCTGGAACTGATAAGTCCGGCCGGAGATCAGGGATTCCCCGGCACTTTGACGGTGCGCCAACGCCTGCAGGTGTTGGATAGCACGGACTGTCAGGGCCGGCCCGGCGGCGAATTGCAGCTGAGTTTCACGGCCAGTACCGACGCCGAAACCGTCGTCAACCTGACCAATCACTGTTACTTTAACCTGGCGCCGCAACAAACAGTGGAAGCGCTTGCAGCGCATCAGTTAGAGTTAATAGCCGAGCAATATCTGGCAGTGGACGAGCGCGGTATTCCGCTGCCGGACGCCGTGCGTTGTGTGGCCGGGAATGAATTTGATTTCCGTCAGGCCAAAGCCGTTGGGCCTTGGTGCCGGCAAAGCGCTGATTTGCCGCATGGACTGGATCATTGCTTTGTGGCGCAATCGTCAACAGAGACGCTGCCGCTTCAGGCCAGACTCAGTCACGGCAGCGGTGCAGCGCAACGCACACTGGAACTACGCAGTACCCAGCCTGGTGTACAGGTGTATGTCAGCACTTATTTAGGTGCCCCTTTTGCGCCTTATCAGGGCATCTGTTTAGAAGCGCAAAATTTCCCGGACGCACCGAACCGGCCGGATTTTCCATCGGCCGTGCTCAGGCCCGGCGAGCTGTATCAGCAGCAGATTTTTTACCGTTTTAGTTAAGACCAAACGCTTAAATTTATAACAACAAACTCCCCGAATAGTGGGAGATCACAGGAAAATCCAGGACTGGCTATGACTTTATCAACACTCGACATGGCGATTTTTGTCGTCTACATCCTCGGCCTGCTGTTCGTCGCCTATTGGGTGTCGCGCGAAGAAAAAGGCCATCAGAAAAATACTAACGAATACTTTCTGGCCGGCAACAGCCTGCCGTGGTGGGCGATTGGCGCCTCGTTGATTGCCGCCAATATCTCGGCCGAACAAATCATCGGTATGTCCGGTTCGGGTTATGCTATTGGCTTAGGGATAGCCTCTTATGAATGGATGGCGGCGCTGACGCTGATGTTAGTCGGTAAATACTGCCTGCCGATTTTCCTGAAAAAACAAATCTATACGATGCCGCAGTTCTTGCAGCAGCGCTTTGATAACCGCGTCCGCACCACGCTCGCCATCTTTTGGTTATCCGTCTATGTGTTTGTCAATTTAACCGCCGTGCTGTGGCTGGGTGCTTTGGCGGTCAATGCGCTGACAGGCATTGACCTGTTCTGGAGCATGGCGCTGCTGGCGTTATTCTCGGTCAGCTATTCACTGTATGGCGGCCTTAAAGCCGTGGCATTTACCGACATTCTGCAAGTGGTGCTTTTAGTATTCGGTGGCCTGTTTATGTCGTACCTGGCGCTGAACATGATTGGCGCGGGTGCTGGTGTGCTGGCTGGTTTTGACACGCTGCTTGCCAAAGCGCCGGAAAAATTCGACATGATTTTAAGCCCGGATAATCCGCACTATGCCAGCCTGCCGGGCATTTCAGTGCTGGTCGGTGGTATGTGGGTGATGAACTTAAGTTACTGGGGTTTTAACCAATATATTATCCAGCGCGCGTTGGCCGCTTCCAGCTTGCGTGAAGCGCAAAAAGGTATCGCCTTTGCTGCCTTTCTGAAGCTGTTAATGCCGGTCATTGTGGTGTTGCCAGGTATTGCAGCCGTGCTGATCCTGCCGGATTTAGCTAAACCAGATCAGGCTTATCCACAAATGATGGCACTGATGCCTTCTGGCCTGAAGGGCCTGATTTTCGCCGCTTTAGTGGCGGCGATTTTGTCGAGCCTGGCGTCTATGACCAACTCAGTGGCCACCATTTTTACGATGGATTTATATGCCCAGGTCAAACCAACCCAAAGCCAGCAACATTATGTGCTGGTCGGCCGCGCAGTCAGTTTGCTGTCTTTATTAATCGCACTCTTTACCGCCAAACCGCTGCTGGGTGATTTTGACCAGGCCTTCCAATATATTCAGGAATTTACCGGCTTCTTTACGCCAGGCATTGTGGTGCTGTTTTTTATGGGCATGTTCTGGAAAAAAACTACCGCAGACGCCGCGCTGCTGGCCGCTGTAGGCTCTGCGGTATTCAGCTTCCTGTTTTATCAGTTCTGGCCGGCGCTGCCCTTTATGGACCGGGTGGGTCTGGTATTCCTGCTGTGTCTGGGCCTGGCAATTGTGGTTTCTCTGCTGCAAGGCAATAAAAATCAGGCCGGTGCGGTGGAACTCAATGACATCAGTTTCGGTACCAGCAAAGGTTTTAGCCTGTCCTTAGCGCTCGTGGTGCTGGTGTTGGTAGTGTTCTACAGCGTGTGGTGGTGATGATGCGGTTCCAGCCAACAACACTGCTGACACTGGCGGCGCTGTCACTCAGCGCCGCCGCCAGTGAATCTTATGTCAAAGACGGCGTCTGGTATCAGACGAATGCTGATGGCAAACCTGCAGAAGTAGCGCTGTTTGGCGCCAACTACAGCCTGCCGTTTGCCTTTGGTTATCGTTCGGTCAAAGCCATGGGTTTGTCGCACGAGGAGATGATCCGGCTGGACGTGGCGCATCTGGCACGTTTAGGCGTCACGGCGTACCGCATCCATTTGTGGGACCGTTTAATTAGCGACCGCGACGGCAATCTGCTTGAGAACGAGCATCTCAAGCTGTTTGATTTTCTGCTCTCAGAACTCAAACGCTACAACATTAAAGCGGTGGTGACGCCGATTGGCTGGTGGGGCAGCGGTTATCCGGCGCCGGACCCAGAAGAGTCTGGTTTTTCCGTGCTGTACAGCAAAAACCAGATGAACGAAAAAGCTGATGCGATCAAAGCGCAGCACCGTTATTTAACCCAGCTGATGGCGCATAAAAACCGCGATGGCGTGCCCTACGCCAAAGACCCGAATATTCTGGCGTTTGAACTGTTTAACGAACCAAAGCACGCTGACGCCGGCGCGGTGACGGCTTATGTCAACGATCTGATCAAAGTCATGCGCGACGCAGGTGTGACTAAACCATTGTTTTATAACAGTAGCGAACAAGGTAACTGGCCGGAATTTGCCAAAGCCTTGTGTCAAAGCAATATCGATGGTGTGTCGTTTCAATGGTACCCAACCGGATTGCTGAAATACAGCAGCCTGCAAAGCAATGTGCTGGGCTCGGTTGCCCAGTATCACAACCCATTTAAAGACATCGCCGAGTGCGCCAGCAAAGCGCGGATGATTTACGAATTTGATGCCGCCGATGTCAAAGCACCGTTGTTGTATCCAGCGATGGCGCGCAGTTTCCGTACTGCAGGTTTTCAGTGGGCGACCCAGTTTGCCTATGACCCGGCGGCGCTCGCCGCCAGCAATGCTGAATACAACACGCATTATTTAAATTTGTTGTACACCCCGGCCAAAGCCATCAGCTTTTTGATCGCCGGCGAAGTGTTTCGCAGCCTGCCACGTGGCGCGGATACCGGTGCTTATCCGGCATCGAATCAGTTTGGTGGCGCGGCGCTGAATATACGGTTAGATCCGGTAACAGGCCTGGCGCTGCTGAATAACGGCAGCCGGTTTTATCACAGCCATAGTACAACTGATATGCCTGTGCAGGCAGACCAACTGCGTCATATCGCCGGTGTCGGCAGCTCGCCGCTGGTGCAATATCAGGGCAGTGGCGCGTATTTCCTCGATCAACAACAAGCTGGTTTATGGCAGCTGGAAGTGTATCCGGATGCGACTGAACTGGACGACCCGCACCAGAATTCCAGCTTAAAACGTGAGGCGGTGCGACTGTCGGTCAGTGCCCGCGAGATGACTATTCAGCTGGCCGATTTGGGCAAAAACTTTGTGCTGCAGCGTGCCGATGGCTCGCAGCTGGCCGTGAAAAACGGCTTAGTGACGCTGACGCCGGGTCGTTATCTGCTGGCGAAAACTGCGGCCTTATTTGCACAGAACAAAGCGCAGGATCGGCCTTTCCTGCTGCCGGAAATCACCGCCAAACCGGCGCTGCTGGTCCATCAGCCGCTGCGGCAATGGCCCATCGACCAGCCGCTGCCAGTCTGTGCGCAGCTGTCTGCAGCAAACGTATCCAGCCTGAAAGTCAGCCTGTTTTACCGGCTCGCTGGTGAAGGTCAGGTGCAAGAACAACCGATGCAGGTGGAAGATTTAGGCCGCTATTGCGCTAAGCTGAAGCTGCCAGCACAAAGCGGTCTGCTGCAATATCAGCTGGTACTGCAAGAAAATAGCAAAGCGCTGAGTTTCCCCGGCGCAGTCGAAGCGCTGCCGTCGGACTGGGATTTCCCGCAAAGCCCACAACATCATTTCAGCACTTTGCTGCAACAACCCGGTGCCGCAGTGCCGCTGTTTGATGCCCATGTTGATCAGAGTGTCGACCAGACCACTGTGCTTTATCCAAAAGATGCGCAAGTCACGCAGCAATGGCTGGCCGGTGAACGTCAGCAAGGCCTGGTTTTACGCCTGCGCCCGGCCAAAACACCAGACTGGCAACAACCGCCTTTAGCCTTGTTACGCACCGAAACCCATGCGGTGATGGGGCTGACGCAACGCGATTTAGCCGGGTACACTAAGGTCGCTATTAAAATGCGTGCAGTGAAAGAGAGTCTGCCGGTGCGTTTTGCGCTGCTAAATAAAGACGGTCTGGCTTTTGGCATCGACCTGGAAGCCAGCTCCGACTGGCGTTATCAACTGGTGCCGCTGAGCGCGCTCCAAGCAACGCCAACACTGCTGACGCAGGCCTACCCGACTTTTATGCCGGCACAGCTTACGCATCAGGGCCAGAGCCTCGGTGATTTGTCGCAGTTACAGGGCACGCAGTGGCAGTTATTGGCGCCAAGCGATGGGAACAATGCACTGGAAATTGCCGAAGTGAGTTTAATGCGTTAACGGAGCCTTATTGCCAAACCGCGCGACCACAAACCGAGCCAGCACAAGCCAGGCCAACACGAACCGTGCCGCCAGCAACCACAAAGTCCAGCGCTACCTGTTAGCCGCTGGCTTTTTGGCGTTGTTTTTTGCCAACCAGAGTGTGCTGGTGCTGGCCGTGCCGTTTTATCAGATGACGCTGGCGCTGGACCCGCTGTTATTAAGTCTGGCGATCGCCGGGCCTATGTTGCTGGGCAGCAGTATCAGTGGTTATGTTGGCCGCGCGTCGGACTGCTGCCAAAGCCGCCTTGGCCGGCGCCGGCCGTTTTTACTGGCCGGAGTGCTGGGGTTAAGCCTGAGTTTTGTGCTGATGTGGCAGGTGCCAGCCGACTGGCCACCGCTATGGCAACTTGGTTATTTCTCGCTGCTGTCTTTGTTATTTTTTCTGGCGCTGCCGCTGTTGGCGGTGCCGCTATCAAGCCTGGTATTTGAACAAACACCAGATCCGCAACAACGCACGGCGGTGTTTGGCCTCGCCAGTGCGGTGCAAAAACTTGGCTCTTTGGGTTATCAGTGGCTGGTGCCGTTGTCGCAACTGGCGCTGTTCAGTAGTTTTCAGCAAGGCGTGCGCTGGGTCGGCGCCCTGACCGGCACTTTGCTGATTGCGCTGCCGGGGTTATTGTTGGCTTTTCGCGCCCGCGAGACAAATCACGCTACAAATCACGATTCAAACCACAAGGCAGCGCCGGCAACACAGGCCCCGGTCGCGGCGCGCGACAGCCTGAGCCTGTTGTGCCAACGGCCGCTACTGCGCTGGCTAATGCTGTTATGTCTGCTGCAACTCTGTGGCTGCGCTTTTGTCGCGACGCTGGATTATTACCTGCTGGTGTATGCGATGAATCAGGCCGATTTGGTCGCCGGCTCCTGGTGGAAAGCCTTGTTATCCAGTGGCTATGCTTTGGCTGGCCTGGCTTTTGTCCCCGTGCTTGGCTGGAGCAGCGCGCGCTTTGGCGCCGTGCACACTTTGTGCTGGGTCTTTATGCTGAATTTGCTCGGCGGTGCCGCCAAATGGTGGTTGTATCAGGGCGACCCGACCTATTGGCTGTTGCTCGATGCTATCCTTTGCAGCGCAGCCTGGACTGCGATGGCAATGCTGATCCCCCCGCTGTTGGCCGCCACTGAACCGGCCGGCAGCACAGCCTTTGGCGCGGTGTCGGCGCTGCATCATTGGGTAGTCAGTGTTAGCGCGGCGCTGTCTATGTTATTGTCTGGCCTCGCTTTAAATACGCTTGGTTTTGCTGCCGGCGCCGGTGCAGCGCAGGCTGACGGCGTACTCGACGCCATGCGGCTGTTATTAAGTGGCGGCACTGTGCTTTGTAGTCTTTTCGCCCTGTTGGTGCTTTGGCACGTGCAGCGGCTGCAGTTTTTGGAGGAACACCGCTGATGGCCAATATTAAAGATGTCGCCCGCGTCGCCGGCGTGTCGATTGCGACCGTATCGCGCGTCATCAATGGCAATCACAAGGTCGGCGACGCGTGTCGCGCCCGGGTGCAAAAAGTCATCAAAGAGCTGGGTTACCGGCCCAACAGCAATGCACAGGCCTTAGTCAGCAAAACCAAAAGTACTATTGGTCTGGTCACGCCGAAACTGGCGATGACCTTTTTCGGCACCCTTGCTGCCGGCGTCGAGAAAACCGCCCGCGAACAAAGCTACAAGCTGCTGATGGCCAATTCGATGTATGAAACCCAGTCAGAACTGGACGCCATCAATTCACTGCGCGACCACAACTGCCAGGCCATAGTGCTGCACAGCGAATATTCCGACGAAAAAACCCTGATTAAACTCGCCGAAGAGATCCCCGGTCTGGTGCTGGTCAATCGCTACATTCCGGCCATCGCGCATCGTTGTGTCTGGCTCGACAACATCGCCGGCGCCGCAGCAGCCACGCAGATGCTGCTGGAGAATAACCACCGCGATTTTGCGGTCATCACCAGTATTTACCAAAACCGCGACCCCGGCGCACGGCTGCAAGGCATCCGCCAGACGTTGGCCGGTGCGCAAATCACACTCAGAGATGAGGCGATTGAAGAATCGACCGCCAATATCGAAGGCGGCATGCAGGCGGTAGAAGCGCTGCTTAAGCGCAAAGTGCATTTCACCGCGCTGCTGGCCTACAACGATTTAATGGCGGTCGGTGCTATTCATGCACTCTTTGCTGCCGGCCTACGGGTGCCAGAAGATGTGTCAGTGGTGGGTTTTGACGACTTGATCGTCGCCCGCGCCTGCCGGCCGCAGCTCACCACTATGCATTACCCGGTCGAAGAAATGGCCAGCTACGCCGCCCGCCTCGCCATTGAACTATCCAGCGACCCAACGGCAGAGCCGGCGCATCGCACTCATCTGTTTTTATCACAGCTGATCGAGCGGGATTCGGTGGCTTCAGTCAGCGCAGAGATCTGAAGTAGCCAGACCTGCGCCGAAGCGAACTGAAGCAGACAGCATCGGCAGAAATCAGTAGAATATCGGCCTTCTTCAGCCGCCGACTTTTGCTAACCAAGGTAACCGCCGCTTTGCACCCAGCACCCTCTACTCCCGATCTGTTGCACCAAACGCTGAAACAAACTTTCGGTTACAGCGAATTTCGTTTTGGTCAGGTTGAGATCATTGAGCAGGTGCTGGCTGGGCGCGATTGTTTTGTGCTGATGCCGACCGGTGGCGGGAAGTCGATGTGTTATCAGCTGCCGGCGCTGTTGTTGCCGGGCGTCACTGTGGTGGTGTCGCCGCTGATGTCGCTGATGAAAGATCAGGTCGATGGCCTGCAGGCGATGGGCATTGCCGCTGATTTTGTGAACAGCAGCCTGGCGCGCGAACAAGTGCTGGACGTATTCCGCCGCCTGCGCGACGGCCAGATAAAACTGTTGTATGTCGCGCCGGAACGGCTGTTACAGGAACAGTTTCTGCAGCGCCTTGGCGAAGTTGGGGTCAGCCTGTTTGCCATCGACGAAGCGCACTGCGTGTCGCAATGGGGCCACGATTTCCGCCCGGATTACATCGCCTTAGCGCGGCTGAAACAGCAATTCCCGCAAGTGCCCATTCTGGCCCTGACCGCCACCGCCGACCCGGCCACGCAGCAGGATATCCGCCAGCAGCTGGGTTTGTACCAGCCTTTTATCAGTATCAGCAGTTTTGACCGCCCCAATATCCGCTACACAGTGCTGGAAAAATTCCGCCCGCTGGAGCAGCTGGTGACTTTGCTGAAAAGCCAGGAAAATCAGAGCGGTATTGTGTATTGCTCGTCGCGCAAAAAAGTCGACGAATTAGCTGAACAGCTCAAAAGCAAAGGCTTTGCCGTCGGCGCTTATCATGCCGGCCTCAGTAACGAACAACGCGCCCTCGTGCAGGACCAGTTTAAGCGTGACCAGCTGCAGCTGATTGTCGCCACTGTCGCTTTTGGCATGGGCGTGAATAAACCCAATATCCGCTTTGTCGTGCACTTTGATTTGCCGCGCACCATCGAAGCCTATTATCAGGAAACCGGCCGCGCCGGCCGTGACGGCGTTGCCGCTGAAGCCATTATGTTATTTGACCCGGCCGACACGGCGCGTACACGCAAATGGATTGAAACCGACGAAAACCAAAACCGGATTGAAGTGACGCTGCAGCGTTTTAATGCGATGGCGGCTTTTGCTGAAGCCCAGACTTGCCGCCGCCAGGTGCTGCTGAATTATTTCGGCGAAGCCAGTCAGCAGGCCTGCGGCAACTGCGATATTTGCCTCGACCCACCACAACGCTTTGACGGCACTGAGCTGGCACAAAAAGCGCTGTCTTGTGTTTATCGCGTCGGCCAGAGCTTTGGTATGCACCATGTCATCGACGTCCTGCGCGGCAGTCAGGGCCAGAAAATCACTGAACTCGGCCACGACAAACTGTCCACCTACGGCATCGGCAAAGACAAAAGCCATGATTATTGGCTGTCAGTGCTACGCCAGCTGATCCATTACGGCTTGTTGCAACAGGACATCACCCGTCACTCAGTACTGCAGTTATTACCCGCAGCAAGACCTGTACTTAAAGGCGAAACCAGCCTGCAACTGGCCATTCCGCGTTTAAGCGCACCGACCTCACCGAAAGCCGGCAAAGCCCAGCAAAAACAAGACTACGACCGGCTGCTGTTCAGCAAACTGCGCGCCCTGCGCAAACAAATCGCCGAACGCACCGACGTCGCGCCTTTTGTGGTGTTCAGCGACGCGTCGTTAATCGAAATGGCCCAGCAAATGCCCACCAGCCGCAGCGACTTCCTCGCCATCAGCGGCGTCGGCCAAACCAAACTCAGCCGCTACGGTGATGAATTTCTGGATTTAATTGCCGAGTATCTGGACCAGTAGGTGGTACGCCGGGGCTGGCTTTTGCCTTGCGCACAGCTGTTTGCTGGTGTTCAGCTTTATGACGAGACTGTTTAGATTTCGGCGGAAAAAGTGACAACCGCCAGCTCAGGCTGTGTGGAAATCCACACAACAGCCTACATTATCAGCGCCAAGCGAAAATCAACCATTTGATAAATAACAACTTTATCATCAAACCATTTTTGGCCCAGCCTTTGCCTCTGTCCATCCGACAGGGAGATTTCCTCCGCCAACTAAAAAGAGAACAAGATGAAACAAGCAACAGGCCGGCTGGTTTCCAGCCTCTACTTTCAGGTGCTGCTCGCCATCACCATTGGTATCACACTCGGACACTTCTATCCGGACGCCGGCACGGCGATGCAGCCGCTCGGCACCGGTTTTATCAAACTGATTAAAATGATTATCGCGCCCATCATCTTTTGTACTGTGGTGATTGGCATCGCCGGTATGGAAGATATGAAACGGGTCGGCAAAACCGGTGGTTATGCCTTGTTGTATTTCGAGATTGTCTCGACTATCGCACTGGTGATTGGTCTGGTGGTGATTAACTTCGTGCAGCCCGGCAACGGCATGCATATTGACCCGGCGAGCCTCGATCAGCAGTCGATCAGCAAATACACCGCGCCCGGCCAGATGCAGACGATGACCGATTTCCTGCTCAATATCATCCCGACCAGTGTGTTTGACGCTTTTGCCCGCGGTGACATGCTGCAGGTGCTGTTTTTCTCCATCCTGTTTGGTTTTGCGCTGCAGCGCCTGGGCGGCCGGCAGAACGTGCTGTTCACCTATATCGAAAAAAGCTCAGAGCTGCTGTTTGCCATCGTGCATATGCTGATGAAAGTGGCGCCTGTCGGTGCTTTTGGTGCCATGGCCTTTACCATCGGTAAATACGGCATCGGCACACTGTGGTCGCTCGCCGGCCTGATGGCGACTTTCTATGCGACTTGCCTGCTGTTTATCTTTATCGTGCTCGGCGCCATCGCGCGTTATCATGGCTTTTCGATCACGAAGTTTATCCGCTACATCCGTGAGGAACTGCTGATTGTGCTCGGCACTTCATCCAGTGAATCGGTGTTACCGCGGATGATGACCAAACTGGAAAAACTCGGCGCCACCAAATCAACAGTAGGCCTGGTGATCCCGACCGGTTATTCTTTTAACCTGGACGGCACCGCGATTTACCTGACGATGGCGGCGGTATTTATTGCCCAGGCCACCGACACACCGATGGATTTAACCCAGCAGCTCACTTTATTAGCGGTGTTGCTGGTCACGTCCAAAGGCGCGGCGGGCGTCACCGGCAGCGGTTTTATTGTGCTGGCTGCCACCTTGGCGTCAGTTGGCTCAGTGCCGGTGGCAGGCATCGCGCTGATTTTAGGCATCGACCGTTTTATGTCCGAAGCGCGCGCTTTGACCAATCTGATTGGCAATGGTGTGGCAACTTTGGTAGTCGCCAAATGGTGTGGTGAGCTCGATAGCGACACTCTTAACCGGGAACTTGCGCAAGGCCCGGCGGCAGCTGTATCAGCCAGTCCTGTGATGATCAGCAGTACAGAGGCACAAAATGCATAAAGCTTTATTCACGACTTTGGCTGGCTTGGTTGCAGTGGCTGCGCCACTGCAGGCCGAGGATTTTAACTGGGATTTTTACGGCAAAATCGACCTGCAGGCGCTGTATACCGACGCCGATTTGCTGCGCTACGCCGACCAGGGCTGGCAAATCGAAGCGCCGTTCAGCCGTCTGGGAATCAAAGCCGACCAGGCTCTGACCGATGATTTAAAGCTGATTGCTGTGTACGAGTGGCAGGTCAATGGCCTCGATGACAGCAATAAAGGCCACAGGCTTGGCAGTCGCAATACTTACATCGGGGTTGCCAGCAAAACCTACGGCGAGCTGATTTTTGGTAAAAACGACAGCAAGTTTAAAAAGTCTGAAGGCAAAATCGACTTATTTAACGAGACCTTAGCCGACATGGCGCAGCTGACGCCGGGCCAGGACCGGCTGGAAAATATCGTCAGTTACCAAAGCCCGAAACTGGGGTTATGGCAATGGAGCGCGACTTATCAGACCGGTGCCAGCGACGAAACCGCCGGTGGTTACGACTGGTCCCTCAGCTACGGCGACTCCGCTTTTAAGCAAGCGCCCTATTATTTTGCTTATGCCCGCGCCAATGAACTGAACAACATCAGTGCAGACCGCTTGCTGGCGCATGCGCTGCTGAACGAGTCCAGCTTCGGCACTTTATCCGGTGGCCTGTTGTGGCAGCATAGTGAGCATCAGACTAAACCGCTAAAAGGCAATGCCTGGCTGGCAGAAGTGCAGTTAAAACGCGATACCATCGCCTACAAACTGCAATTTATGCAGGACCACAGCCGTACCCGCCATAGCGAAGCAGGCCATAGCTGGTCGGTCGGCGCGGACTATAACCTCGGCAAAGATCTGACTGCGTATCTGCTGGCAACGCAACTCGAACTTGACACCCAACACGACAGTGCTGCCGCTGTCGGCATGCGTTGGCTGTTTTAACTGCATAGTTTTCCCAACATAGCGGGCGCGCTCATTGATCGCGCCCGCACTTAGTCTTTCTTCCGCCTCCCCTGGCCGTACAGAAAAGCACCACTCGTTCAGCTGAAGTTTAAATTTCCAATGTTTAACTGCAGAAGTCCTGTTACTATTTTGCAACTTTCACCGAAAAAGGAAATTTACATGAAAAGTACCTTCCGCACCTTAGCGCTGGCTTTACCTCTGGTGGTATTAGCCGGTTGTACCGCCACCGAATCATCGCGCACTATTGAAGCCCCTAAAGTCAACGCTGCCTACCAGCCATATCAGGGGCCCAAAAGCAAACTGGTGGTCGGTAAATTCCAAAACCGTTCTAATTTCCAAAATGGCATTTTTAATGCCGAAATCGATCAGTTAGGCTCTCAAGCCAAAACCATTCTGATCACGCATTTACAACAGACTAACCGCTTTCTGGTGATGGACCGCGCCAACATGGCCGAGCTGTCGCAGGAAGCCCAATTTGCCGGCGCCAAACAAAATGTCATCGGCGCTAAATACGTCGTGACTGGCGACGTCACTGAATTTGGCCGCAAACAAACTGGCGACAAACAACTGTTTGGCATTTTAGGCAAAGGCAAAGAACAAATCGCTTACGCCAAAGTCGCGTTAAACATCGTCGATGTAGAAACCTCTGCCGTGGTGTTCTCGGCAATGGGCGCCGGTGAATACAGTCTGTCTAACCGCGAAGTGATTGGTTTTGGCGGCAGCGCCGGTTATGACGCCACGTTAAACGGCAAAGTGTTAGATCTGGCTTTACGGGAAGCGGTCAATAACCTGGTGAACGGCATCAGCAATAACCAATGGCAACCGCAGTGAGACCAAAACACATGGATGTAAAAATCATGCTGGTTGCCGCGTTATCCGTCGCGGCACTCAGCGGCTGTCAGAGCACCAAGCCGCTGTATCATTACGGTTCTTACCAGACCAACGTCTACGAGCACTTTAAAAACGAAGATTCAACGGTTACCGAGCAAATCGAAGCGCTGGAAAAAACCATCCGCGACACCAAGCGCAATAAACTGCAGGTCGGCCCGGGCATTTATGCGCATCTGGGCTTTTTGTATCTGCAAAGTGGTCAGCGCGATACCGGCCTCGGTTATCTGCAAAAAGAAAAGCAGCTGTACCCTGAATCAACCCAGTTTATCGACTTTTTACTGAAAAACGCCAAGGTAGGGCAGTCATGAGCACTTTGAAATTATGTGTGGCTTTTGTGCTGACTTTACTGCTGGCCGGTTGTGCCACTACCGATGCACCGATGGATTACAGCGCTTTTAAGCAAAGCAATCCGAAGTCAATTCTGGTGCTGCCACCGACCAATCACACTTCAGAGGTGATAGCGCCATACGGCGTGCTGGCCAACGTGACAGTGCCACTGGCGGAAGCCGGTTATTACGTGTTTCCGGTGGCGCTGGTTAATGAAACCTTTAAAAACAATGGCTTGACCGTCGCTGAAGATATCCACGCCGTGGCACCGAAAAAACTCAACGAGATTTTTGGCGCCGATGCGGTGCTGTATATCGACATTGAGGAATACGGCACTTCTTATGCGGTACTGTCCAGCGATACTGTGGTGGTGGTCAAAGCACGCTTAACCGACAGCAAAACCAACGCGCTGCTGTGGGAAGGCAAAGCCAGTGCGTCCAGCAGTGAACAAAACAATAATGGCGGCGGCGGTATTGTCGGCATGTTGGTTGAAGCTGCAGTGACGCAGATTATGGAAACGGCGCTCGATACCGGCTTTGACATCGCGGCTATCGCCACCAACCGGCTGTTATCGCCACAAGCCCATAATGGCCTGTTATATGGCCCGCGTTCACCACATCATGGCAAAGAAAAACCGGTGAAATAATCCGGCCTGTTGTTCCTGCAGTTAATGAAGCCCTCGTATCAACGAGGGCTTTTTTATGGTGAATGCCGATGTGTCTATTTAGTGCTGCGTCAGCTTAAGCGCTTGTTGCAGCGCTTGTGCCGCCGGCACTTTCACATCCGGTTCTACGCCTGGCTGCTCAAAGTTATCAGCGTTTTTCGGGAACAGCGGCCGCGCCAGCGGAATGCGCACAAACAACCAGTCGGTGACCGCCATGGCGCCGGTGTAATGGGCAAGCCCGGCACTGGTTTCGCCTATCACTGTGGCACGTCCCTGCTGCTGCAGGGCATAACTGAAAAACTCGGCGGCACTAACCTGGTTGGCGGATTGCAGCACATACAACGGCATCTGCAGCTGTTTTTGCAGGACCACTTGCGCCCTGACTTCCTCCGTTTGCTCCGCGCTTCGGCTTTCCAGCTGCCATAACAAGGTATCCGCCGGTAGAAAATGACTGAGCAGATAACGCACCAGCTCTGGCGAGCCACCGGCACTTTCGCGCAAATCGATAATCAGTGCGTCAGTTCTGCTTAAAAACTGCAGCGCCTGCGCTGCGACATCAAAAGCCGCATCCGCCTGCACAAACTTGTTCAGCTTCAGATAACCGATATTGCCGGGCAGGATCTCAAGCTTTTCAAAAGCAAAGTTGTTGTAGCATTTCTCATCGGTTTCATGGCGGATATACGTCACTTCGCCATACTGCACTGTCAGTTCCAGCCCCAGATGGCTATCTTTACCCACACTGCGCAGCCAGTGCCCCACTTCACGACCAGCTGTTGTTTGCTTTGCAGATGATGAAACCGGCCAGCGGTTTCGGCGTGTATCAGCGCCGCGGAAAGCTGCGCCGCCATCTCTGGCAACACATAATGGTCTGCTAACACCGTTGCCAGCTGTGTCAGGGCGGTTTTGCGCTCGGCAGCCGTGAGGCTTTGTTGCACTGCAGCAGCTTTGGCAGGAGGACCAACAGTTTGCGCGGCTACCGGCACCCCGATGGATTGCAGCATAATGATCAGAACAACAACAAACAGGACCAGCAAACGCCAGCAGCTTTTTTGCGGCGTTTTTTTTAGAATTTGACATAAATACCTCTATTGATTAGAAAAAATTAACTTTTCAAATGCAATAAGAGGTTTCAGTGATACAGCTGCCTTTTGCAGCAGAGATTGGCGTCCCGCCACAATGCGAGACGAAAACTACGCCTGGGCCCGGCACGAATAAACCAGGCCAGCACCAATATCACCGGCAATAACAAAGCCAGCAAACGCAGCAACAGCAGCACAGGCTCCGACACCAACACATACACAACTTGTTGTTTGGCATGCAGGAATAATTGCGGGCTGCTGCGCTCACTTTGCGCCTGCAGCAATATCGGCTCAGTCTGCTCCGGCAGGCTTTGCCACGACGCGCTGTATCCTGCTTGCGCTGTGGCTTCATTATCCAATGGCGCGGCCAGCGTCAGAGCCAATGTCCATACCAGCCACAACGCACTGAACAGCACAACCAGATGCCGGCTTACACCGGCTGGCATTGTTACGTCAGCAGTTTGTGGAGCTTGAGAAGCAGGCATCAGTAGTGGGCCTGGTTATTGGATGAGGTTTAGATTTGGGGGCCCGCTTTTTATTTACAAGGGGGATTTGCAGTGACGACACGCCACTCAGTTATCAAGGCATTAGTTACGACGGCTGCGGCACCACCAAAGACTGCTGCGCACAAGCCTGCACCTGCAGCCGTAACTGCTTCAGCTGTGGACTTTCGGTTTGCCAGTGGTGCCAGTACAGCGGGGTGTCGAGAAAATAGCCCGGCGCCAGGTCAATCAGTTCGCCGCTGGCAAATTGCGTTTGCATTTGCAGCTCTGGTAACAGGCCAAAACCAAGCCCGGCCAGTACAGCTTTTAAAAAGCCTTCAGACGATGGACATTGATGCACTTGCGTTGGGCTGATGCCGGCGATGTCATGCAAAAAGCGGTGTTGCAGCGCATCATCGCTGCTAAACACCAGACAAGGCGCCTGCGCCAGCGCTTCGGCAGTCAAAGTTTGCAGGCGGTAGCGGCGGATAAACGCCGGGCTCGCCACAGCGCGGTAACGCAGCGCGCCCAGTGGCATCACTGCGCCGCCATTGACCGGCTGCGGGCTGTCACAGATACAAGCCATCACGTCACCTTGTTTCATCCGTTTCAGGCTGACGGACTGGTCCTCTACCACTAAATCAAAACGCAATTGCGAAGGTTCTGGCAGCACCAAAGCCTGCGGCAACCACGTAGCGAGCGAGTCGGCGTTGGTGGCCAGCCGCACCTGCAGCGGGCTGTCGGGTTCGGTCAGGCCGAGCGCACTTTCCATTTGCCGCACTTGCTGCAAGTGATTGAGCAAACGCTGGCCGGCAGCGGTTGGTTTGGGCGGTGTGCTGCGCTGCAGCACCGGCTGACCCAAAATGGCTTCGAGCTGCTTGATGCGCCGGCTGACCGCCGACTGGGTCAAATGTAGCGCAGTGGCCGCTTTGTCAAAACCGCCTTGCGCTGTGACCGCCGCCAGCGCCTGTAATAAACGGTAATCCAACATACGATTGCTCCCGGTTTTTCGCCAACCTCTGCACATTATGATTTGTAATCATGTATCACAATTATTATTCGTTAGATTCATTTAAAGCCAGCGCTTAAGCTGAGGCTGTCGTCTGCCATTTTGCGGAGTTTTTTATGTTGTCGTTTTTGACCGGATTCAGTATTGGCCTCAGCCTGATTGTCGCCATCGGCGCACAGAATATCTGGGTGCTGAGCCAGAGTATGGCCGGCGCTAACCGGCTGGTGATTGCAGCGGTGTGTATTGGCTGTGACGCGCTGCTCATCGTCGCCGGCGTCAGCAGTATCGCGACCTTGCAGCAGTGGATACCGCCGCTGGTGCCGCTGCTGACAGTGGCCGGCGTGCTGATGTTGCTGTATCTGGCTTATGGCGCCGCGCAGCGTGCCTGGCAAGGCAATTCTGGCCTGCAAACCAGCAGCGAAGTCCAACTGCAATCGGCCGGCAAAACCGCGCTGACCGCCTTTGCCATCACGCTATTAAATCCGCATGTGTATCTGGATACTGTGGTGTTGCTTGGCAGTATCGGCAACGCCCAGCCGTCACCGCTTTGGTTTACCGTCGGCGCTTGCCTGGCGTCTTTTTGCTGGTTCGGCGCGCTGACTGGCCTGGCGCCTAAGCTGAAGTTACTGCTGAGTTCACCGCAGCGCTGGCGGCTGTTTGATAGTGCTGTGGCGCTGTTGTTGACCGGCATTGCGCTGAAACTGGGGCTGAGCGCCTGGTAAGCTCATAGCTAAATACTGGGTTCGGCGGCAGGGCTCTGATAAGCTCAATTTACTCAGGACTATACAGATTTCCAGGTCGCCGATGCAGCCATCACTTCCACCGTTCATGCCGTCGCTAATGCCGCTGGGATTGCCAGCAAGGCCTTTACCGGCATCACTTTGGCCTTTATTGCTCAAAGCTGGTCTGACGCTGTTTAAGCCCGGTCGGGCTTTTGGCAATGCATCACGCGAATTTTGCCATCTGGCCATGGCCCCTGCGCTGGCAGAACTTGACGCTTATCAGCAGTTTTTTGCTTTTGCACCTGGCGTAGTGCCGCTGTGTTTTTATTATCCGTTACTGCAAAAAGCCCAGCTCGCCAGTATGTTGCAATGCAGCGGATTAAAAGTGGCGGGACTTATTCATCTGCACAATGAGCTGCAGGCACAGCAGAACCTGACGCCGGCACAACTTTGCGCGGGCGGCCCGCTGCAGATCCAGACCCGACTCAGCACTGTTGCGCATGTCAAAGGCTTATTGCTGCGCGCCGAACAGCAGCTCTGGCAGCAGCAACAGCTGGTGCTGAGTGGCAGCAGCGACTATCTGCTGCAAAAAGCGCCGCGACCAGTGAATAAAGCCGGCCCGGCAACAGCGCAGCGCGAGCCAGGGCAACCCCTGTGCGAAATCAACACCACAACTGATGCACCAAAGGCTTATGCGCGGTTATCCGGCGATTACAATCCCATTCATTTATGGCGCTGGTCGGCACTGTTATTCGGTCAGCCACGGCCGATTTTGCATGGCATGGCAAGCGCTGCGCTGCTGTGTCAGGCCTTGCCAGCGCCGGTGCAGCAACTGCAGTTACAATTTAAAACGCCGGTGTTGCCCGGAATTCCGCTACAACTGACGCAGCAAAGCACCGGACATAACAGCGCTGAATATGCCTTGTGGCAACAGGGGCGCTTGTGTTTATTGGCGAGTCTGCAAACCTGGCCTGATGAGGCTGAAGCACCGGATGCGTGCTAATGCTATTCGCTATTACCGCCAGCTGAGACGGAGCTTCTGCTGGCTTTGCTTCGCGTTGAGCGCAGTACCGTTGAGTGCAGCGCCGCTGCGGGCTGACCAGACTATCACCGCATTAAACGCCACGGACTGGCAGCAGCTGAAACAGCAGAGTGAACAATCGCCACCGCTGCCCGCTCAACCTTTAGCCGCCTATTTCAGCGTCGGTCATTTTTTTCCGGCGTTGCCAATGCAGCCGCTATTAAGCCCGGACGGGCGTTGGGTTTATTATTGGCGCCGGCAAGGCCAGCAATACTGGCTGCTTCGTAGTCAGGGTGATGGCGAAGAGCTGGTGCTGCATAAACAACGCGAAGTGCCACCAACGCAGCTGATGTTAAGCGAAGATCAACAACAACTGTGGCTGGCCGCGTCTGACCTGCTGCAGTTGCTTGATATCCGACGCAAAACCTTGCGCACGCTTTGGCAACCCGGTTTTGCCTTACCGGGCCAGAAACAAATCCCGCCACGGCAGCAAATGCAGGTGATTGAACTCAACGCCGCCGGTGCGGTGTTGCAGTGGCAGCAAACCAGTCCCAGCTATTGGTGGTTAAAACCCAATCATGCGGCACAGCAAATCTGGCCGTCAGCAAAGGGGCAGGTTTCGGCTCCAGAGCAGCGCAAAGTCTGGCAAGATGCCGCCGGCAACCCCCTGTTGCTTCAGCAAATCCCAAAGCAAATAACTGACAACACCACAACGGCCCCGGCCGCTGGCCTGCAACCAGATATCAGCCAGACCTTACGTGGTCGCGATGGCAAGCTGCTGGCATATGCACGTTTGTATCAGCGGCTCTTCTGGCAAAGTACAGACCCCGCCTGGCAGGCGCTGCTGGACCAGCTGCAGGCAATACAGCCGTTATGTTCGATGCAGCTGCAAACTGCAAAAGATTTAAGCAGGCTGCTGGTCAGTTATTCCTGCAGCGACCAGATCAATGCGCAGCATTTACTGCTAACGCTGAGCGCCGATTTACAAATCCAACAAAGCCAATCATTACAGCTAAATGCTGCAGCGCCGATGCCAACAGGTGTGTCACCACATCAAATCGCCTGGCGGGCTGCGGACGGGCAAACCATCCCTGGGTATCTGTATTTACCGCCTGGCCGGAAACTGGCCAACAGCCCGCTGGTAACGCTGATCCATGGCGGGCCTTTTAGCAGAACCGACCCGGCCTATGACGTGTGGGTGCAATGGCTGGTGAATCACGGCGCTATTGTGCTGCAACCGGACTATCGCAGCTCGGCCGGCTACGGTCAGGCCTTTTTGCAGGCGGCGCAGGGTGATTTTGGTCCGCAAAGCCCGCAGCTCAGCGATATCTTCAGTGGGCTCGACCTTTTATTGGTAAACGGCATTGGCGACCCGGCGCAGCAAGTGGTCATTGGCCATTCTTTTGGTGGTTATCTGGCGATCCAGGCGCTGCAGGCCCAGCCGCAGCGCTTTCGCTTTGGCCTGGCGCTGGCGGCGCCGGTGGATCTGGCCTCCACTTTGCAAACCTATCTGCCAACGGCCGCCACGCCTTTTGGCCAGCTGAGCCTCAGTGCATTGTTTCACGCCGCCGGCGTGCCCTGGCAAGACCGACACTGGCAACAACAGCTCAGTGCAGAGTCGCCGCTGACGCGTATTGATTTACTACAACGGCCGCTGTATCTGTGGGCCGCTGGTCGTGACGACCGTATTTCAGCAGCTGCATTACAGCAGTTTCAGCAACAGGCACTCGCGCAAGGCAAAACTATGCGGCTGTGGCTGGACCCGGCCAGCGGCCATCAGGCTGGTACGCTGCAAAGTCGCCGCCTGCAGTTTTATCTGGCGGCCAGTCTGGTGATCAGTCATTTGCCCCCCCCGCCGCTCAACAGCACTGCCACGCAGCCAGCTGACGACAGCCAGAACCCCGATCTGGATAACCTGGATAACGCCTTGCAAGCATTGGAAGTCCGGCCAGCGACGGCTGGAAATTAACTTTTATTTAACTAGACTCAAGAGCTCAACCCAAGAGCCAGACGCAAAAACACCGGCGGTCAGGACGACTACCGGACCCCGTTGCTACAGAAGGATCTGCCGATGTGTGACCAACAGCTTGCCTCACTTTTTACCCCGTTTATTTTCAGGTTTGCCCGCCCGTTGCTGTGTTGCCTGCTGCTGAATTTTAGCGCTGCTGCGCCGGCACAAATTGAACAGTTCAGCACTGCCCAGTGTGCACAGCTTGAAGCCGCATTGGAACAGAACCGCGAACAACAACGCCGCAGGTATAAGCTGAAACAGGAGCTGAAAATCAAAGCACAGCAGGCACAGCTTGAATTGCAGCTGCAGTATCATTGTCAGCAACCACAGGCGATGCAGCAACCGCAGCGCCGACACGCCAGCTCCACAGGTAAAAAGACGCGAGCACAGCAAGCCGCATCGGTACCGTCCAGGCAATCCAAACCGCTGATAAGCCGGGCGAAAAATCAGGACAAAAGTCAGTCGGCCGCTACGCTGACAATGTCAGTGATCACAGTCAAAGCGCCGTTTCAGGGCGCCAAGCAGCTCGCCTGGCTAAATTATTATCAGCCGCCGTTTTATTGTTTTGGCGTGCGCCACACCGAACGCATCCGCCAGTGCGTGGAACAGCGCCAGCAGGCGCAGCAGCACTTTGAACAGCAATATAGCGAGCGACAACCCAGCCAAACCAACAACTTGTCTGACCAGTAACAGTCGGATATGCTGTGGCCCGGTTTTTCTGTTTTTGCGGAGTCACAATGCGCGTCACACTCAAACAAGCGCAGCGCATGCTGTTTTGGTTCGGTCTGCGGTATATCCCGCTGATTGGTTTTTGCAGCCCAAAAATCCGCGAAATGTCGGATACGCATCTGGCGGTCAGCATGCCGCACACCTGGCGCACCAAAAATCATCTGGGCAGTATTTATTTTGGCGCGCTGGCAATTGGTGCCGATTTAGCCGGTGCTTTTCTGGTGTTCAGCAAAGCGCGTGAGCGCGGCATCAACGCCAACTTTGCGTTTAAAGATGTCAAAGGTGAATTTTTAAAACGGCCAGAGGCGGAAGTCTGGTTTCGCAGCAATGACGGAGCCCTTATCGATGCGATGATGGACGAATCCATCGCCACCGGCCAGCGCATCAACAAAACCGTCAGTATCATGGTCACTTGCCCTTCTTTGCATGGCGACGAACCAATGGCCAGATTTGAGCTGACCTTGTCAGTCAAAGCCACTGCGAAAAAAGCCGGTTAAACCGGCTGTAGCACAGTAATTTCCAGCAAAAGTCGTGGATTGCAGCCCGGAGCAGTTCTGCGTACACTGCGGTTTTTGTTGGCAGAGCCCGTTTCAGAGAATTTCCGCATGCAACATTTACCCGGCAACCTGTTTATTCTGTCTGCGCCCAGCGGTGCCGGCAAATCTAGCTTAATCAATGCCTTACTGGCGCAACATGCCGACATGCAACTCAGTGTGTCGCATACCACCCGCGCGCCGCGCCCCGGTGAAACCGACGGTGTGCATTACCATTTTGTCAGTGTGGAACAGTTTAAACAGTTGATTGAAGAGGGTGTGTTTCTGGAATGGGCCGAAGTCTTCGGTAATTTCTACGGCACCTCACGCCGCGCTATAGAAACTGAACTGGCCAAAGGCCGGGACGTGTTTCTCGATATCGACTGGCAAGGCGCCCAGCAAATCCGGCCACAAGTGCCCGGCGTGTTATCGATTTTTATTCTGCCGCCGAGTGTGGCTGAACTGGAAAAACGCTTAAATGGCCGTGGCACCGACAGCGCAGAGACTATCGCCAAACGGATGCAGCAGGCGCACAGCGAAATCAGCCATGTTACTGAATATGATTATGTTTTGATCAACGATGACTTCCAGCAGTGTCTGCAGCAGTTCGCCGCAGTGGTACTGGGCCAACGCCTGACGCTGGCAAAACAGCAGCAAAAGCAAGCGGCCTTATTCGCCAGCCTGTTGGCTACACCGGCAAAATAGCGTACACTAGCCGGCTTTGAACGAATCAGTCTTTTCCCGGAGTGCAAAATGGCTCGCGTAACAGTCGAAGATGCAGTAAATCAAATTGGTAACCGTTTTGACCTGATCCTGGTCGCCGCCCGCCGCGCCCGCCAGCTCTCAGTGGAAGGCAAAGAAGCGATGGTTGACATCGAAAACGACAAATCAACAGTCGTCGCCCTGCGCGAAATTGAAAAAGGCCTGATCACTGCCGACATCCTGGACCAACAGGAACGCCGTGACCAACTGCAACAGGAAGCATCTGAAATGGCCGCTGTTGCCGCCATCATCGGTTCAGATCACTAATCCTGCCCCATTGCCAACGGGGTCTCCCGTTGGCAAGCCTTGAAAATCCACGTATATTTGATTCTGTAAGCGGATATAACCCTGATATCCGGGCCCGGAGTCTCACACTGTGTATTTATTTGAAGGTCTGAAACAACAGATCAGCGCGTACTTGCCGCCCGAGCAGGTTGCCCTGGTGCAACAGGCCTATATCCTTGCGCGCGATGCGCATGCGCCGCAATTTCGCAGCAGCGGCGAGCCCTACATCACCCACCCGGTCGCCGTCACCAGTATTCTGGCCGACATGCGGATGGATCACGAAACGCTGATGGCCGCTTTGTGCCACGACGTGATAGAAGACACCGAATACAGCTTTGACGACCTGAAACAACGTTTTGGCAGCACTGTGGCCGAACTGGTGCAGGGCGTTTCGAAACTCGACAAAGTAAAATTCAAAGATATCAAAGAGTTCGAAGTCACCAACCTGCAAAAAATGTTTCTGGCGATGACGCAGGACATCCGCGTTATCCTGATTAAACTGGCCGACCGCACGCACAATATGCGCACCATCGGCGCGTTAAAACCGGAAAAACGCCGCCGTATCGCCCGCGAAACTTTAGAACTCTATGCCCCTATCGCCAACCGGCTCGGTATTCACAATATCAAAAATGAGCTGGAAGACTGGGGTTTCCGCGCTTTGTATCCGATGCGCTACCGCGCGCTGGAAACTGCAGTGAAACAGGCGCGTGGCAACCGCAGCGAAATTATCGACAAAATTCAGAACGAGATCTCCGCGCACATTCGTGATGCCGGCATCAACGCCGAAGTCAAAGGCCGTGAAAAGCACCTGTACAGCATCTACCGCAAGATGAAAAGCAAAGAGCTGATGTTCAACGATGTGATGGACATTTATGGCTTTCGCGTCGTGGTCGACAGCGTTGATTCCTGTTACCGCGTGCTCGGCGTCGTGCATAACCTGTACAAACCTATTGAGATCCGCTTTAAAGATTACATCGCTATTCCAAAACAAAACGGCTATCAGTCGCTGCATACCTCGTTGATTGGCCCGCATGGTATTCCGGTGGAGATCCAGATGCGCACCCGCGAAATGGACGAAATGGCCGACAACGGTATCGCTGCCCACTGGAAATACAAAAAGTCCGGCGAACAGGGCGACAGCGCTGCACAAATCCGCGCCCGGCGCTGGATGCAAAGCCTGCTGGAAATCCAGCAAAGCGCCGGCAACACCTATGAATTCGTCGAGAACGTTAAAACCGAGCTGTACCCGGACGAGCTCTATGTCTTTACGCCCAAAGGCAAAATCGTTGAGCTGCCGATTGGCGCTAATGCCGTCGATTTTGCCTATGCCGTGCATACCGACATCGGTAATAAGTGCGTTGGTGTAAGAGTTGACCGCAAACCTTATCCGCTGACCAAAGCCTTAGAAACCGGCCAGACCGTTGAAATCATCACCAGCCCTGGCGGCAAACCTAATGCCAGCTGGCTGAACTACGTGGTGACCAGCCGCGCCATTATGAGCATCCGTAATTTCCTGAAAAAACAACAGCAAAGCGAAGCGGTGGCGCTGGGGAAACGGCTGCTCGGTTCAGCACTGGGTGAAGTCAAAATTGAGACTATCCCTGCCGATCGGATTGAACGGGTGCTGGCGCATACCACGAAAAAAACACTGGATGAGCTGTACTCCGACATCGGTCTTGGCAATCAGCTGCCCATCGCCGTGGCGCGCCGGCTGCTCGGTGAATTTGATGAAGTCACTCCGGCTGCGGCGCAAACCATCGCCGACAATCCGTTACCATCCAAAGTCAAAGCGGTGATTGTCGGCTCGGAAGGCTTACTGACCACTTTTGCCAAATGTTGCCGGCCTATTCCGGGTGACCCTATTGCCGCCAGTGCATCACCGGGCAAGGGGTTAAATGTGCACCGCGCCGAATGCCGTAATATCCGCGGCTGGGAAAAAGAACCGGGCAAATATTTCCCGGTGAAATGGGATCAAACCGGCGACAAACAGTTCCTGGTCGATATCCGTATTTTTATCGTCAACAAACAAGGCATGCTGGCCAAACTCACGACGGTGATTGCGTCGCAGGACTCGAATATTCAGGACCTGTCGACCGACGACCGGGATTCCGGCGACTATGTGATTAAGATCACGTTGTCGGTGCGCGACCGCATTCATCTGGCCAACGTGATGCGCAAACTCCGGGTCACCCCGGATGTGATTAAAGTTTACAGAAGGAAGTAATCTCCATGTCAAAAGTCATTATCAGTACTGCCAATGCCCCTGCCGCCATCGGCACTTATTCGCAGGCGGTCAAAATTGGCACTACTGTGTATTTAAGTGGCCAAATCCCGTTGGTGCCGGCCAGTATGCAGATGGTGTCAGAAGACTTTGCCGAGCAGGCGCATCAGGTATTTAAGAACTTGTCTGCCGTCTGTGAAGCAGCCGGCGGCACTATTCAGGATATGGTCAAAGTGAACATTTTCCTGACTGACTTAAGCAAATTTGCCATCGTCAACGAAATCATGGCGCAGTATTTCAGCCAACCTTATCCGGCGCGGGCTGCCGTGCAGGTCAGCGCCTTGCCGCGCGCCGCACAGATTGAAATCGACGGTGTGATGGAGTTGCCATCAACCAACTGAAAGTTTTTGTCAGGTGGTGTACCGGCCTGACTCTCATCCTGCAATCGTCAGTTGCCGCTGCCGAACAGCCGGTGTTGCGCTGGTGTCTGGATCATTTTCCGCGGTTTCATGAATTTCATGGCCGCAATCCGCCGGTGGGCGCCTCAGTCGACCTGATGCAGGAACTGGCGCGCCGTGTCGGCTTTAGGATCGAATATAGCCAGCAAATCCCGCTGGCCCGCTGTTTTCGCCAAATTGCGGCCGGCGAAACCGACCTCATTACAAACCTGAACAAAACACCTGAACGTGAAGCCCTGATGCAGATGTTTCCGTACAGCGAAAGTATTCCGGAAGCAATCTATCAGCGTGGTGAAGATGACCGCGAGATCAGTCAGTTAAACCAGCTGAACCGGCTGACTGTAGCGACAGTTCGCAATTACACCTATCATCCGGGCGTCATGACGCTGATCCACAATCATGCCGGCAAACAGCTGATGGAAGTCGATAGTATTGCCAATGGTTTTGAGGCGCTGGCGAAAGAACGCGTCGATGCATTGATAGTGCCGCGCTACAGTTCCCTGGACTATTTACACAACACCAGCCGTCTGCATCAGAAGTTCAAACGGGCGCCCTTGCTGCTGAAAACGGCAGTGCCGCGTTATGTCTATATCGGATTTTCCAGAAAAAGCCGGCATCCGGAACTGGCTGGAGCTATTGCTGACACGCTAAAACAAATGATGGCTGACGGCACTGTGCAGCGCCTTTATGCGCCGGACGCCAAAGAAGTCGAACAGCTGGTGCTGGTACAGACACCATAAATCTGACGGGGAACCCGTTATGCGATACAGATGCATCAAGTGGATACTGACCTGGGGCGCAGCTTTCAGCTGCCCTGCCTTGCTGCATGCTGAAGAGCCTTTGGCCGGCACCGCTCAGGCCAAACCAACTCTGGAGTGGTGCCTGGACCATCTGCCGCCCAGGCATAGCTATCTGCCCGGCCAGCCGCCAAAAGGCCCGCTGGTTGAGATGATGCAGGAACTTGCAGCGGCCAGCGGATTTACCCTGACCTTCAGTCCACCAACGCCGCTCAGCCGCTGTCTGAAACTGCTGGAAGAAGGTAAAACCGATCTGATGACCGGCCTGGTGCAAACTGAAGCCAGACAAGCGCTGTTTCTGATGGCGCCTTTTGATGAAGTGCGGATGACCAGTATCTTTTTAGCGCCTCATAGCCCGGTGATCCAACGCGAACAGGACTTGCGCGGGCGCATCGTGGTTCTGACGAAAGACCGCACTTATCCACCAGCCTTTCTGAAACTGTTACCTCAGTTGCAAATGACGATCATTTGGGGCAAAGATTTGGAAAGCGCGCTGGCATTATTGTTATATCAGCAGGCCGATCTTTACATGGGCCCACTCCATTACACGTCGCTGGAATTACAGAAAAATCCGCGGTTTAAGACGCTAAAACTCAATCACTGGCAACTGCCGGCTGACCCGACGCAACGCACCCATCTGGCGATGTCCCGGTTAAGCCCGCACCAGGCGCTCTGGCCAAAAATCGATCAGGCACTGCAACACATGGTCGCAGCCAATAAAACGCATTTTTACTGAGCCTGCGCACTCTACAGTAGTTTTCCGTTATCATGCGACGATGATTGTCTGCGGACCTGACAGAATTTGAGCCGGACCTCCCTTGCCAACCTGGCCATAGTGCATCTCAAAGGTGTTGGCGCCAAAACTGCTGCGTTGCTGGAAAAACTGGGCCTGCATTCGGTGCAGGATATTTTGTTCCACCTGCCACTGCGTTATGAAGACCGCACCCGCGTTTGCCCTATTGCCGACACCTGGCCGGCGCAACAGGTCAGCGTGCAGGGCGTGGTGCAAAGCAGTGAAATCACCTTTGGCAAAAGGCGCAGTTGGATGGTGGTGCTGCGCGATGGCAGCGGCAGTATCACGTTGCGCTTTTTCCATTTCAGCGCGGCACAAAAAAATGCAGTGGAACCTGGGGTCACATTACGCTGCTTTGGTGAAATCAAACGCGGCATGCGTGGCGTCGAAATGCTGCACCCGGAATACAAAATCATCAAAGACGACGCCGGCCCGGAGCTGGCCGAATCGCTAACACCGGTCTACCCCACCACCGAAGGCTTAAAACAAGGCAGCTGGCGCACGCTGACCGAACAGGCACTGGTGGAGCTCCGCCGTGCCGCGCCGGAAGAATATCTCGCGCCGTTATTCGCGCTGCAGGCACAGCACGCCGGCCACTGGCAGGCTTGGAGCCTCAGCGACGCATTGTTTTATCTGCACCGGCCACCACCGGACGCCTCCCTGCAACTGCTGGAACTGGGCCAGCATCCGGCGCAGCAGCGGCTGATTTTTGAAGAACTGGTAGCGCAGCAGCTGAGTATGCTGCAGGTACGCAGCCTGTCGCGCACCCAGGCGGCCAGGGCCATTCCGCCGGACCAACAGCTAACGCCACAACTGCTGGCCAGCCTGCCGTTTAGCCCAACCGGGGCACAGCAACGGGTATTGCAGCAAATTCAGCAGGACCTGGCCCGCACAGAACCTATGCTGCGGTTAGTGCAGGGCGATGTTGGCTCCGGTAAAACCCTGGTTGCGGCGCTGGCTGCGCTGCCGGTGATCCAGGCCGGCTGGCAAGTCGCGCTGATGGCACCGACTGAACTGCTGGCCGAGCAACATGCCGCCACCTTCCGGCGCTGGCTGGAACCTTTAGGCGTGCAAATCGCCTGGCTCGGTGGCAAAACCAAAGGCAAAGCACGCGACGCCGAGCTGGCCGCCATTGCCGATGGCAGCGCCAGGCTGGTGATTGGTACTCATGCGCTGTTTCAGCAGCAAGTGCAGTTTGCCGCGCTGGCACTTGCCATCATCGACGAACAACACCGATTTGGTGTGCATCAGCGGCTGGAACTCAGGGCCAAAGGCGAGCAACAGGGTTTTGCACCGCATCAGCTGGTGATGACGGCGACGCCGATCCCACGCACGCTGGCGATGACAGCATACGCCGATTTGGACACCTCCATCATCGACGAGCTGCCGCCCGGCCGCACGCCGGTGACGACTGTGGCCATTCCAGACACGCGGCGCGCTGAAGTGGTCAGCCGGGTGCGGCAAGTAGTGCAGGAACAGGGCCGCCAGGCCTATTGGGTCTGCACCCTGATAGACGAATCCGATGCGCTGCAATGTCAGGCCGCCGAGATCACCGCCGCCGAGCTTGCGGCAGCCTTGCCGGAACTGAAAATCGGTCTGGTGCATGGCCGGCTGAAAAGCAGCGAAAAACAAGCCGTGATGCAGGCTTTTGCCGCAAACGAACTGCATTTATTAGTCGCGACTACGGTGATTGAAGTCGGCGTCGATGTGCCAAACGCCAGCCTGATGATTATCGAAAACCCGGAGCGGCTTGGACTGGCGCAACTGCACCAGCTGCGCGGCCGGGTCGGCCGTGGCAGCGCCGCCGCACATTGCGTGTTGCTGTATCACGCACCTTTGTCCCCTACAGCGCAGGCCCGCTTGAGCGTGCTGCGCGACAGCAACGACGGCTTTGTCATCGCCCAGCGCGATTTGGAAATTCGTGGTCCTGGCGAACTGCTCGGCACCCGCCAGACTGGCCTCGCCAGTTATCGCATCGCCGATTTAAGCCGTGATCAGGATTTAATCCCGGCGGCGCAACAAACCGCCTTATTGTTATGGCAACAGGACCGCCGCAGCAGCGAAGCCCTGATCCGCCGCTGGCTGGGATATCGGGAAATCTATGCGCAGGCGTGAACACAAACTGTTTAGAACGAATTCATTTTCAAAGCGTTAGCTTATGTTTTTCCCAGCATCATCCGGAACCTTTATGCGAATTTCAATCATCATCAGCCTGCTGTCCTTACTCGCTTTATCCGGCTGCTCCTCATCCACCATGCAACAACGCAGCAAATCTGTACTCGGAACTATGGTCACCGGGCAAAAAATCAGTTTTGGCAATACCGCAGAATTCCGGCAAATCCAGCTGCAATGTCGTGGCCAATATCGGCAATGGGAACAAAACCGGGAAATTGCCTGCAGCTGTGGCTGATATCCCGGCATAAAGTCATTTCAGCGCATCCGGATAAAACAGCTGGACCTAAAGCGCCATCTGCTTGGTATACTGTATTTTTATCGTGTTCCAGCCCAACACCGCGGATGCCTGATGAGTATCGAATACAAAACCCGTACCCAAGTTGTCGTCGAAGTGATCCGGCAGAAAATTCTGTCCGGCGCCATTAAAGGCGGTGAACCGCTGCGTCAGGCCGCCCTCGCCGAAGAGTTAAATGTCAGCCGTATTCCGGTGCGCGAAGCGCTGCTGCAACTGGAAGCTGAAGGTCTGGTCGAGTTTGAAGCGCATAAAGGCGCCACTGCCACCCGCTTATCGGCCGATCAGGTCACTGAGTTGTTTGAACTCAGAGCCATGCTGGAAACTGATTTGCTGCGCCGCGCTGTGCCGTTACTGACTGAAGCTGATTTTGCTGCCGCCGAAGTGCTGCGCAGCCAGATGGCCGATGCTTATCAACAGCAGGACAGCGCCGGCAGCTGGAGTGTGCTCAATACCCAGTTCCATTTAACCTTATACCGCGCCGCTAACCGGCCCTTAAGTTTTGAACTGGTACAGCAACTGCTGACGACGTCTGACCGCTACATTCGCATGCATCTGATGCTGGCTGGTGGTGTACAAAAAGCTGATCCTGAACACAGTGAACTGCTGAAATTATGCCGCGAAGGCCAGACCGACGCCGCCTGCACCTTGTTGGCTCAACACATTCTCGGCGCCGCTGGTGAAGTGAAACAAATAGTCGCCAGCCTGAGCAACTGATCCAAAGCCCTGCAACAGGATCCTTCGCCCTTCCGTTGTGATTTCAGCCGCTGAGTGGCAGACATTTCAGACCGTTACAGCAGTCTTTACTGCTGTAACGTGATATTTGCAGCGGCAAAATAAGACAGTTGGGTGAAACTGTCCGGATCATTGCTTTTTTTTCGGGCAAATCGAAATAAAATCCTGTATATTGTCGCCCTATTTTCTAACCCCTAGCTTAATCGAGATGACTATGTCAGCAGATTTATCCTTATACAGAAACATTGGTATCTTCGCTCACGTTGATGCCGGTAAAACCACCACGACCGAACGTATCCTGAAACTGACCGGTAAAATCCACAAGCTGGGCGAAGTTCACGAAGGTGAATCGACCACTGACTTCATGGAACAAGAAGCCGAGCGCGGCATCACCATTCAGTCAGCCGCAGTCAGCTGCTACTGGAAAGGTCACCGCTTCAACGTCATCGACACCCCGGGCCACGTTGACTTCACGGTTGAAGTATACCGTTCGCTGAAAGTTCTGGACGGTGGTATCGGTGTATTCTGTGGTTCAGGCGGTGTAGAACCTCAATCAGAAACCAACTGGCGTTATGCCAACGACGCGAAAGTATCGCGTCTGATCTTCGTAAACAAACTGGACCGTATCGGTGCCGATTTCATCCGCGTAACAGAGCAAGTTAAAAAAGTTCTGGGCGCTCAGCCTCTGATCATGACACTGCCAATCGGCCGTGAAGATACATTTAAAGGCGTAGTAGACCTGCTGAGCGAAAAAGCTTATGTATGGGATGATTCTGGTATTCCAGAAAACTTCACTGTTACTGACGTTCCGGCTGACATGCTGGATGACGTTGCCATGTACCGCGAACAGCTGATCGAAACTGCCGTTGAGCAGGACGATGACCTGCTGATGGCCTACATGGAAGGCGAAATGCCAACTGTGGAACAAGTCAAAGCCTGTATCCGTAAAGGTACCCGTGACCTGGCGTTCTTCCCAACTTTCTGTGGTTCAGCCTTCAAAAACAAAGGTATGCAGTTAGTGCTGGACGGCGTTGTTGACTATTTACCAGCTCCTACCGAAGTTAATCCGCAACCGCTGACTGACGAAGAAGGTAATGAAACCGGCCAATACGCTATCGTATCTGCTGACGAGCCATTCCGCGCTTTAGCATTCAAGATCATGGACGACCGTTTCGGCGCTCTGACCTTTATCCGGATTTACTCTGGCGTACTGAACAAAGGCGACACAGTTCTGAACTCTTATACCGGTAAGACAGAACGTATCGGCCGTATGGTTGAAATGCATGCAAACGACCGTACTGACCTGACCACAGCTCAGGCCGGTGACATCATCGCGCTGGTTGGTCTGAAAAACAACACGCAAACCGGTCACACCCTGTGTGATCCAAAAGCACCATGTACTTTAGAACCAATGGTATTCCCAGAGCCGGTAATCTCTATCTCTGTTACGCCAAAAGACAAAGGCGGCATGGAGAAGATGTCTGTAGCTATCGGTAAGATGGTTGCTGAAGATCCAACGTTCCGCGTTGAGACTGACCAGGATTCTGGTGAAACTATCCTCAAAGGCATGGGCGAACTGCACTTAGATATCAAAGTCGACATCCTGAAACGGACTTACGGCGTTGAACTGATTGTTGGCCAACCACAGGTTGCTTACCGTGAAACTATCACTCGTGAAGTTGAAGACAGCTACACGCACAAGAAACAATCTGGTGGTTCAGGTCAATACGGTAAAATCGACTACCGCATCCGTCCGGGCGAGCCAAATTCAGGCTTCAAGTTTGTGTCTACCGTAGTTGGTGGTAGCGTTCCAAAAGAATTCTACCCAGCGATCGAAAAAGGTTTCGCTTCTATGATGTCAACAGGCACCATGGCTGGCTTCCCGGTTCTGGACGTAGAAGTTGAACTGTTCGACGGTGGTTTCCACGCAGTTGACTCTTCAGCCATCGCGTTCGAAATCGCTGCCAAAGGCGCATTCCGTCAAACGATGCCAAAAGCTGGTCCACAGCTGTTAGAACCAATCATGAAAGTCGACGTCTTCACACCAGAAGACCACGTTGGTGACGTGATCGGTGACTTAAACCGTCGTCGCGGTATGATCTCTGGTCAAGAGTCTGGCGCAACTGGCGTACGCATCAAGGCAACAGTGCCGCTGTCAGAGATGTTCGGTTACATCTCTACGCTGCGGACTATGACTTCTGGCCGTGGCCAGTTCTCTATGGAATTCGACCACTACGCACCATGCCCGTCTAACGTGGCTGACGCAGTGATCGCGAAAGAGAAAGAAAAGAAAGCTGCCGCTGCTAAGAACTAATTAGCCGTCAGTGACAAAAAACCCGCGAAAGCGGGTTTTTTTATGTCCGAAGCGAGCTGGCTGATCTTGGACTTCAGCGCGGGGCTTTGTATTCAGCTGCCAAAGTTCTGCCAGCAGACAGGGCGGACAAAACGCTGATAAGCCGCGGCACCGACCGCCGTAAAACGCGAGTCTGTGCTGGCCGGAAAAGGGCCGCCGTGCTGCATCGCACTGCAAACTTCCACTCCGGTCGGCATTTGATTACGAATGAGCCGGCCACAACAATCAGCAAGCGCAGGTAACAATGGCTGCAGCGCCTGTAAATCCTGATCTGTGCCATAGACAGTGCAGGTCAGCTGACCTTTGAGCGTCGGCAAAATCGCCTTTAGCTCCGCCATCGTGCGGTAACGCACCAGCACTGTCGCAGGCCCAAACACCTCATGCTGTAACTGCGGCAATTCATGCCAGCGTGTGACGTCGGTAATAAACAGCCGTGGCAATACCTGACAGCCTTTTTCCACCAGCGCCGACTGCCCTTCAGCCAGCTGTGTGACACCTGGCAAGCCATGGAGTACCGCGCAGCTGTGCCGGTAACCTTCGGCGATTTTTGCCGTCAGCAAAGTCACCAGCGAAGTGGCAGTGAAACTGCCGGCGAGCATATCCAGCATAGCGCCGGTTTCTGGCAGATCCGGAATAAACACCAGACCTGGCCGGGTACAGAACTGGCCATTGCCCTGCAGCACCGACTGCGCCAGCGCCGTGGCAAATGCGGCCCCATGCAGCGCCAGCTGTTCTGGCAATAGCAGCAACGGGTTTTGCGAGCCCAGTTCGCCGTAAAACGGCACCGGCACCGCACGCTGCTGAATGAGTTTTTGAAAATGCAGCCCAAGCTGTTCTGAACCGGTAAAAGCCACGGCTTTGATCACCGGATGCTGTAACAGCTGCGCCGAAAAATCATGGCGCTGGGCATACGCCAGCTGAAACACTCCGGCCGGCAAATCACAGGCCAACCGGGCTTTTTCAATCGCCTTCGCCACTAAGGCCGAAGTCGCCGGATGGGCGTTGTGCGCTTTGACAATGACCGGACAACCGGCTGCCAGCGCACTGGCGGTATCGCCCCCACCCACCGAAAACGCCAACGGAAAATTACTGGCGGCAAATACCAGCACAGGCCCAAGCGGCACAGTATCGAGTCTGAGTTCAGGGGCCGGCAATGGTACACGCTCTGGCTGCGCCGGCAGATAAGTGCTGGGCGCCGGCTCGTCCAAAAGGGTGGCAAACAGCCGCAGCTGATTGCAGGTGCGGCCACGCTCGCCTTCCACCCGCGCCTGCGGTAACGCCGTCTCCGCCATCACAGTCTCAATCAGCCTGCTTCCGAGTGCCTCAATCTCCGTCGCGATTTGGCGTAAAAATGCGGCACGCGCCGCACGGCTGCACTGACGATACTGAGCAAAAGCAGCTTGTGCGCTCTGCATCAGCGCCTGCAGCTCTGCGGTGCCGGCTTCGGGGAAAGTCCAGGGCAAAGCACGGTTTTCGGCTGGCATATAACTGTGAAATTCTGCGTTCGCTTCGCCTTGCCAGAGCCCGTTAATCAGGTGGCGGCCGGCGAATGGTGTGTTGCTATCTTGCAACTCAAATAAGGAATGATTGGGCATTAACGCACCTCAAAACCAAAAGCATAAGGGTCGGTGTCATCGACACGGATTTGATTAGCGCCATAAACATGGGCCCAGCCGGCGATGGATGGGAACATGGCGGCAATACCGGCGACTTCGGTCGCCGCTTCCACCACACCGGTGAACTGGCTGCCGATGATACTTTCATGGACAAAACGGTCGCCGACTTTTAAATCGCCGCGGGCATACAGCTGCGCCATCCGTGCGCTGGTGCCGGTGCCACAGGGCGAACGATCGATAGCGCCATCACCATAAAACACCGCATTGGCAGCATCAGAACCCGACGTTTTCGGCTGGCCGGTCCATTGCACGTGGCTGATGCCGGCAATACTGGCGTCAAGCGGATGCACACAGGAATAATGTTGATTGGCGATGCTGCGCACCACGGGGCTCCAGCGCAATATATCGGCGGCGCTCCAGTGCTCAAGGCCAGGGAAATTGGCCTGCGGTTCAACAATCAGATAAAAATTACCGCCATAAGCCACGTCAAATTTGATCAGGCCAAGGCCGGGCACGTCGATTTCGCCGCCTTTGATCGCCAGAAATGACGCCACATTGCGAATTTTCACCGATGTAACTTTGTCGCCGTCGCGCTGATAGCTGATACGAACCTGCCCGGCCGGCACATCTAACAGCAGCTGGCCTGGGACTTTGGGTATGATGAGACCCGCTTCCAGCGCCGCCGTGACAGTACCGATAGTGCCGTGTCCGCACATCGGCAGACAGCCGCTGGTTTCGATAAACAGCACTGCAGCATCGGCATCGCTGCTGCACGGTGGATACAAAAATGCGCCGGACATCATGGCATGGCCACGCGGTTCAAACATCAGCGCCTGCCGGATCCAGTCAAACCGGGCGAGAAAATCCAGCCGTTTTTCGCTCATAGTCTGACCGTTCAGCTGCGGATGACCGCTGGTCACCAGCCGCACCGGATTACCACAAGTGTGGGCGTCGATACAAAAAAAGGTACCTTTTAGCATGCTGCTGCTCCTGAAAACCGCGTGGACCGGGACTGTTATTGATTCAGCAAACGCTGATAGTGGCTCAGATCCGGCCGGCTCGCGAGCGCATCTGCCACAACTTTTTCCACATAAGCGCGTTCTTCGCCAATCAGCGTCAGCCGTGGCAGACGTACCTGCTCGCTGCCACGCCCGACCAGCTGTTCCGCAAACTTGATGCATTGCACCAGGGTCGGAATCGTATCGAGCCGCAGCAATGGCATAAACCAGCGGTAAATTTCACGCGCCTCTTTTAAGTAACCGGCACGGGCCAGTGCGAATAACGTCACAGATTCGCGCGGAAACACGTTAGTGAGACCAGAGATCCAGCCAGTGGCACCGAGCAGCACTGATTCGAGTGCGATATCGTCAACGCCACAGAAAATAATAAAACGCTCGCCAAAACGGCTTTGCAGCTCAGTGATGCGGCGCGTGTCGGTGGTGGATTCTTTAATAGCGACGATATTCGGCTCTTCCGCCAGAATAGCCGTCATCTGCAGATTGATATCGACGCCATAACTGACCGGATTGTTGTAAATCATGATCGGCAGTTGGGTGGCGCGGGCGACCGTCTGATAATGCACCAGCACTTCGCGGTCGGTACCGCGGTAGACCACCGCCGGCAGCAGCATAATGCCGGACACACCAATTTGTTCGGCAGCCTGTACATAGGTCACTGCATCTGTTGCGCTATGCTCAGTACAACCGGCGATCACCGGAATACGGCCGGCGACGGTTTGCACTGTATGACGCAAAAATTCCAGTTTTTCCGCCGCGCTCAAAGACGCATTTTCGCCGATAGTGCCCAGCGCAATAATGCCATCGATGCCATCTGCAATCAGCTGCTCCAGCATGCGCTGATTGGCAGCAAAGTTAATAGACCCATCGGCATGGAACTGAGTGGAAATTGCCGGGAACACACCAGCCCATTGCGGGCGATTGGCCATAACCGGGGTAGATAAAGCAGCAGACATCACAGCACTCCTGAAATACAAATTGACGAATCATTCGATATTTAGGATATTGTATACAATCTTATAAAAGCAAGAGAAATCGATAAATGAATACTGAGTCAAACCCTGGCATTGCGGTGATTGGCGCTGGCATTGTCGGCCTGACGACAGCCCTGCAGCTGCAGCGCGCCGGCCAGCCGGCTGTACTGCTGGACGCACAGGGTCCCGGCAGCGGCTGTTCCCAGGGCAATGCCGGTCATTTCGCCACAGAACAGGTGTTTCCGCTGGCATCCATCGCGGTGTTACGACAACTGCCGGCCATGCTCCTGGACCCGACAGGCCCGCTGCGACTGCGCGCCGGTTACTTTTTTAAAGCCTTGCCATGGCTGCTGCGGTTTGTTGCCAACGTGCGCCCGGCCAGGCAACAAGCCCTGCAGCAGGCGCTGACAGCATTAAACGAGCAAGCGCTGCCGGCCTGGCAACGGCTGTTGCCGCAAGCAGCAGCGACAGACTTAGTACAGTTTCGCGGTGCCTTGCTGGTATCAGAACAACCCGGTTTAATCAATCTGGCCCAGACGTTTAGCCAATACCGCGACGCCGGCATCAGTGTGAAATGGCTGGAGCAAGAAGCCTTGCGCACACGTGAACCTGCGCTTGGCAATGCGGTGCTGGGCGCCATCGAGTTTCCGGAGGTGGCGCACACGGTGGACCCATATGAGTTGTGTTTGCGGCTTTATCAGCAGTTCGTCGCTTTGGGCGGCCGCTTCTGCCAGCACCAAGTGCAGCGCATCCGGCCATGCAACAACGGCTATCAGCTGGAACTGATGCCAGAGCCGAATATTCCGCAATCAGGCCCCGGCGAACTGACGCTGCAGGTCAGCAAGGTGGTGATCTGTGCCGGTGCTGCATCGCATCAGTTATGTGCAGGTCTGGGTTATCAGGTGCCGCTGGAGGCAGAGCGCGGCTACCATCTGATGACGCAAAGCCGGCCGCTGCAAAGCCCGGTCAGTTCGCTGGAGCGCAAGTTTATTATGACGCCGATGCAACACGGGCTGCGGCTGGCCGGTACTGTGGAATTTGCCGGCATCAACAGCACACCGGACTATCGCCGGGCCAGTGTGTTATTACAACATGCCAATCAGCTGTTGGCAGAACCCACTGCGGCTAATCCGGCGCTGGAACCCTGGGCCGGCAACCGCCCGTCATTGCCGGATTCGCTGCCGATATTAGGGCCCGCGCCGCGCCATCCCGGGGTTTATCTGAACTTTGGCCATCAGCATCTGGGGCTGACCTGGGCGGCGCTGACTGCCGAAATCACCAGTACCCTGCTGCAGGGACAGACGCCAGGGATTGATCTGAGGCCCTACCGCATCAACCGGTTTTAGCGCGATCAGTGTTTAACGCCGGCGGCGCAAATGTCGCCAGGCGTCAAATGAGTACAAACACAGCGCTGTCCAGATAAAACCAAAAGTCAGTAATTTGCTCGGGTCCAGCGGTTCGTTATACAAAAACACGCCAAAAACAAACATAAAACTGGGGCCGATGTACTGAAAAAAGCCCAGCGTCGATAACTGCAACCGTTTCGCTGCGCCGATAAAACACAGCAACGGTACTGTCGTTACCACGCCGGCGGCAATCAGCCACAAATTCAGGCTCAGCGGGTTTTGCGTCAGATCGGCATAAGGACTGTCGGCAAACTGGCTCCAGTACAACAGCGCCAGTGGCATCAGCAATAACGACTCAATAAACAGGCCGCCAATCGCATCCGTTGCCAGCTTTTTACGGAACAACCCGTACAGAGCAAAACTGCCGGCAAGCACCAGCGCTATCCAGGGCAAAGAGCCAAAATGAATCAGTTGCAACATCACGCCGGCAAAAGCCAGCCCCACCGCCGCCCACTGCGCCGGACGCAGGCGTTCACCGAGAAACAACATACCCAACAGAATATTCAGCAACGGATTGATGTAATACCCGAGGCTCGCATCCAGCATGTGATGATTATTCACTGCCCAGATAAACAAGCCCCAGTTACCGGCCAATAACAAGGCGGTGCCGAGCATCGCCAGCACCATTTTCGGCTTTTGCAGTACTGCCAGCACTTTTGGCCATTGCTGTAACAGCGTCAGCACCAACGCCAGCAAAGCAAAAGACCAGACGATGCGGTGCAATAAAATTTCCGGCGCCGGCACCTGATCTATCTGTTTGAAATATAACGGGGCTACGCCCCACAAGGTATAAGCAGTCGCGGCAAAAGCGCCGCCGATTTTCTGTTCGCGGGTCAATGACATGAATACGTTCGCCTTGCACCGGCAGGCGGGCGTTTTATCCGATATAAAACTGCAGTGCCGGCAAAGCGGGCATTTTAAACGATGCCGCGGCAGTCTGATACCCGGATTGCGGCAACGGATTGTTTATCAGGGCATACCATGATGGTTTCAGTGTTCAGCATCAGACACGGCGCGGCATCGTAAAAAAACTCATTAACTGCTGCAGATGCTGACCCTGGTCCGCCAGCTGGTCAGCTGTACCTCTTAATTCCGTTGCGGCATCAGCACTTTGCATCGTCAATTGTGTCACCGTGTGGACAGCCTGACTGATTGCATGGCTGCCGGTCGACTGCTCCTGACAGGCTGCAGCGATTTCTTGCACCAGCTCAGACGTTTTCGCAATTTCCGGTAGCATAGCCGCCAGCGCTTTGCCGGATTTTTCCGAGCACAATAAAGTCTGACGCGCCAGGCTATCAATCTCGTGTGCAGCAATACGGCTGCGTTCAGCCAGTTTGCGCACTTCACTGGCAACCACCGCAAAACCGCGGCCATGCTCACCGGCACGCCCGGCTTCAATAGCGGCATTCAGCGCTAACAGATTAGTCTGGTAAGCGATGTCATCGATCATCGTGATTTTACCAACGATCTCTCTGACAGCATCCAGCGTCTGCTGCACTGTTTGCCCACCGTCACTGGCCAAAGCGGAGGCACGCTGCGAGAGCTGGCCGGTCGCGACCGCGTTATCGGCATTTTGTCCAATTGAACCGGTCATTTGTTCTACGGCGGTACTGGTTTGCTCCACTTCAGCCATTTGCGCAGATGCCGATTCGGCGACCTGGGCTGCATGTTGCTGCACTGTGGCAGACGCCTGAGCAACCTGCCTGCTGGCGCTCTGCACATCGACAATAATACTGGTGAGATTGGCCGCCATGACCTGCAATGCGTCTGATAACTGGCGGATCTCAGGCACCTCAGTGCATTGCTGGCGTATGGTCAGGTCACCGGAAGCTACCATCTGACATTGCCGCACCAACTCCGCCAGAGGTTTGATCATACGGTGATGTAAGTACCACAATCCAGCACCGGAAAGCAGTACCGTCACAGCCAGTAAACTACCATCGAACAGCGTCAGGCCGCGCACACTGACGTGAAAAGCAAATAAAACATTTAGCAACAACATCAGCCAGCAGGACTGGCTGAACAGAGAGCGCGGCAGCAGTTGATCCAGCCAGCCGAGAAGACCATTACGCCGGACCTGGCCCTGCACAATTTTGACACCTTTGGCACTGCCGTCGCGGAATTGACGGTAGAGGGTTTCAGCAGCCTGCACCTGAGCTTTTCCTGGCGCAGCCCGCAGTGACATATAACCTACGGCTTCGCCATCACGCCAGATTGGGTTGGCTTTCGCTTCCACCCAATAGTAGTCGCCATCTTTACAGCGGTTTTTCACCATGCCGCGCCAGGACTTCCCCGCTTTCAGCGTTTTCCACAAATCAGCAAAAGCCTCAGTCGGCATGTCCGGGTGACGCACAATATTGTGATGCTCGCCCATCAGCTCATCATCACTAAAACCACTGATTTCGATAAAAGGCCTGTTTACGTATTGAATGCGACCGGACAGGTCGGTTTTCGACACAATATAAGCACCTGGGGCGAGCACTTTCTCCTGGTCAGTGACCGGCAAATTTTTCCGCATTTCAAACTCCTGTGCAGGTATTTTCCAGCAAATACCATGATGAACCCCAAGAGCATAGTTAATGTGGCGGGCGCACGACTGCTGTACCCACCAGAATAAATCTGGTCAGATGAGGTAGATCAATGTTTTTGCAGGGAATACCAACGGGAAATTGGATACTGAACTGCTGACTAACTCATGTATGTACCGAATTAAATCCAGCTGATCCGCAAATGTCTGGCTTGCTGAAATCCCGACATCACCCCACCAGATAAGTGCCGGTGCCGAGCGCGATGTGCAGACCTTCGTTGTTGTGCAGTTCCATCCGGCAGACACAAACTTTATTGCCGGAGCGGATCACTTGCGCCGTGGCGATAAACTCGTCGCCGCGGCCGGGACGCAGGTAGTCGGTGCGGATATCTATAGTGCTCATCTTGCCAAGTTTGGCGGCCAGCTGGGCGTGATCTGTCGTTTCCAGCCGCACCAGCGCACTGGACACCGCCATAATACCGCCCACCACATCCAGCACCGAGGCAATCACGCCACCATGCAAAATTTGCTGCACCGGATTGCCGACCAGCTCAGTTTTCCAGTGAAAACGTACTTCAGCGCGTTCGGCCGAAAACTCAGTAACGCGCAGCCCCAACAGCTGATTAAACGGCATTTGCTGAAACACTGAAGCGATAAATGGCAGTAAATCAGCAGTTTGCATCTGGGTACTCCGGGTGACGGTCATTGGTTTATCACTGGTAAGAGCAGTTAAATTACTGCGCAATCCGCTGACTGTAAAGCCATACCGGCACAGTTGAGCGCTTTGCCGCTGCCACCCAGCCAAAACTGCCTGACAACATTGTCATCCGGCTGTCATCTGGTTGTCGGCTGCATCCCGTCACTTTAAGCTGTTATGCTACAGCGGCTCAAAGCCTGGATCTGAAGAGATATCCGATGCGTTTATTGATTGTCGAAGATGAAGTGAAAACCGGAGATTACCTGAAACAGGGCTTTACCGAAGCCGGTTTTAATCCGACTTTATGCCGCAATGGCCTGGATGGCCATCATCTGGCCATGACCGAAGATTTTGAGCTGATTATTCTGGATGTGATGTTGCCCGACGTCGATGGCCTGCGCATTGTCAAGGCGCTGCGTGAGGCCAACCGCCATACCCCGGTATTACTGCTGAGCGCACTAGATACCGTCGATGACCGGGTGCGCGGGCTGGAACTGGGTGCCGACGATTATCTGGTAAAGCCTTTTGCTTTTAACGAGTTACTGGCCAGAGCCCGCACTTTGCTACGCCGTGGTCAGCTGGCACCACAGGCCGACCGGCTGCAGGCCGCCGATTTAGTGCTGGAGATCAGTAAACGTAAGGCCAGCCGCGGTGGGAAAAAACTCAGTCTGACGCCAAAAGAATTCGCCTTGCTGGAACTGCTGCTGCGCCGTGAAGGCGAAGTGTTACCGCGCTCGCTGATCGCCAGCCAGGTCTGGGATATGAATTTTGATTCAGACACCAACGTCATTGATGTCGCAGTGCGTCGCTTACGCAGTAAAGTCGACGATGACTACACAGTGAAACTGATCCATACCGTGCGCGGCATGGGCTACAAGCTGGAGGTGCCGGATGCCGACGCCAGCTGAGCTGTCAAAGCCACAATCGCGACAACAACCGCGGCCATTATCGCTCGCCACCCGGGTGATGTTTTTTGTCGCCGCCGCCGTTTTACTCTGTGCAGGTTTGCTCGCGACTATGCTGCAAAATTCCATCGAAGCGCATTTTGCCGAACAAGACGCAGGCGAGCTGCAGGCCGTGGCGCATTCAGTGCTGCACACGCTGCAAGACCCGGCGCTGCAACCACAGCAACATCACGCCAGCCTGCATCAGGTGTTAACCGGCCACCACCAGACGTATTATCTGGTGCTGGGCGCCGATGAAAAACCGGCGCTCAGCGCCGATGGTGCAGATTTAACGCCATTATTTCGCCTGACCCGGCCTGTCAGTCAGATCACGCCGGCTGACCTTATCAGTTGGGACCAGGGCGCACACACTTATCGCGGCGCGATTTTGCAGGGCCCCAAAGGCCAGCAAATCGCCGTGGCGATGGAAATGGAATTTCACCTGCATTACCTGCATCTGCTGCGCTGGACTTTATGGCTGACCATCGCCGCTGCCGTCGCGCTGATTTTACTGGCGGCCTGGCTGGGTGTGCGCCAGGGTTTGTTGCCGCTGCGCCAGCTCAGCAATGATATCCGCCAGATCAGCACGGAAAAATTGCACCTGCGACTGGAACCGGGGCAAGTACCGGTGGAACTGGCTGAATTAGTGCAAAGTTTTAACCAGATGATTGAAAACCTGCAGCAGGGCTTCAGCCGGCTGTCGGAGTTTTCCGCCGACATCGCGCATGAACTGCGTACGCCGCTCAGTAACCTTATCACCCAGACACAGGTCAGCCTCAGCAAAGAGCGCAGTCTGGAGGAATACCGCGAACTGCTGTATTCCAATCTGGAAGAACAGGAGCGGCTGGCAAAAATGGTCAGCGACATGCTGTGGCTGGCCAAAACCGACCATGGCCTGATCAAACTGCAGCCGGCAGCGGTTGCATTGGAACCACTCTGCCGGCAGCTGTTCGAGTTTTTTGAATTTATCGCCGACGAACGCAATATCCGCCTGCAATATCAGGGGCCCGCAGTTTTTCTGCAGGCTGACAAAGTGATGCTGCAGCGTGCGCTGTCGAATCTGCTGTCCAATGCCATCCGCCATGCCGACGCCGACAGCACAGTCTGGGTCCGGGTCAATACGCTGCCCGGCCACCTGGAGATCTGTATCCGTAACAGTGGGCCTGTGATAGCGCCAGAGCATTTGCCGCGGCTGTTTGAGCGCTTTTATCGTGCCGATCCATCGCGGCAACGCCACAGTGAAGGGGCGGGTCTCGGCCTTGCCATGGTGCAATCGATAGTGACGCTGCACGGCGGCGAAATCAGCGCGGTATCTGTGCCGGATGCAGCGCAAAGTCCCGGTCATGGTTACACCGATTTTATCCTGCGCTGGCCTCTGGACAAGCGCCCGCTGAACCAGCTAAGTTAACCAACGCCGGAGTTTTGTCCGGCGCTGTCATCGAGTCGTCAGCCACCTGTGCTGAGCTATTTGGCGGCGGACTTCCGTTTCAGCCCCTATGCATAACAATAACAACAAGGGTATTTATGCTGTTCACGCTGTTTATTCTCTGCTGGTTTTCAGCCACGATTTTTTATGTGTATCGCATACGCGGCGACGCCCGATACCAGAGTTTCAGTCAGTATTTACGCAAGAGCTGGCCGATTTTTGCGCCTTTTAACTGCGTGTTATATCTGTTTACCAAACGCAAAGCCCAGGGCGCTTATATCGACCCGGCGCAGTATAAAAATCTGCATTTAATCCAGCAGCATTACCCCACCATTTTGGCCGAAGCCAAAGCGCTGTTTGACAATAAAGCCTTTTGCCAGACCAATGAACCTGGCAGCCCCGGCTATTACGACGTTGGTTTCAGAACATTTTTTAAGTACGGCTGGAGCAAATTTTATCTGTGCTGGTATGGTTATCAGCACGAGAGCGCGAAAAAAACCTGCCCGCAGACGCTGGCGATTTTGCAGCAAATTCCCGAGATCAAAGGCGCGATGTTTTCTATTCTGCCGCCGCATTCACAACTGACCATTCACTCGGATCCGCTGGCCTGTTCGCTGCGTTACCATTTTGCTCTGATGGTACCGAATTCGCCGGACTGTTTTATCAATGTCGATGGCAAAGCCGCACACTGGCGCGATGGCGAAGCCTTTATTTTTGATGAAACTTTCCCGCATTTTGTCCGCAATGACACCGACCAGCATCGCCTGATCCTGATGTGCGACATCGAAAGACCGATGTACTGGCCGGGCCGTTTGTTTAATTTCTTTTATGGTTTTCTGGTGCGGACCACAGTAGTACCGAATACCGCTGAGGATAAAGTCGGTAAAGCCAGCGCTTTGTTTGCCAGAGTGTCGCCTTTGCTGGGTCAGGGCAAAACGATGAAAAAAGCCAAACCCCGCTTATACAAAGTGGTGAAATACGGTCTGAACACCACTTTGCTGGCGCTGTTTTATCTGATGTTACATGGCATTTATCAGGTAGTGGCCAGCGTGGTCTGACAAACCTGACGGTCGCTGTTGATTAAAGTACAAGGCCGGTTTGACACCGGCCTTGTACTTTTTCAGGCTCAGGCAGCCAGGGTTATTGCTTCGCCCCTAACCAGGCGTCACGACGTTTAATGCTGGCGCGGCTGGCTTTTTTATCCAGACTGAGTTTCAGCGCCGGATCCGCCGCGACGGTGATATTCACTGTATGTTCGCGGTCAAAGCGGCGGTACTGCAGGGCCAGCACATCACCGGGCTGCGCCGCTTTTAACGCAGTGTCGATGTCCGCGGCGGAGCGCAGCCGCACCGCACCGAGCTTCAGCAACAAATCACCGTCGGTGATACCGGCACTGGCCCAGGGGCTACCGTCACGTGACACCGACTGCACCCGCACCGAATCGCCGAAGCTTTCCAGCGTTAAAGGCCCGAGCCAGGCTTTTTCTGCGTCTTCCTGCTCCAGCGTTAAGCCCATTTGCGCAAACAAAGCGGCAAAATCCGGTAAAGCCGGGCCATGGATGCTGTCACGAAAAAAGGTCTCGGCAAATTTCGTGTCGCCGCTGACTTCGGCTAACGCCTGCTGAATATCCGCCAGCTGATAAGGTTGCTCCGTTTTACCAAAACGTTGCCACATCAACTGCATCAGCGCATCCAAATCGGTGTTGTACTGCGTGCGCAGCGTCAAATCCAGCGCCAGCGCCACGACTTCGCCGTAGGTGTAATACGACAGGAAGTTGTTGCCATAGTTGGTTTTATCCACCGCCACACCGGCATCGACAAACACCGCCTGCTGACTGACGGCTGCCGGACCGGACCAGCGCCGCGCCGGCGTTTGCAGTGTCTGATTTAATGGCTTTTGCACTTTTTCCAGATAAGTGTCCAAGTCAAAATGACTGCTGCGTTTGAGGGCTAACTTGCCGTAATAGTTAGTAAAACCCTCTGCAAACCACAGCGCATCACTCATATTGGTCTGGCTGTAATCAAAAGGTTCGAGGTTTTTCGGCCGGATGCGTTCAACGTTCCAGGCATGAAAAAACTCATGCGAAATAGTTTCAATCTGCGAAAACTCTTCCTGCGCCAGCGAGCTGTCGCTGGTCACCACGGTTGAATTGCGGTGCTCCATGCCATCGCCATCGACACCGGGTAAATAGTCGGCGATAAAGGTATAACGCTGATTAGCAAAATCCGGCAGCTCGCCAAAAATTGCCTGCTGCTGCCTGACCACCGCCTGGGTTTTCTCTAGCAGCACTTTGGCTTCATCGGCACTGCCATCGTGATGCAGCGCCAGTTCAATCTGATAGGTTTTGCCAGCAGACGGCTGGCTAAAGCTGTACAGCTGGTGCTCGCTCAGTTCCAGCGGGCTGTCCATCAGATAATCCAGCTGTGGTGCTTTGAGCGAACCATCCGGCTGTGGATACAGCTGAGTTGCAGCGCGCCAGCTGGTCGGCATGGCTTTGAGGCTTACGGTGGCCGGCGCGGCCCGCAGCGCAGGAGCAAATAACAGAGACGCCGGCATATTTAAATGCACGTGGCGGCTGTCGATCTGGTTATAAGTACCGTCGGCATGATTACCAAACAGCAGATAACTGACCTGCACTTCGCCCTGATGGCCGCTAACCTGCCAGCTGGTCGGCGACACCCGCTGCAGCACCAGCGGATTGCCCTGCCCATCCAGCGCTTTGAGCGCATAAATATTTTTAGCAAAGTCGTGGCGGGCATAACGCCCCGGTGACGCAGACGACATCTGCAGCACCAAAGGCGCCGTGTCTGCCACCACAAAACGCGCACTGACCGCTATCTGATGCCGGTGATGACCTGCCAAATCAAGCTGATAAACACTGTCGGCATTGGCCAAAGAACTGGCTCCTGCCAGCCACAAAGCAAAGGTAAAACGATTCAATAAAAACATGATGTTCCTTGATCTGCAGCCGCTCAACAGCTGCCGGTTGATGCATAGCGTTTACAGCAGTTAATCACAGCACAAGGCTTCGCGGCAAAGCATTTAGACGGTAGCGCCTGTCATTACAGGTACAAGGTCCGGTCAAACACCCCATCCTGCTGTTGCTGATGACTGGCGATGATCAAAATGCCGTGCTGTTGAAACGTCGCCAACCGCTTTAGCAGCTGCTGAGCCAGCTGTTGTTGCAGGCCGGCGAAGGGTTCGTCGAGCAATAACACTGCTGGTTTTTGTAGGAGCAGGCGCGCTAAGGCAAAACGTTTTAATTCGCCGCCGGATAAGCCGACGCCATAATCACCCAGCACCGTCAGCAAGCCTTGTGGTTGGCGCGATAGCCACTCTTCAAGCCCGACCATTGCCAGCACTGCAAGCAGCTCATCGTCAGTCGCGTCCGGCTTGGCCAAACGCAAGTCCGCCGCTACTTGCAAACCAAACAAATACGGCCGCTGCGGCAGATAACCAATTTGACGATAGAGTGCCGAGGTGGACCACTGTGTCAGATCCAAATGCTGCAGCTGCACTACACCGCTCAATGTCGGAATTTCCGCCGCCAGCGTTTGCAGCAAACAGCTTTTACCACTGCCGGACGGGCCTTTGAGCAGCACCACGTCGCCGGTCTGAAAGCTGGCACTGACGTTTCCCAGCGGCAGCTGGAAACCGAACTGCAGCTGCTGCACGTCCAGACGGATTTTTTGCCCGACGTCGGGTGCCGCCGCCACAGTTTCATCCGGCAAAGTCAGCGCTTCGTCAGGGCCGGCCAGCGCATTGCAGCGCTGCTGCGCCGCTCGGAGCTGACCATAACTCTGTGGCAGCAACACCAACGGCAACAGCAGCTCTGTCAGCCCGAGCCAGGCCAGCACTAACCCCAGCCATAACGGTACTGACAGCGGAAAACCCAGCCCGGCCTGCCAGGCTTGCAACATCGGCCAGGCAAGTGCGGCGAGACCTGCCAGCATCAGCAGCTGCAGCGCAAACTGCGCCGCCAGCTGACCATATTGCTGCCGTTGCTGTAACTGCAGCAGCTGTTGATCCAACCGGATAAACTGTTGTTGCCGCTCGGGCCAATGGCCTGTGGTCAATAACGTGGTCAGCAGCTGCAGGTTTTCCAGCAGCACCGCACGTCGTTGCCCCTGTTGCTGTACTTCTGTGGCAGCCTGTTGCACAGTTCCACGCGCACCAAGCCGGCACAGACATATCACCGTAATGACCGGCAACAGCAACAGCACGGTCACAGGCCAGAAAGCCGCCGGCAGCAGCAGAAACACCAACAGCAAAAAAGCTGCGCTCAGCAAGCTAGCATACCCCAACGGATTGAGTAGCCGCAGCGGCAGCTGATCTAACAGGTCAATATCGGCAATCAAGCGCTGCAAGCGATCACCGCCGGCCAATACTGTTGTGCCGGTTTGGTGCGCGAGCGCGACAAAAACCTGCACCCGCAGTACCGCCAGCAAGCGCAGCACCAGCGCATGCGACACCAGCCGTTCGCCATAACGACCGGCGGTGCGCACAATCGCAAACAGCCTGATCAAAGCCCCCGGCCTTAAATAATTAAAACTGGCGCCGACGCCGGCCGCTGCAGCCGCGCTGATAAACCAGCCGGACCAAGCCAGCAGCGCCACTGTCGCCATGACCGTCAGCAGGCCCAGACTAAAACTTAAGCTCCAGCCGGCTTTGTGGCTACGCCATAAATCGCGTAAGCGGATACCTGGTTGGGGGCGCGACTTCATGCCAAATCCCCAATGTCACGGCGGCCCAATAGCTGGCCATCTTTGAACAATAAAGCCCCATCGAGGAAACCAAGCTGCTGCCACTGATGGCTGGCGATCAGCAAGGTACGGCCCGCACTGAGCTTTGCCAACAACAACGCCAAATCAGCTGCAGTGTCCTGATCTAACTCAGCAAAAGGCTCATCCAGCAGCCACAATGGCCTGTCAGCCAACAGCAGGCGCGCCAGACATAGTCGCTGTTGTTGCCCGCCGGATAACCCCTGCCCGGCTTCGCCTAATCGGTAATCCAGCGCTGTCGCTTCACCCAATTCGGTCAACAAGCTGACCTGTTGCAAGCTAGCCTGCAGCGCGGCATCACTGGCCGTAGGCGCTGCCATGCGTAAATTCTCCGCCACTGTGCCGGCGAATAATTCCGGCGTTTGGGTCAGATAACTCAGCTGTTGCCACTGCTGTGGTCTGTTTGCTGCTGCAACCGGCTGACCGGAAAATTGATAGTTGCCGTCAAAGTCGGCAAAACCGGCCAATAACTGCAAAAACGACGATTTCCCGCTGCCACTGTCACCGCGCAGCAGCAGCCGCTCACCGGCGTTGATTTGTAATGCTGAGATGATTAACCGCGGCAGCTCTGCACTGCCAAGCCGGATTTGATTGAGCTGCAGCAGTGGTCGGGCCTGCTCGTGCGGGTTCAGGCTGTGCGGGCTGATATCGGAAAGGCTGTCGGATGCTGTGCCGGCGGATGCCTCTGGCAATAGCCAAAGAGGTTGCAGCGCCTGCGCCGCCGCTTCGGCCTGGGCTTTGGCGTGATAATCGCTGCCAAGCTGGCGTAGCGGCTGATAAAACTCTGGTGCCAGTAACAAAATAAACAGCGCCGGTGCAAAAGCCACCGGCACTTCACCTTTGGCCCAGGGCAATTCGCCCAAAAGCCCGAGGCCTAAATACAACGCCACCAAAGCGATGGCCAGCGAGGCAAACAATTCCAGCACGGCGGTCGACAAAAACGCCAATCTGAGCACCTGCAGCGAGCTGCTGCGATAACGCTCTGTGGCATGCTCCAGCTGTGCAGTCGCCTGCGGGATCGCATTGAGCCGGCGCAGCAGCGTCAGTCCCTGCAGAAATTGCCACAGCCGCCCGCCCATCCGGCCCAGTTCGGCCAGTTTTTCACTGCTGGCTTTACTGGCCTCGCGCCCCACTAACACCATAAACACTGGCACCAGCGGTGCTGTCAGCAACAGCAGCAAACCCGCCAGCAGGCTGTGCCAGCACACCACCACCGCAATCAGCAGCGGCGTCCAGATCACCAGAAATAGCTGCGGCCAATAGCGACTGATGTAGCCATCCAGCGCGTCAACCTGCTCAGTGAGTAAGGTCGACAACAAGCCATCAGAGCCAAAGCGCTGCCGCGCCGGTCCTTGTGCCGCCAGCCTGTTGAGCAACTGTTGCCTCAGCTCCGCGCGTAGCAACCGACTGCTATGTTGGGTCAGGCCATCGCGCAGCAGCAGGCATAACTGGCGCAGCACAAAAGCTAATACAAACTGCCATAACCATTCAACTGGAAAGGCCGGCAGCAAAGACAGGTCGGTGGATAGCATCCGATGCAGCAAGGCATCAGCAAAAAGCGCCAGACACCACATTTGCCAAAGTAACAGTGGCACTGACAGTGCCGCTGCAAATACCGCCAGCAGTAGCCTCGGCCGGTACGGCTTTAGCCACTGCTGCAACAAGGCTCTGGCATGATTTGACTTAGATTTAGCCGGCGTAGACTTAGCCGGCGTCGACTTTGTCAGAGCAGACTTACTCAGAACCAGATTCCTCTTCGGCGTAGCCATTCAGCTCCAGCCACATCGCATTGATGATGCCAAAAGAACAGGCCAGCAATACTCCTAAAATCCAGGCGAAATACCACATGATGTTGTCCTTTTTTCAATATAACGAATGGGAGTTGTCACGCACCTGCTGCGCATTGATCCGGCCAAACATCTTGATATAACTCCAGATGGTGTAACCAAGCACAACAGGCACAAACACACAGGCGACAAAAAACATGATTTTTAACGTCAGCTCGCTCGAAGTCGCGTCCCACATGGTCAGGCTGTGGTTTGGCATTGAGCTAGATGGCATGACAAAAGGGAACATCGCAATGCCACAGGTCAAAATCACCCCAGCCTGGCCCAATGAAGTCAGCAGGAAAGCCAGTGCGCCTTTACCGGCTTTACTCAACAGCCCACTGAGCGCAAATGCCACCACCCCCAATACCGGCGCCAGCCACAGCAGCGGATAATCGGCGAAGTTCTGCAGCCAGGCGCCACTGCGTACTTCCACCGTTTTACTGACCGCATTGTTAATCGCATTGCCATCCAAAGTGCTGGTAACGACATAGCCATCAATGCCGGCATTCAGCCAGACACCGGCCAGGACAAACAAAGCCGCAGCGCCTAGCCCGGCAATAAAACCGGCGGTTTGACTGCGCTTGAGAATGTCCCCTTCGGTTTTCATTTGCAGATAAGCCGCGCCCTGACTGACAAACATCAACAAACTCAACACGCCGACCAACAGCGCAAAAGGGTTTAACAGCGCGAAGAAACTACCGGTGTATTTAATGCGCAGCAGTTCGTCGAAATGAAACGGTACGCCTTGCAGCAAATTACCAAAAGCCACACCAAAGATAATGGGCGGCACAGCCGAGCCAAAGGTCAGCGCCCAGTCCCAGTTGCTGCGCCAGGCCGGATTTTCCAGTTTGGAGCGGTAATCAAAACCAATCGGCCGCATAAACAAGGCCGCCAGCGTCAGCATCATCGCCAGATAAAAACCACTGAAAGCGGTGGCATACACCGGCGGCCAGGCGGCAAATAAAGCACCACCGGCCGTGATAAGCCAAACCTGATTACCGTCCCAGTGCGGCGCAACGGCATTAATCATCACCCGCCGCTCTGTATCGTTTTGGCCGACCACTTTTAATAAAGCACCGACGCCCATGTCAAAACCATCAGTGATAGCAAAACCAATTAACAACACACCGACTAATAACCACCAGATAAATCTTAAAAATTCGTAATCCATATTACACCTCAGTCGCTTTGCCGGTTTCGAAATCGTATTTGCCGGTATGCAGGCTGGACGGGCCTTTGCGGGCGAAATGCTGCATCAGCCAGACTTCGATAATCAGGAAAATGGTATAGAGCACAGTGATCAGGATCAGACTGGTCCAGATCTCCGCCGGCGTTAAACCAGACGCTGCCATATGGGTTGGCAGCACTTCACCAACCGCCCAGGGCTGACGACCGTATTCAGCGACAAACCAGCCGGCTTCACAGGCGATCCACGGCAATGGCAGGCCAAACAGTGCAGCTTTTAACAACCAGGTTGGTTTTTTCTCCAGCCGTTTGGCGCTGTAATAAAAACTCAGGGCAAAAATCACCAGCATGGCGAAACCGGCCGCCACCATAATACGGAAGCTCCAGAACATCGGTGCCACTTGCGGAATACTGCCATCCACCGCCGCCTGAATTTGATCTGGGGTGGCTTTGGTTGGGTCTTCTGCATAAGCCGTGACTAACAGGCCATAACCTAAGTCTTTTTTCACGCTGTCAAAAGCCGCTTTGGTTTCAGCTGAAGTATCACCGGCGCGCAGCAGATGTAATAAGCGGTAAGCTTCAATGCCGTTAACGATACGAGCACGGTGGTGTTCTTTTAAGTCCTTCAGACCGCTGACCGGTTCATCCAGTGAACGGGTGGCAATCAGGCCGAGCGCATAAGGAATTTTCACCGCGTAATCAGTGGTTTGTGTTTCACTATTTGGCACGCCAATCACGGTAAAAGACGCTGGTGCCGGATGGGTATCCCACTCCGCTTCGACCGCCGCCAGTTTGACTTTTTGCACGTCACCCAGCTCATAACCGGATTCATCACCGAGCACAATCACCGACACAGACGCCGCCAAACCAAAAGCTGACGCAATGGCAAAACTGCGGCGGGCAAAAGCTAAATCGCGGCCTTTGAGCATATACCAGGCCGAAATCGCTAAGATAAACATCGCGCCAGTGACATAACCCGCCGACACGGTATGGACAAACTTGACCTGCGCTACCGGGTTGAAGATGACTTCGCTGAAGCTGGTCATTTCCATCCGCATCGTTACATAGTTAAATTCAGCGCCCACCGGGTTTTGCATCCAGCCGTTCGCTATCAAAATCCACAGCGCCGACAGGTTGGAACCCAAAGCCACCAACCAGGTTACGGCTAAATGCTGTACCTTGCTTAAGCGGTCCCAGCCAAAGAAAAACAAACCGACCAGCGTCGATTCGAGGAAAAACGCCATCAGGCCTTCAATCGCCAGCGGCGCGCCAAAAATGTCGCCAACATAATGCGAATAATAAGACCAGTTGGTGCCGAACTGGAATTCCATCGCAATACCGGTGGTGACCCCGAGCGCAAAGTTAATCGCAAATAACTTGCCCCAGAACTTGGTCATATCGCGGTAAATTTCTTTGCCGGTCATCACATAAACCGACTCCATGATCGCCAGTAAAAAGGTCATACCGAGCGTCAGCGGCACAAATAGGAAGTGGTACATTGCCGTAAAGGCAAACTGCAAGCGCGAGAGTTCGACGATATCCATCCACCGTCTCCTGTGGGGTTAACTTAATTAATTATTTACTAATATACGAAGTATTAACCGGTTAAACGAGTCATAAAAGCTGAGATCTTGATCAATATCAAGCATTGCTACCCCTAAAGGGGTATGCCTGAAAAGACGCTGCAGACCGCATGGCTATTCTGTGGCGGACTCAGGGTTTAAACCTTGATTCGCATCAAAGATGGCAGGTAAAAGGCACGAACTGCGAAAACCGCGCCGCACGCTCTGTCAGATAAACAAGCCTGAATCCGCAGTTTAAATCGCTGCAGAAACAACAACGCCGGCACAAGCCGGCGTTGTTGTTGCAAATAGCGATGTAGTGGTTTAGTCCGCACCGATCCGCGCTTTGATATCGTTAATCAGTGGGGACTGACCCATGCCATTGGCATTGGCCCAGTTTTCCAGATCTTCCGCCTGTAAGGACTTGGCTGGCATCTGTTTCACAAAGAATGAACCCACTTCGTAAGCATCGCTGCGCATGGCAAATTTGATCAGCGACTCTTTATTACATTGCACGGCATCATAAATTTTCCGCAAGTTCAGTTTGTTGTCTGACAACAGTTTGCGAATGCGGTTTTTGTCGTCGGCTTTGGTATATTCACACAACGATACACCCCATTGCTCCTGCGCCTGAGTCAGTGGTGCGGTAAAAGCAGCGACAGATAAAACGACTGCGGCGGTCAAAAATTTCTTTTGCATAACAACCTCTTGTCAACATCCATTCAGGGATCAAACCGAAGCATTCAAAACAATGCTTTGTGCAAAGTATTGGCCCTTTCACGCGATTGGCAAGTCAGAACACCGCTATTTCCGTGGTTCCCGCTGCGACTGCAGAAAAAAAATCCATAATTCAAAAATATACAGTAACAATCAAACATCGCATTTACATAAGTTGTTGCTACGTCCACTCAGAGCAACCCGGCTGCTCAGCCCGCTGACTGGCCAGGTAAACGGATTTCGACTAATAACCCCGCCGGTGTGCAACCATCTGCCTGCCATAAATTTTCTGCCCGGATCCGGCCGCCGCAAGTATGAACCGCGCGTAAGGCGATACTGAGCCCAAGCCCGACACCATCATTGGATTTGTCGGCGCGAAAGAATGGGTTAAACAACAGCGGTAATAATTCCGGCGCCACACCTGGGCCGTTATCGCTGATCTGCACCAGCAATTCGCCGTCAATCCACAGGCTTTCAACCCGGACAAAAGCGCCGCTGCCGGCGTATTTGATGGCGTTGCGCACCACATTTTCCAACGCCCGGTACAACAATTCGGCGTCGGCCTGCACTATGGCCACCGGGTTCTGCACCAGTTCCAGCTGTTGCTGCCGGCTCTCGGCCTCGAGCATGGCATCGGCACAAATCGAATCCAGCAGTTCATGCACCGGCACCAATTCAAGCCGCGGCTGGACTTCGCCGCTTTCTAAACGCGAAAAGGTCAGGATCTCACCGACCAGCTGATCGAGCCGCGCCGCTTCCGCTTCGACTTTATCCAGCGCGTTGTCCAAATCCGCCGGATGCTGCCGCACCAGACCTATCAGCAACTGCAGGCGCGCCAGCGGTGAGCGCAGTTCATGCGACACATCATGCAGCAGCCGGCGCTGCGAGACGATGGCCTGATAAACCTGCTGCGCCATCTGATTAAAACTGCGGGCCAACGCGCCAAATTCATCGCGCCGGCCGGTCATTTCGCTGCTGAGCTGAGTCTGCCATTGCCGTTGTGGCAATTCACTGAGTGCTGTTTTTAACTGCCGCACCGGTGCGGCAAAATACCAGGCGAGGCCGAGACTCGCCGCGATGCTGGTGACAATCACCGCCATCAGCAGAAATAACGGATGAAACCAGAACGGTGGTAACGACGGCGGTAAACCACGCTCACGCGGTCCGGTATCACGCGGGCTCAGGCGTTCCCGCATGGCAAAAGCGCGCTGTTGCCAGAAATTGTCTTTATTCACCAGCACCAGCTGTAACGGTTGACCCGCGGTATGCACCACCAGATGTTTGGTCCGCGGATTTTGCCCGAGGTCGGCCGGCACTTCGCGCCCCAGTATATCTGCGCCGGTCGCGTCCAGCATCAGTAATTGCTCACGCGCCATCGGGTCGGCCTGCCAGTTTTGCACTAAAGTGCGCAATAACGGCACCCCGCCGGCATCAATCAGCTGCTGGGCATTTTGCAGAAAAAACCGGCCTTGCGGACTCAGCTGCGCCCGGTTTTGCTCCGGCGACTGACTGAGCTGATTCAGCGTAAACACAGCACCAAAAGCCAGCACCAGTGCCAGCCAGAACGCCAGCAGGAATTTCCAGAACAACTGTCCCATCGGGGTTACACCTTATACACCGTACTTAAGCACTGTATTTGAGCCACTGGTAACCTTTGCCGCGTACGGCTTCAATCCAGGGTTGTTGATCAGGCCGCGACCCGAGTTTGGCGCGGATGTTGGAGATATGTACATCGATGCTGCGATCATATTGTGACAGCGTTTTGCCAAGACCTTGCGCCGACAAATCCGCTTTACTGACAATGCGGCCGGCCTGGCTGACCAATAACCACAGCAGACTGAATTCGGCGCCGGTCAGTTCCAGCGCCCGGCCATACACTGACGCACTGCGATTGGCCGGCGTCAGTAACAACGGGCCTTCATGCAGCTGCAAATCCGGCTGCTGCTGCAGCTGCACCCGGCGCAGGATAGCGCGGATGCGGGCGACCAGCTCGCGCGGCAGACAAGGTTTGGGTACATAGTCGTCGGCGCCAAGTTCCAGCCCGACCACCCGGTCGATATCATCGCCGCGCGCTGTCAGCATCAGCACCGGTTTGCCGCTGACCTGACGTAAGCGTTTCAGTAAAGAAATACCGTCCAGTTGCGGCATCATCACATCCAGCACCAGCAAGTCGTATTGTTGTGCCAGCGCCTGTTGCAGGCCGGTCAGACCGTCATTCACCACCTCGACCTGAAAACCTTCCCGCTGCAGGTAAGTCGCCAGCATCGTTGTCAGTTCTTTGTCATCATCGATTAACAGTAATTGCGCCACATATTCACCCAATTTCGCAGAAAACTGCCTGCTATGACTTATTTTAATGAAAAGGGTGCCCGGCGCAGCAGCAGCTTTACATAACTATACCTTGGGCATTGTCATCCTTACCGGCAGTCTTCACTGCGGATTAGGCTGGGTCTGCGGCAACCCGAGGCTATGTGCCCGCCGCAGCCAGTTTTCCAGATCTTCGGCCGGCAGCGGTTTACTCAATAAATAACCCTGAACATCATCAACATCGAGCTGGCGCAGCTGATGCAGCTGACCGGCCAGCTCCACGCCTTCGGCAACAACACGCAGCCCCAGACTGTGGCCAAGTACCACCACCGAATGCACGATGGCGCGGTCATCCGGGTCGGTCAGCAAATCCCGCACAAAAGAGCGGTCGATTTTCAGTTTATCCAGCGGGAAACTTTTTAAATAAGCCAGACTGGAGTAGCCGGTGCCAAAATCATCCAGCGCCAGTGTGACACCCAGGCTGCGGATCTGTTGCAGCAACAGCCGGCTTTGTTCCACCTGATCGGCCAGCACAGATTCGGTCAGCTCCAGTTCGAGCTGGGCCGGCGGTACACCATACTGCGTCAAAGCCTGCTGCAGCTGACGCATAAAATCCGGATGGCGCAGCTGGACTGTGGAGATATTCACCGCAACGCGCAAATCCAGCCCTTGCTGACGCCAGCGCGCCAGTTGTTTTAACGCCTGCTGTAACACCCATTCGCCCAGTTCCACGATAAAACCAGAATGTTCAGCCAGCGGTATAAACCGCGCCGGGCTGACAAAACCGAGCTGTGGATGTTGCCAGCGCAGCAAGGCTTCCACACTGATGATTTGCTCGTCAGCCAGTGACTGCACCGGCTGATAATGCAGGCTGAACTGGCCGGCATATAAGCCACTGCGCATGCCATGTTCCAGCTGCAGTCGGTCATGCAGCGACTCGGACATCTGTGGGTTATACAAACTGTATCTGTTGCGACCTGAGGCTTTGGCGGCATACAAGGCAATATCGGCCATGCGCTGCAGCTCGGCAAAACTGAGGCCATGCTGCGGAAACAGCGCAATACCGATACTGGGGCTGACCTGCAACATGCGTTCGTCAACGGCAAAGGCTTCGGCCATCAATAAAATCAGCTGATGCGCCGTTTGCAGCACATCATGTTCGGTGCGACTGGGTCTTATCAGAATAAATTCATCACCACCCGGCCGGCCCAGCAAGTCCTGCGCCGTTGCCAGCATGTTCAGCCGATCAGCGACTTGTTTCAGCAAGGCATCGCCGGTGTCGTGCCCCATCGAGTCGTTGATATGCTGGAAGTGGTCCAAATCGATATGATAAACCGCCAGCTGTTGCTGTTGCTGCAAAGCGCCGGCCAGCATTTCGCGGGCTTTGTCCTGCAAAGCAGCCCGGTTTGGCAGGCCGGTCAGCTGGTCAACAAAGGCCAGTTGCAGAATTTGTTGTTCATACTGGCGATGCTGGGTCATATCATCAACAGTACCAATCATGCCGTCAAAGCGGCCATCTTTCAGTAATGGCACCAGCCAGCCACTTAAAAACAGTTGCCGGCCGCCCGGCGTCTGCACCGGTAAAACCTCATACCGTACCGGCGTCAGGCCATGCATGGCGCGATAATAAAACGGCCGGAAATGCTGCAACGTATGCTCCGGAAAATCGGTCAGTATATTTTTTCCCAGCAGCTCTGGTTCGGTCATCGACATCAACCGGCTCAGCCCCAGATTGAGGTAAATCATCTGATGGCGCGCATTGCCGACCCAAACACCAGTGACCACTTTACTCAGCACTGTGGCATAAAAATCTTTCAGCTGACTGACCGCTAAATCGGCCTGTTTCAACGCGCTGATATCGGCATTGCTGCCGACCATCCGGCTGGCACGGCCCTGTGCATCACGTTCGATCACCCGCCCCTGACTGAGCACCCAAACCCAGTGTCCCTGCTTGTGTTTTAAGCGGAATTCAACCTGATACAGCGGGTCTTGGCCTTTTAAATGCCGCACCAGCGCAATGTGCGCAGCCTGCACATCATCGGGGTGCAATAAGTCGGTCCAGCTGGCGAAATTTTTGCCGAGTTCGGCGCTCTGATACCCCAGCATCATTTCAGCCTGACCAAAAAACTGTACCTTATCCTGCTGCAAATCCAGCTGCCAGATACCAAGGCCAGAACCTTCTAATGCACTGTTGATATGGTCACGGGTGCGGGCACCGGATTGCCGCAAAAACGCCAGCAAATAGCTGAACAGGCTCATCACCAGGATATAACTGCTGATGCTGAACAAGGCTTGCAACGGCTCGGGATCAGCAAATATTCCCCGGTTCTGAATAGTGCCAATCACCGCAAGGCTGGTGATCACAGCCACATTGACCGACGCAGCCCACAGGCCTTGCCGCAGCACTGTCCATAACAACATCAGCAGCGGCACAAACAACAAAGTTGGCGACCAGTCGGCAACATCCGGTAACCAAAACACTAATAAGGCGCTCAGCACCGAACAGCCCAGCACGGTCCAGAACCGCCAGCCAGATACCAACTGCCACTGACTGCGCTGGAAACACAGCAACGGAATACCAAATACCAGAATGCCGAAGCTGTCACCAAACCACCAAGCCAGCATAGTGGAGAACCACAACGAATCGCTGACATAACCGCTGATCCACAGCTGGCTGGCACCATTCATTGAGGTGATGAGTGTGCCCACGCCAATCGAAAACAACAAAAACCAAATCAGGTCGCGCGCATTATCCAGCTGATAACGCAGTTTTTTCGCGGCAAAACAACGTACAGCAAGCGCGGGGCCCAAGGCATTACCAAGACCCAGCGCAATGCAGCTGGCCAGCGGCAAGCCCTGAAATAGCGTGAGAATAATGACGCTCGCGGCAATAGCGATGCTGTAGATGTAACCCAGCCGCCAAATTACCGCGATGGTAAAACCGCTGGCAGGCCAAATCAGACTGATATGTTCATTAAAAAACGGCACCTGCAGGCCCAGCCAGCTCAGCGCCAGATGACAGGCACAGACCAGAGTCATGGTCAGCAACCGGTGTTGGTTAAACCAGGATAAAGCGGGCATGGCGGGTAACAACGGCACTGAATATTTCCCCGACTGGAGCTGTCAAAACTCCGAGTATAGCCATAGCGGGCGCCGACGTAAAAGAGATTGGGATCCCCGGCTGAATAGCGGCAAATCCCGTTAAAAAGCTAGTTTGTGCGTTGGTGGATTTGCTCTAATAACACTTCAGCACTGCTGACTTCAAAAGTCTTGGGCGCATCCAAATTAAGCAGCTGAACCACACCGTCGACGACCAGCATGCTATAACGCAGCGAACGGATGCCACCAAAATCACCGCTGTCAGTCGCCATGCCAATAGCGCTGGCAAATGCACCGGCGCCGTCAGCGATAAACTGCACATCACCGGCCTGTTGTTGTTTACCCCAGGCGTCCAGCACGTACGCATCATTAACTGCAGTACAGAGGATCCGGTCGACACCGGCCTGAAAAAACTGTTCGGCCAGCGCGATAAAACCGGGCAAATGTGCCGCACTGCAGGTGGGCGTAAATGCGCCCGGCAGTGCAAATAACACGACAGTTTCACCGGCAAACAGCTGCGCCGTGGTTAAAGTCACCAGACCATTGTCGGTCAGGCGCTGAAAGTTGGCGGCCGGTAAGGCCTGACCAACGGTTATCCGATTGTCACTCATCTCTACTCCCAAATATCAACACGCCCTAAAAACCGGCGTTGACATACACATCAAATCTGTTGTTTTTGCCTTCAATACTCATGGTCGGTTTTTGCCCGGCGAGATACCCGGCATAACCCGGTCTTTTGACCACCACCCGGTGCGTCGCCAGTGCCAGCGCCGGCGCCAGTAAAGCATCGGCATCGTCGTCGGCGCCTACCACGTCATGAAAAGCGCGCATTTCTTTTTTCACCAGTGCCGATTTCTCCCGTGGCGGGAACATCGGGTCGAGAAACACCACATCGGCCTGCGGTAAGGTGCTAAGGGCCTGTAACGCGCTCAAATGCACCAACTGCATCCGTGTCGGCAACCAGTCGGCCGTTTGTGCGTCCAGCGCCGCCCGGCGCAGGCCATCCGCCAATAACGCCGCCACGGCAGGATTACGTTCCACCAGCGTGACGTGTGCGCCTAAACTCGCCAGCACAAAAGCGTCGCGGCCAAGGCCGGCCGTCGCATCAATCACCCGCAGCTGCGGCTTTTTACCAAGCCCGACCGCTTTGGCAATGCCCTCGCCTTTACCACCGCCGAATTTGCGCCGGTAAGTCGCAGCGCCGCTGGCAAAATCAACAAGAATGTCACCTTGTTTTGGCAATTCGGCATTGCGCAGCACCAAAGCACCATCCTGCAAAGTCAGATACCAGCCCTGCGGTACGTCAGATCCCACCAGCGCAAAAGGTGCCAACAAGGCCTCAAGTTCTGCCTGCAGCGGGCCGGCCAGCCCGGCGCGGAATAATGTCGTCTGGGTCTGCATCAGTCCGCCTGCGCCCGGCTAAAACCGACGCGGTTGTCGCCAACACTCATCGATACGATCTGACTGATTTGCTGCAAAGGCCGGCCGGATTGTTGCTGCCAGTCGTTAAACTGCGCCTGAATTTTTTTCAGGCTGCTCTGGCTACTGAGCCCACCGTCGATGACCTGATAAGCGCGCAGATAAGCTTCCACATCCTGACTGAGTAAAAAAGTATCTTTGCCCATGGCCCGCAGGCTGTAAGCGCCGGTATTGCCGCCAAGCCGGGCGCCGCGTTTTTTCAGCAGCGCCCATAACTCAATGATGCGTTCACCCGGCCACTGCGCGATCAACTCGGTAAAAGAGCCGTGCTCCTGCTCCAGTTCATGGATCATCAGCGCATTGGCCTGAATACTGAGCACTTTGCCGGCGTTACGGATAATGCGCGGATCTGCGGCTTTTTCTGCCAGCATTTCGTCGGACAACAGCAGGATTTTTTCCGGCGCAAAGTCAAAAAATACTTCGCGAAAACCTGGCCATTTTTGCTCCACGACGCGCCAGACAAAACCACTCTGGAATACTTTTTTGCTAAAGGCACTGAGCCAGTCGGCATTGCTGTAACGCTGTAATTGCGCGGGACTGAGCGGCTGCCCTAATAAGGCCTCCAGCGCCGCAGTACCGCCTTTACGCTCGGCAGCGCGTTGATAAATACTGTTAAATTGTTCGACCATCAGACTGTTATCCCGCTTCTGTCCTGCTTTGATTCAGCATCGGCTGTGCTTCAGATGGCATCGCCAGTGCCGCTGGCCACACAAAAACCACCCACCAAGGACACGCCTGGCTCCGGCACCACAGCGCAGTCTGACACCAGCCCCAGCCGTTGCTGCTCGGCCTGCACAAGTTGGTTATAACGCGACACTTTTTGCAGTAACAGGGGTTCATCCAGCCCTTGTGTGGAATAAATCAGATAAGACGCCGGACCGCCGCAGGGTTTATGGCCAAAGCCTACTTTTTTACATTGTGCCGGCTCGGTCGCCGCTGCAGTGCCAACCATGGCTTTAATTTCAGCAAGTAATGCAGCACTTTCCCCCGCCAGACTGGTGGCTGCGGCAGAAACGGACTGCAGGCCTGATGTCGGCGCGGCCTGGATATTGTCATGCGACATAGCAAGCTCCTCAGCAACTTTGCTCTCAGAGGTTGGTTTCTCAGAGGTTGGTTTCTCAGAGGTTGGGGGCACCACGGTGTTGGGGGCTGTAGTTGGCCCACAGCCAGCGAGCAGCAGAGCGCTGCTCAGCCAGACTGCCGCACACAGCGTTGGGCGCGACGTCATGCTGCAATACCCATATGGCGTAACAGCGCGGCATTAGACGGTTCACGGCCCCGGAAGGCTTTAAACAGTTCCATCGGTTCGGCACTGCCGCCACGTTCCAGAATGCAATGCAGGAAATCACGGCCGGTCGCTGCGTTAAAAATGCCTTCTTCTTCAAAGCGGCTGAACGCATCGGCGGACAACACTTCCGCCCACAGATAACTGTAATAACCTGCGCCGTAACCGCCGGCAAAAATATGGCTGAAGCTATGCTGGAAGCGGTTAAAACGCGGCGGCACTATCACCGACACCTGGCTGCGCACATCGTCCAGCAGCTGCTGCACACGGCCGCCTTGTGCCGGGTTATATTCGGCGTGTAAGCGGAAATCAAACAGGGCAAATTCGAGCTGACGGACTAAAAACATCGCGCTCTGGAAATTCTTTGCCGCCAGCATTTTATCCAGCAGCGCCTGTGGCAGCGGTTCGCCGGATTCATAATGACCGGAAATAATGGCTAAGGCCTCCGGCGACCAGCACCAGTTTTCCATAAACTGACTCGGTAACTCGACCGCGTCCCAGGGCACACCGTTGATGCCGGCAACAGCACTGGCGTCGACCTGCGTCAGCATATGATGCAAACCATGGCCAAACTCATGGAACAAGGTCACCACTTCGTCATGGGTAAACAGCGCCGGCTTGCCACCGACCGGTTTGTTGAAATTACAGGTCAGGTACGCCACCGGATGCTGCAGGCTGCCGTCGGCGCGATGGCGGCGGCCCTGGCAGTCGTCCATCCAGGCACCACCGCGTTTTTTCGCCCGCGCGTATAAATCGAGGTAAAAACTACCGCGCAAAGCACCGGTTTCATCATGAATATCAAAGAACTGCACATCCGGATGCCAGACATCGACACCAGCGCGCTCGGTGACTGTCACGCCAAAGAGTTTGTTCAGCACTGTGAATAAACCAGCCAGCACTTTGGGCTGCGGGAAATACGGCCGCAGCAGTTCGTCATTGATGGCATATTTCGCCATTTTCAGTTTTTCGGCGTAATAGGTCACATCCCAGGCGTTGAGCTGACCGACGCCATATTCGGCTTTGGCAAAAGCCGTCAGTTCGGCTAAATCCTGCTGCGCCTGCGGTTTGGCCCGGCGGGCCAAATCTTCGAGGAAATCCAGCACTTGTTGCGGGTTTTCCGCCATTTTAGTGGCGAGCGATTCTTCTGCTGCATTGTTAAAATCAAGCAATTGCGCCAGTTCATGCCGCAGCGCCAGCGTTTCTTCAATCAGTGGCGTGTTGTCAAACTGACCAGCGGTCGGGCCCTGATCCGAAGCTCGGGTGCAATAAGCGCTGTACATTTCCTGCCGCAGCGCCGCGTTGTCGGCATAAGTCATCACCGCGATATAGCTAGGGAATTCCAGCGTAAACACATAACCTTCCACTTCACGCGCCTGTGCCGCTTCCTGCGCCGCCAACAAGGCATCTTCCGGCAAGCCGGTTAATTCGGAAACGTCAGTGACCTGCTTAAACCAGGCCTGAGTGGCATCCAGGCAATGATTGGAGAAAGTGGACGCCAAATCTGAACTGCGGCTTTGAATTTCGCCGTAACGTTGTTTTTTCGCCTCCGGCAGGCCGATGCCGGATAATTTAAAATCACGCAGCGCGTTCTGAATCACTTTTTGCTGCGCCGGCGTCAGCGTGGCGTATTCGGCACTTTGTGCCAGTTCCTGATAAGCCTGATACAAGCCTTCATGCTGGCCAACCCAGGTGCTGTAATCGGATAAAAGCGGCAGGCAACTTTCATAGGCTTCACGCAGTTCTGGTGACGACAATACCGAATTTAAATGCGACACCGGCGACCAGAGCCGGCTTAAGTGGTCGGCACTTTCTTCAGTGGCACACAAGCTCTGCCAGCTGACCGGCCGGGTGGCCACCGCCTGCTCCACTGCAGTGCGGCAGCGCTCTAAGGCTTGCTCAACCGCCGGTTTGACCGCATCGGGCGTGATCTGACTAAAAGGAGGTAAACCGGTAAATTCTAAAAGGATATTGCTCATAACGAACCTGCAAAGTCGAAGCGCCCGAATGCCGGGCCGGAGATAAACATATAATGGGGTAGCACGGCGCGCATCTCAAGGGCTGGTGCGGATTCGTCCGCCTGTTGAAGTCGGCTGGATCAGGCTTGCTGTGGCTCACTGATTGTGGTGCTTCGCGACGCCTGCTGCTGTCTCGCCAGCCAGCGCGGCACGTCAGCCGCTGGCATTGGCCGAGCAATCAGATAGCCCTGTACCGCATCAATGCCGTTTAAGGTCAGGAAATCCAGCTGCCGTTGCTGCTCGACGCCTTCACAAATCACCGTCATCTCCAGCGCTTTGCCAAGCTTAATAGCGCCGGCCAGCAATTGTTCGCGGTGAGTATCCAGCATGGTCAGCAGTGCCATATCAATTTTCAGTTCGCTGACCGGTAAATTACCAAGTTTGGTCAGCATCGACTGACCAGCACCAAAATCGTCCATCACCAGAATGCTGCCAGCCTGTTTCAGCAACTGCAGCGACTTATGCACCGCCGGCGAATCCGGTGCCAAAGCGCTTTCTGCCAGTTCAAACTTCACCCGCTGCGCCGGCGGATATTTTTGTTCATGCTGCAGGATGCTGCTGATCAACGCCGGATTTTCTAAATCCTGCGCCGACAGGTTCATCGAAATGGGCAATATAATGCGTTGCTCCAGCCACTGATTCTGCACTTTACGCACTTCTTTATAGACCCAGGCGGTGATGCTACTCATCAGCCCCGCTTCTTCCGCCAGCGGAATAAACACTGCAGGCGATACCGGGCCAAATTGCGGATTTTGCCAGCGGATAAAGGCCTCGGCACCAAACGGCTGCTGCGTGCTCACCTGCAACAAAGGCTGAAACAACAAACTGAATTCGCCGGCACTACAGGCATGCGCCAGCCCGGCCAGCAACGCCAGCCGCTGCCGGCTGTCGGCACCCAGCTGATGTTGATAGCCGAGGTGGCCGGCGGTCTTTTGCACAAAACTGAGCGCCAGCGCCGCATGCGCAATCAACTCTTCTGCGTCCTGACCAAATTCGCTGCTGACGGTGACTGAGGCGTAATGCGGTTTGAAGTCCGGCGTAAAACCGTCGACGGTGAATTTCTGATGCAGCAGTTTGCGGATACCCGTCAGCACCGGCACAAAATCAGTGTGCTGGACCAGCAACGCAAAACGATCGATCGCCAGCGAATACAAGGTCTGATGCCGTTCAGCGCCAAGACTGACGACTGCTGTGCCGTGACGCTGGCATAACACCAGCAAAGAGTCGACATAAGCGTTCAAAATCGCCGTCGCCTGCCGCCGGCCTAACACTGCTTCAATCCGGCTGTATTGCTTAAATTCGAGCAATAACAATCGGTAACGTGATCGGTTTTGCTGCAGCTCATGGTTCAGCAGTTCAACCAGCGCCAGCCTCGACCCCAGACCATAAAAAGGCGCTATTTTCGAGCGGTTCAGCTCCAGCTGCTGTAACTTACTCAGCTGCTCGTTGCGCTCCAGCAAGGCTTGTTGCACCTGCGCCTGCCAGGCTTTTTCCAGGTAAATGCCAAGCACCAGACTGCTGGTCATCAGTACGGCGGCGAGCGTCGTACCCAGCTCCAACGCCGAGCGCGTCAACGCTGATTCAGCGATAAAACCCAAAGCCCGCAGCGCCGCCAGCACAACGCTTAGCATCAGCACTGACATCGGCAACAAAAACAACACCGCTTTGCGCCGCTGTATTTTCAGCATCCACAGGCCTGTGATTAAAGTGACCAGCACACACAGCTGCATCAGATAAACCGCCAGCTGTTTCAGCTGGCTCTGCCAGGTGTAGGACTGCAACAAAGCGCTGATTTGTGTGGCCGCGAACAACAACACGGCCGATGCCATCAGCAGGCCAAATAAACGCGCTAACCAGCCGGTTTTCAGCTGGAAATAACTGCGGACAAAACCACTGCAGGTGAACACGGCAAGCGGCAGACACCATTCGGTCAACCGGTTCCAGCCCGGTTTCTCTGGCCATAACCACTGAAACGGCAAACCATTCAGTTCAGCCTGCACTGCTGTGATACACAGCAGCAGGCCACTGAACAGGTGCAGGCTGTGCTGACGGGTCACAGTTGCCAGCAACACCGCAAGCAAGGCGGCGAACAATAAAATGCCGAGGAAAAAACTATGCAACATCTGCTGGCGCGCTGCCTGTTGCAAAGCAGCTTCTTTCGCCACATAACGCAGCGGCAACACGCTTTGGCCGACGTTGTTCAGCCGCACCAGCAGCTCGGCTTTATCGCGCTGCCAGCTGGCCTCAACCGGGAACATCAGACTGCTGACCGGGATCAGCCGGTTGGCAAAAGGCCGCTGGTCGCCACTTTGCATCTGCAGGCGCAGCTGATCGTCTGGTGTCAGCAGATAAAAATCCACTGCATCGAGAAAAGGTGCATCGAGTGATAACACATAGTCATACCGCGGCTCCAGCACCAGCCGGAACCAAAGCGTGCCGAGGCCATAGCCCAGCGGTCGACCCGGATCTGCTAATAATTGCCAGCGTTCTGGCGGGATTTGCCGGGCCTGTTGCGGGCTTTGCACTGCAGCGTCCTGTAACAACCAGACCTGTACCGGCTGCGGCGCCAGATCATCACGGCCGCTGCCAAACATCAGATACAGACACAAGGTCACGACGGCCAATAACACCAGACCGCTCAGCCACAACGCTTTCGGCAGGACGACCGGTGATTTCAAAGTACCGCCCCTGCTGCTGCGGTTAATTCAGAGGTTTTTCCATACTGAAGGTTTGTGAGCTGTAGCGATACTTGCCATAAGAGGGACATTTTTTAAAACCTTTATGCAGATAAAAGTTCAGCGCTTTACTGTTGATGATACGGGCAGTGGCCAGCACCGAGCTGAAACCCTGACTACGCGCTTTTTGTTCCAGATAGTGTAACACGGCCGAACCAACACCCGGCGCACTGGAATACATCCGTTTGATTTCGGCGCGGTTGTCGTCTTCGCGCCGCAACAAACCACAACCAACCGCATGACCGTCATGCCAGGCCACTACAGCCAGCAGCAACCCGGCGTCCTCAAAGCTGAGTTTTTCCGGTTCTTCGTCCTGCGAATGGCCTAACGCATCAGCCAGTTTGGCAAACAATGCCAACAGTGCCGGATCAGTCAGTTCAACTTCGGTCATGCTATACATACAAAGCTCCGCTTATTGCGCTCCGGGCGTCTCGACCGGTGCCATGATTTGTTGTAATTGCGTGGTCAGCGGCCCAACCAGCGCCTGATGCTTCTGATGAATGTAGTGATACATCGGCAATAGTTCCAGTGCCGGCAACACCGCCCGCAGCTGCTGCCCGGGTAACTGCCGCAGCACATATTCTGCTTCGGCTTTTGGTAAAACCGCCACATCGGCACGGCCTTTTGCCACGTATTGCAGCGCCTGCTCCAGGCTCAAGGCTGCGGTCAGCGCTTTGACCTGATGCTGCTTTAAGCGCGCTTCGACGGACAACATACCAGCCGTGTAAGTTACCCGTAGCGGCTGCAAATCCGCCCATTGCGCTGGCTTCAGCTGCGGATCACGGACAAATGCCGTTAACTCCAGCTGATAGAGCTGAACCGGAATACGAATGAGCTGTGGGATCACTTGCTGCAAACTTGCGGCAGCCGCCAGATTGCCATCCAGCAACAAGCCGCGGGCCGCTTCGAGGCGCAATCTTTCCAGCGGCATGGTCTCCAGCTGCATCTGCAATCCAATGTTCTGATAGGCCTGTTGTACTTTTAACACCAGCGGATGCTGCGGCGACACCTGCGTCAAGGTGCCAATATGCATCACCGTTTCTGCCGCTGTCGCTATAGCAGAACTCAGACTAAAACAGCCCAGCAGAGCACCGAACCTGAGACATTGCAGCCATTTCTTCCGTTTCACCCTGTGTTTATCTCCATTCGGCGCAGTTTGCCTGCCATTGGCTGCAAAAAATTCGTGATATTGTCACAGTGTTTGGCATACTCGAACCAACGTTCCCAGTGATAACCATAGTCAAACTTCTGTGCCAGAGGACTCCACGATGAAAAAAACTCTTGTTGCGACCACAGTCGCCACTGTATTGGCCTTAGGTGCCTGTACTGACAATAAACCGGCAGCGCCTGAGCAACAAGCTGCAGCGCCGGCTGAAGCTGCAGCAGCCAAGACTGAAGCAGCGCCAGCCACCGTCACTGCCGAAAATCCGTTACTGAAGCGCAGCTCACTGCAATATCAGGCGCCGGAATTCGACAAAATCAAAACTGATCATTTCCTGCCTGCCATGCTGCAAGGCATCGAAGAACATGCCAAAGAAATCGAAGCTATCGCCAATAACACTGAACCTGCAACTTTTGAAAATACCATTGTGGCGATGGAAAAAACCGGCGATTTACTCGGCCGTTCCAGCGGGATTTTCTTCAACCTGTCAGGCTCGAACAGCAATGCTGAGATCCTGAAAATTCAGGCCGAAATTTCACCAAAACTGGCGGCGCACAGCGACAACATTAACCTGAACCCAACGCTGTTCGCCCGCGTCAAAGCTGTGTACGACAACCGCGCCAGCCTGAACCTAGACCCGGAATCGCTGCGTCTGACCGAAGTGACTTATGAGCGCTTTGTCCGCGCCGGTGCCCTGCTGAACGACGAGCAGAAAACCCAAATCCGTGCCCTGAACGAAGAAAGCTCGAAGCTGACGACTAAATTCAGCCAGAACCTGCTGCAAATCACCAAAGACATCGCGATTTTTGTTGATGACAAAGCCAAGCTGGCTGGTTTATCTGAAGCCGAAATCGCTGCCGCAGCTGAAGGCGCCAAAGCTAAAGGCCAGGACGGCAAGTATGTGATTGAAATCACCAACACCACCCGTCAGCCGGCGTTAGCCCAGCTGGAAAACCGCGAACTGCGCCAGCAAATCTGGGAAGCGTCCGCTTACCGTGGCACCAAAGGCGAAACTGATAACCGGCCGCTGGTTGCGCGTTTAGCACAAATCCGCGCCGAGCGCGCCAAATTACTCGGCTTTGACACCCACGCGCATTTCTCGCTGGACCAAAGCATGGCGAAAAATCCAAAAGCGGTTTTAGACATGCTGGGCAGCATGGCGCCGACTGTGGTGGAAAACACCAAAAAAGAAGCGGCTGCTATTCAGGACATGATCAAACAGACCGGTGGCAATTTCGAACTGCAGCCATGGGACTGGGAGTTCTACGCCGAGAAAGTGCGTAAAGCCAAATACGATTTAGACGAAAACGAAGTGAAACCATACTTCGAATTCAACCGCGTGTTACACGACGGCGTGTTCTACACCATGAACAAACTGTTTGGTATCAGCTTCAAAAAACGGCCAGATCTGCCAGTTTATCACCCGGACGTCGAAGCGTACGAAGTGTTTGATGCCGATGGCAGCAGTATCGCGATTTTCTACGCCGATTACTTTGCCCGCGAAGGTAAACGCGGCGGCGCCTGGATGAGCTCTTTTGTCGAGCAAAGCGAATTGCTGAACGACAAGCCAGTGGTTGTTAACGTGATGAACATTCCAAAAGGCCCGGCCGGCGAACCAACACTGGTCAGCTATGACAACGTCACCACTATTTTCCACGAACTGGGCCACGGCTTACACGGTATTTTCTCCAAAGTGAAATACCCGACTTTAGCCGGTACTTCAGTGTCGCGTGACTTCGTTGAATTCCCGTCCACCTTCCAGGAAGACTGGGCTGCGCACCCGGACGTGATTGGCAACTACGCCAAACACTATAAAACCGGCGAGCCAATCCCGGCCGAACTGCTGGCAAAAATCATGAAATCGCGCAGCTTCAACCAGGGTTTCGACACGCTGGAATATATGGCCGCGGCGTTAGTGGACATGGAATGGCACTCTATTCCGGCCGGCACCAAAATTGACGACGTGGAAAAATTTGAAGCCGACGCGCTGAAAAAACATGGCGTGGATTTAGCTGTAGTGCCACCACGCTACAAATCTACGTACTTCAGCCACTCAATGGGCGGCGGTTACTCAGCCGGTTATTACGCTTATATGTGGTCGGAAATTCTGGCGGCAGACGCCTTTGCTTTTGTCCAGCAACAAGGTGGTCTGAAGCTGGAAAACGGCGCCAACTTCCGCAAAAACATCCTGTCGGTCGGTAATACCAAAGACCCGATGGAAGCTTACAAAGCCTTCCGCGGCAAAGAGCCAACCACAGATGGCTTGCTGATCCGCCGTGGTCTGAAAGCACCGGTGAACTAAGTTCGCGTGCGCTGGGCAGCCTCTCGCTGCAGCAGCAACAAGCACTGAAGAATCAGGGGACTGCGGTCCCCTTTTTATTGCCCGCACGAAAAGCGATTGGCTTGATCTGCCGCAAACCACTTCGCCCACACCTGGCCTAGGCTTAGCGCGAACATTGACTGATGCCGGGTGGATGTCACAGGCGTCAGACCTTCGTTTTCCTGTGAGTCAATTCGCCCGGTCTCTGTCCCGGGCTTTTTTTGCCGGACATACTCAATCAGCGTGCCAGTGCAGCATCCGATTGACCCCGAACTGCTGCATGTACACAGATTTGATCAGGTGACTGCAGCTCAACCACAAAATAACCACCGCCGGCAGAGAGTTGTGGTAGCGGAAGTTGCGCTGTGCCGAAACATTACCATGCTTGCGGGCCAGCTATTTCGGGCATCGAATAACCTTAGGGCTGCTGAGCACGGACCAAGACCACATCGCCAACTGGCGCTTCGCCTGCTTTCCACTAGGCTTGGATCCAGCAAAACAGGCTTGCAGCAACGTCATCTGCTGCCTGCCAATGTCTGGCTGTTTAGCTGAATCACCGGAGCCCTGCCATGAACCAAAGTGCCTCAATTAATATTCAATCTGGCCAGCTGAATCTGCGTCAGACCCCGGACAGCCAGAGTGTTATTGTGGCCCGGCTCAGTAAAAACCGGCCGGTGCAGGTGCTGGCCGAAGCCGGCGACTGGTACCGGGTGCGTGCCGGCAATCAGGAAGGTTATGCCGCCAAAGCCTTTATCGCCTTGTCGTCGCCGTTGCCACCAGTTAGCCCAGCGCCATTGGCCAGTGCCGCAGCGCAAACCTCAGGCACTGATGATTTTCAGGTCGCAGCAGGCCAGCTGACTTTTGATGCCGAAGGCATGGAACAGCGCGGCCGTTATTTCAGCCGACATCCGCATGTGCCGACCGACAGCTCCGGCGTCACGCTGGGTCGCGGCTACGATATGCGCGATAAAACACCGGCGATGATCCATACCGATTTATTGGCCTGTGGCCTCAGCACCGCCGCTGCTGCGCAGTTTGCCAAAGCTGCCGGTTTAAGCGGTGCTGCCGGCAAAGCATTTATCGTACAGAACAACCTGAGCAACTTTGAAATCAGTCCCGGCCAGCAAAAACTGTTGTTTGCGCTGACCTATCAACAGATGGTCAGTGACGTGCTGCGCATCTGTCAGAAACCCGATTTGGTCAAACGTTATGGCACAACTGATTGGGCAGCACTGCCGGCCAAAGTGCAGGATTTGGTGGTCGATTTACGTTATCGCGGTGACTACACGCCATCGAGCCGCGAACGCCTGCAGCCGTTGCGGGTCGCCAACAACAGTACCGCCATACGCCAGTTGATGGCAGATGAAACCTATTGGTGCGGCCCGGAAAAAGTGCCGCAGGACAGATTCCGCCGCCGCCGCGACTATTTGGCATAGCGCGGGCTTTTAATCTACTGCAAGTGCGCTGCTAAGCTGCCGGTGTATGGTTTTGTGATGGTCGCTGAGAATCGCGAAATTGACCTGCTGCAAATAACTGCTTGCTTTGGCCGGGGCCTGCAGTGCCAGATAAAGCTCGCTCAGGCGCAGCCGGTGAATCGACAGCTGTAAATCGTCGATGCCGGGCCGCATATAAGGCAATGATTTTTCGTAATAATCTACCGCCAACCCCAACTGTCCAAGCAGCTGATAAGTACGCGCCAGATTACCGTGCGCAACAATAATGTCGTGATTCCGGCCTGTCTGCAGGATCGCATCCAGTGCCAGTTTGCGGTAATAAGCGGCATCATCGAGCTGCTGCAAAGCATGACGAACCAAGGCTTTATTACTATTCAGTTCAAAAATAAACAGCGGATCGCGGCTTTTGGCAAAACGCTGCTCGGCCTGCAATAACAACTGCCAGGCTTTGTCATATTGCCCGGCGACGGCGTGCAGATTGGCCAGTTCCAGCACCCGAATCGGGTCGGCAAACGCCTGATAAATCGCCTCAAGTTGCCGGCTTGCCAGTTCAGTGTAATAAGCTGCCTGCGCCTCGTCGCCACGGGCAATCAGCGTTTTTGCCTGATAAAAATACAGCTGAGTACGAAAGGCCACGGGCGCATCAGCGATTTTCAGCAACTGATTGCTTTCATCATGCAACTGGCGGAACTGATGATTGACGTACAAATAATCCAGCCGGTACGACTGCAGCTTAAACCACAACAAAGTATGCAGCGGTGTCTGCGCCAGCGCCTGCTGCAACAACTCGACACAGGGTGTGGCCGGTTGCTGCAGGCAAAACTCTTCGTGATCACTCAGGTGCTCAGCGGCTTGTGCGTTTAGCAGCAAACCGCCGCACAACAGCGCGATCTGGATATGGTTTGGTTTCATCAATCTGGTTGTACCTCAGCCGACTATCAGCGTCAATCAGCGTCGCACGGCACCGGTGCCTTAGTGGCCGCCAGCTGCTGTTGCAGGCGTTGAAAGCGTGGCTGGCAAGTCGTTTCAACCAGCAGCGGGTCGGCAGAGGCCTGCAATAATTGCGTCAGATCTGCGGCAGCCAGCACTGCTTCATACGGAAAAATGCATCAATTAAGTTGCTGGTGTTTTACCTGCTGGCAGTACTTTGGTCAATCACTGTGATGGCCAAAGCACTTTTCGCCGCAAAAGAAAGAAAACAAAACTTGTCATTATTTATTTTTTGTCAATCTTTCATTATGGTACTGTATAAACTTTGCCTGCAGCAGCCGGTCTGCAGTACCATTCCCAACAAGGACTTCTGTGGAAAAAATTTTATTTCGTGTGCTCGGCGGCCTGCTGTTGCTCAGTGCCTGTAGCTTTATTTATCTGCAGGTGAATGAAGAAAAGCCGGCAATACCAGTAGCGTTGGCGGCCGGTAATCCTTCACAGCAACCCCGCACTGCAGCTGAAGCGCAAACTAAGGTGCCGCAGCCGACAACGCCGAATTCTAAGGTCGGCGACAGTGTTTCGGAAGGATTCGTAAGCACCAAAACAGTGCCGCAGCCGGCCGATTTTGTCCAGTTTGACGGCGAGGAGCTGGTGCTAAAACTCAATGGCATGAAACAGCTGAATGACGCAGGCCGTATTGACAGTTTTGCCAAGGCCTTGCGGGCAGAAGCGCGCAGTGATGCATCCCTTGCCGCTGAACGGCAACTGACCGAATTACTGCAAACCAAGGTACAAACTTTCCGCCAGTCAGCGCTCAGCCGGATTGATTGCGGCGAGTATTTTTGTCTGGTGGTAGCACCGGTGCAGCAACAAGACGAGTTGTTCAACGAGTTTCTGCAACACAGTAAACCGCTACACTTTGGCTCCGGCAGTTTTTACAACTTTCAAAGCAACGGCGAGCTTTATAACAGCCTGATCCTGAGTCTGAAAGCCAATACCTCAATACAATAAGCGACGCTCTCAACCTGACTCTGGCGTAGCCTGCACGCAGCGAGCGGTCAGGTGACAGCGGACAGTGCTGAAATCATGTCAACCAGTATGCTCATATTTTTTGAGGCATTAATCTGGAAACAGATCAAATCGTCAGCGATAGACAAAGAGCTATTCTCAGGCGTGTTCATTCTTCAATGTGATGCTGATAAATACCGTCAGCAGTAAAAATGCACTCGATACCCACAGGCATGCTTCAAGGCCATAAGCTTGATAAACCCAGCCTGACAGCACGGTGCCGATAAGCCTGCCCATCGCATTTGCCATGTAATAAAAACCGACATCCAGTGCGACTCCGTCTCGGCCGGCGAGACTGACTATCAGATAACTGTGCAGAGATGAATTGACTGCAAACACAGCACCGAACACCATCAGGCCAGCAATCAGCACCCACAACGGTGCTGAACTGTATTGCATCCCTGTACTTATCAGCAGCGGTATCAGACAAAGTGGGACAGCCCAGCCAACAGCAGCCGATGCACCTGGAACCTTGCCTGACTTCTTACCGGAGATCATTGGAGCGAATGCCTGCACCGCACCATAACCAATGACCCAAAGCGCTAAAAAGCTGCCAATTTGGGTTTGCGACCATGCAAATTCCGTTGCCAGATAAAGCGGCAATGCGATAACAAACCAGACATCACGGGCACCAAATAAAAACAGCCGGGCGGCTGAAAGCTTATTAATGGCCGCGCTTTTGGAAAACAAATCTTTGAATTTTGGTTTGAACTTACTTTTACCCAGATCCTTTTTCAGCAGAAACAAACTCAGCAGCCAAATCGCGGCAAGGACAGCAGCCATACTTGCCACTGCGCCTTGAAACCCCAATTGAGCCAGAAGCAAACCCCCTAAAAAGAAACCAACGCCTTTGAGGGCATTTTTCGAGCCGGTCAGAATCGCAACCCACTTGTACAAAGCACCTTGTGCATCTTCAGGCAACAATAGTTTGAGCGAGCTTTTGGCGCTCATTTTGTTTAAATCTTTGGCGATGCCCGACATGGCCTGCGCCGCCATTACCCAAACCACAGTCAGCATCGAGACTGGCACCAACAGCATTGAAAGCGCCAGTACTTGCAGCAACAAACCGATATTCATCGTTTTATTCAGGCCAATCCTCGCGCCGAGCCAACCACCAACCAAATTGGTGATGACGCCGAACAACTCATAAAACAAAAACAATGACGCAATCGCCAGTGGACTGTAACCGAGACTGTAAAAGTGCAGCACCACGAGCATACGCAGGGCACCGTCGGTCAGGGTAAAAGCCCAGTAATTGCCGGTCACGACCAGATATTGGCGCAGGCCACTGTTATTGCACGTCTCTGACATGGCTTTTATATCCGTATTTTTGTTTTAACAAACGGTCGCAGTGATATCTCATAGTTCAGACCTGACAGGTCACTGCGGCCGCTGTTGGCGTCTAAAGCGAAATGTTGCAGGGTGAGTGATTAACTGAGATCTGCCAGACCGACCATGCGGGCCAGTTCCACCGTCCGATTCGCATAACCCCATTCATTGTCATACCAGGCGTAGATTTTGACTTGCGTGCCGTTCACCACCATGGTCGATAGCGCATCGATGACACTGGAGCGCGGGTCGGTTTTGTAGTCGACGGACACCAGCGGACGCTCTTCATAACCCAAAATGCCCTTGAGCGCACCATCGGCGGCGGCTTTCAGCAGTTGATTCACTTCCTCTGCCGTGGTGGCCCGTTCCACTTCAAACACGCAGTCGGTTAAAGATGCGTTGGCGAGCGGCACGCGCACCGCATGGCCATTTAAGCGGCCTTTCAGTTCCGGGAAAATCTCGGTAATGGCTGTTGCTGAACCTGTGGTCGTCGGAATTAAACTGGCACCACAAGCGCGGGCGCGGCGTAAGTCTTTGTGCGGTGTATCCAGAATTGACTGGGTATTGGTTAAGTCATGAATAGTGGTGATGGAACCATGTTTGATGCCTAAGGATCCATGGATAACCTTGACCACAGGCGCTAAGCAGTTGGTGGTGCAACTGGCGGCAGTGACAATGCGGTGTTGGTCCTTGTTGTACAGCTGATGATTGACGCCCATCACCACGTTGAGTACACCTGCTTCTTTCACCGGCGCACTGACCACTACACGCTTAACGCCTTGGGCGAAATAAGCCTCCAGCACCGCTTTGCTTTTCATTTTGCCAGAACATTCAATCACAATGTCACATCCAGACCAGTCGGTGTCAGTGATGGCTTTGTGGTGACTGACCGCAATAGTTTTACCATTGATGATGATGCTGTCATCGGTATGTGTTGCTGCATGCTGCCAGCGACCGTGCACCGAATCAAAATTCAGCAGGTGGGCAAAAGTCGCGGCATCACCGGCAGGGTCGTTTATGCGGACAAATTCAAATTCCGGCCAGTCAAAGGCGGCACGAAGTGCCAAACGACCGATGCGGCCAAAGCCGTTAATACCTACTTTAATGGTCATGAAAATTTTCTCAGTTTTAAGCTTTTAACCACTGCTCAATCGCATCGCGATGCGGAATAGAACCGGCGTGAACAAGCACTTTAGTTTGTTGCATTGCGAATCTCCCCGAAATAGCGGACAAGCGGTTCCAGCGTCTATGCATAAGACCACTGCACCAGCCGGGTGTGACTGGCTAAAAATATCTAACAACAGGCTTTGGCGCGCTCTGGCCGTTCACCCATGGCACACAGATTCTGCATCAGTGGCATTAATAACCCGGTGTTCTGGACGCGGGTTTTTTCCAGTGTTTCAGTGGCCCAGGCGGGTAACTCAGGATTGAGCCGGTAAAACACCCATTGCCCCTGGCGGCGATCTAACAGCACTTTGGCGCTTCGGAGCATCGCCAGGTGGCGGGAGATTTTTGGTTGCGATTCATTCAGGGCGGAGGTCAGTTCACAGACACAAAGCTCGCCTTCCTGAGCTATTAACAACAGCGAGGACAAGCGGGTTTCGTCAGCTAATAATTTAAAGAACTCAACAGGAAGCATGGGGTGAGACCTCAGGTGACTCAGACAGGATGCGATTTAGCGCTGCGCAAACTGCTTCGCTGCAGAGTGCACAGCGAGCAACGATATATGCGAATTATCATATATGTGTTTTTTCATATGTCAATGCTATGCTGCCCTGGTGATGGCAGCAAAAGGCGAGTCAATGGAAATCTGGGCGTGGCTGAATGACCAACTACTAAAAATGCAATGGCTCTCGGATTTGGTCAAATGGCTGGTCGAAGACGTTTTTGGCATGACAATGCAATCCCCTTTCAACTCCCGGCCAATGGCAGTGTGATGTAAAAAGTGCTGCCTTTGCCTGTCACGCTGTCAAAGCCGATAGTGCCGTGCATCCGGCTCATCAGTTCTTTACAGATGCTGAGGCCAAGGCCGGTGCCGCCGCGCTGGCGTGCATCCGAGCTGTCGGCCTGGGCGAACTTTTCGAAGATGCGCGGGCGAAAATCCTCCGCAATGCCGGGGCCCTGGTCACTGACTTTAATCCGCGCCTGCTGGTTTTTACATTCAGCACTGATATGCACCACGCTGCCGGCAGCGGAAAACTTCACCGCATTGCTGATGAGATTGCTCAGCACTTGCTGTAAACGTTGCTGATGCGCCAGCACCATCATAGTCTGCGGCAGCTGGCTGTCATCCAGGCTCAGGCGGACCGAGAAATTGTCGGCATAGCCCTGATTTTGTTGTAACGCCAGATTTAGCTGCTGGCGCAGGTCCAGCGGCTGCAATGGCAGCGTAGTGCCGGCCAGCGCCAGTTTTTCGATATCCAGAATGTCATTCACCAGCGCCGCCAGCCGGTCGGCATTTTGTCGTGCCAGGTCCAGCATTTCAGCTGCCGATGCAGGCACCGGCCCCAATACGCCGGCACTGAGCAGCTGCAGCGCGCCTTTGATTGATGTCAGCGGGGTGCGCAGTTCATGACTGACAGTCGCGACAAATTCCTGCTTTAACCGCTCGACTTTTTTGCGTTCACTGATGTCGTGTAACAGGCAGATATACCAAGTATGGTCCGGCAGCACATAGTTACTCAGGCTCACTTCCAGCTCAAGCGGGCTCTGGGTGGCACTGAGACCGGCAATCTCCTGCGGCCGGCCCTGCCAGGCTTGTAATGCGCTGTGATGATGTTGCAACCCGGGCAAAATAGCCCCTATGTGCAAAGTGGCGAATTGCGCGGCGCTGTAGCCAAATAACTGCTGGGCTGCGGCATTGGCCCGATCGATAGCGCCGGACGAATCAAAAATCAAAATGGCCTCAGCGGCGTTATCCAGAATGCCGCTCAGCTCCAGCGTGCGCTGCCGCACCTGCTGGCGTACCTGTTGCGCCCGGCCTGTGACGGACAGCAGGAAACCGCCGAGCAAACTGCACAGCACCAGACCACCAGCCAGAATGGCCCAGGGCTGCAGCGTGTTTTGACTGCGCAGGAACTGCTCGCTCGGCTGCACCTCAATGCGGAACCGGCGTCCACCGACATCAAACTCGTCCTGCCATTCCAGCGGCAAAGCAGATGCTGGTATTGCCGCTGGTTCGAATAATCCTGAGGTCCTGAACAGCGGCTGCCCCGGCGCGGTGCTGACATCCAGCACCTGCAGCTGAAAACTGTCCGGCGGATAGGCATTCAGTGCAGCCCTAATCACATCCGCTATCTGTAACACCGCCACCACATAACCGCGCAAAGCCTGCTGCCGGGCAGCAACATTCACAGGCGGCTGTTTGCTGTTGTACACCGGATAAAACAATAACATCGCGGTTTTTTGCGCATCATCCTGTACCAATTGCAGCGGCGCGGTCAAAGTGGCAGCGCCGGCGTCGCGTGCACGCTGCATCGCCGCATGACGTACAGTTTCCGAGCCGACGTCATAGCCCAGGACCCGGCGGTTTTCCGCCAAGGGTTCAATAAACATCACAGGATAATAATCAGCTCTTGCCGCTGCCGGGATCAGGCGCTGATCAGGATGACGTTCACTGATCATAAAACCGGTCAGACCGTTGGCCTGCATGGCGGCTTCAAATTGCGGCCGCCCGGCTGCGCTGACCCTGACATTCCAGCTGATGGCACGGATGCCTGGGTACTCACTGACCAGCGGGCCAACAAAAATGGCAAAATCCTCAGCGCCCACGTTATCCGATGCAGCAAACAACCGCTCTGTCGGCCCGACCACAGTGGTGTGCAAAGTAATGGCAGCTTTGATGCTCTGCACCATCAGTTTGGCTTGTTCGTGAAAACGCTGCTGTAGCCGGCTCTGTTCGTCGGCACTGGTGCGGAAAAACACCACCACCATCACCACACAGCTCAGTAGCAACGGCAGGCCAACAGTGCCGACGCGGTGGCGCCAGGTCTCACGCGGCGTGGCGAAGGCAATAAACATCAGCGGGGTGGCGATTAACACGCCGATGCTGTCGCCAATCCACCAGCTCCACCAACTAAACATTGCCTGGCCTGGAGTAATAATTTGCTGGGAATACAACACAACGGTGCCAACGCTGGCGCTGATCAGACACGTCAGCGGGCCGCCAATCAGCAGCAAACGCATAATGCTGCGATCTTCCGTCAGCGGATTAGGAAAACCAACAAAACGCCGGATCAGCACACAGGCGCAGGCGCACTGAATACAAGTCCCCAGAGCGATCCCACTGGCTACCAGCAAATGCTGCCAGCTCAGGACCTCAAAACTGGTCACAGCCAGACTGAGGTTCAATAGCAATGACCCCAGAAACACGCCAGGCAACAGGGTATAACCCCACAGCAACACCGCCGCCAGCGCCACACCGACCGGCGGAAAAACAGCGCTGACAAAACCGGGCGGGATCGCCAGCAGCATCGCCAGTTGACCGGTGGCAAAATACGCCAGCGCCAGCAGCAGGATTTTCCCGGCGACGCTGGTAAAAGACCAAAAAGAATTCACGCTCATATGGCTATTGCCCAACATCTGTTCACGGCTCCAACTAAAAGCCAAATCTGCTATTTGAGCAAGCGCTGATTGGCGGCTTAAGCACCACCAACGCCGCAATCAGCCCAGCTGCAAAAACCCGCTGTGCAGTAGTTTTTCCACCAGCACTAAGCGCACGTCGTCGCCAATCGGGCCTGGGATGTCTTTGACCGCAAACTGCGGCGTCTGGCGGATAAATTCCATGCTGTCGGCAACGGCCGGATGCACCAGCAGCTGGTCACCGGGAAAACGGAAATCGAGAATATGCGCCAGCACATTAACCTGCCCTATCGCCAGCGGCGTGTGTTGCACCAGACTGTCGCGGCTGAGCGGCGGCATGGCTGCGGTGGGCTTGGGTAATTTGGGCAGTTCCAGCAACATCCGGGCCTGACGGTGCGCCAGCGCCGCTTCGACAAAACCCGGCTGCTGGCAAAGCTGCAGCAACCGCTCTAACCCTGCGCGCATTTGTGCGCCAGCAACATCCAGCAACTGGCCGTGTGACAACGCATCGGCCCGGCCGGTCAGATTGGCGCGCAGCGGTTTTTCAAAATCGGCCATATAGTCCAGCGCACTGCTGATGGCTTCGCGAATAGTCACAGGCACAAAACCAATCGAGATATGCAGCGATTCGCCGGTCGACTGTACCGTGTGCGTGCAGCCACGCGGCAGATACAATAAATCCCCGGGTTTGACGTCATAAACACTGTGCGCGCCAAGCGGCGGCACGCTGGCGCCGAGCGCTTTCCATTTATTCGGCAGTTTCGGCGGCTCGTCCGAGATAAACCAGCGTTTAGTGCCAACCAGCTGAATCGCAATGACATCGACTTCATCATCATGCACCGGCGCTTCGGCACCGGTCAGGCTCCAGAACAGAACTGTACTGGCCGGATTGCCAAACAGCAGCGTCAGCGCACGGTTCAGCGCTGCCAGTTCCGGTGTGACGTTGGTGACATCGGGAAAACGCACGGTGTAATCATTGGCATGATATTCGGTCAGTAAAGCCGCAAACGCAGCGGCGTCGGGTACGGCACGGGGTTTTGGCGGTGGCGCCTGCATCTGACGGATATGGCAGGTCAGCGTGGCGGCGTATTGTGCAAAGTGACTGAGCAGCAGCGCTTTAGGATCCGGCCCTAATAAATGTCGCGCCGGTAGCGCCGTATCAGCCGGCAATAACAATGGCCGGCGGCTGACCACTTCCTGAAAAAACTGCTCGTAACTCAGTGGATGCAGCACCTCAGCGAGCAGGTGACGGGCTTGGGCAAGGATCATCGGCATACTCTGTTAATACTATCGCGGCTTGAATAGCCACAACCTCAGGGATGGCCGTATTCTTCAGTGCTTTAACTGATTAATCAAGCTATCAGTCACGGTTGCTCAGATTGGGGTCAGGTCTTGCTCCGTGCATTGCAGATGCACGGAGCAAGACCTGACCCCATTTTTGCAAACAACAACGCCGGCAAAAGCCGGCGTTGGATTCTTCTGGCTGCCAAGCAGCTTTAAAACACCGCGGTTATTGCTTGACCACCTTCAGCACTGGCGCTGTTGGCGTGGCAGCATTAACGGTAAAGAGGTAAGTGCCGCCTTCCGCGATATTGATTTTCAGGTTGTCGTTGCTCTGTGCCAGGGTTTTGTTCTGACCCACAGTCACAGCCTGACCATCGCTGCCGGCGCCGTAGTTCACCGTCGACCAGTCGGCGGAAGCGAACTTAAACTCATAGTCGCCGGCGGTCAGCGCAATGCTGAACTGATACAGGCCACCGGTGTAGACGAACTGGCTCGACTCGCCCCAGCCATTCATGCTGCCGCGCAGGAACACTTTGGTGGCACCATAAGGCACAAACTCAGCCACTGTCAGCACCGGTGCTGTGGGCACCGCGGCATTCAGCGTGAACACATAAGTGCCGGCGCTGAAGTTGGCTTTCATGTTCGCGCCCTGGCGCTGCAGTGTTTGTGCGACGCCAAACTGCACGTCCTGCTCACCGCTCTTGGCACCAAAATCGACTGTTGACCAGTCAGCAGAGGCAATCTTGAACTCCTGGCTGCCGCTGCTGCCAATGTTGACCTTGGCCTGATACAGACCAGCGCCGACATATTCAAAGGCATCCACTTCACCCCAGCCGTTCATGCCACCACGCACAAAGACTTTGGTCAGGCCATATGGCGCGATATCGGGGGCACCCATAGTCGCATCCGCTTTCAAACCAGTGCCTTGGGCACCCATTTGATTTTTCACAAAAACCGCCATGGTATAAGCCGGCACGACAAAGCTGCCATCGGCGCCTTGCGCTTCAAAGCGTGCATCAGCGACACGGCTGTCGGCAGAACCCTGCTGCACTTCATGCAGGGTAAAGCCTTGCGCTGTTGGCACTTTATGCATTTTTTCGCTGCTGGTGCCGTTAATCACGACCACCACAGCATCGTACATCGGGTCTAAATCAGTCAGACCCAGACCGTCGTCGATGCTCATCACAATCAGGCCTTGCGTCAGGTTTTTACCGATGTTGTGGAAACCCACCCGGTCCATTACATCCTGGCCAGAAGTTAAGCGGAACAACTTGCTGGAGCTTCTGATTTTCAGGAAGTCCTGGAACACTGCACCGGCCAGTTCGATATGCTCCGGATAAGCGGTCGCATTCGGGTTATTGGCGATGGTTTTGATGTTGTCCCAGGCGCTCTGGTTATCCTGCGCCAGTGGCAGACCCACATTCCAGTTATTGCTTTGTTTACTGAAATCGACAAAGTTGAACCAGTCGCCAGCGTCGTAGCTGTTGCGGTCCATCGATTTAGAGCGCAATAAATCATCGCCCATCTGCAGGAATGGAATACCCTGTGACAAGACCGGAATACCCAGCGCGATGTTATGAATACGCACGCGGTCGTCGATGCTGACTGAGGCTTTTAAGCCAAACTGCAGTTTGTCCCACAGCGATTCGTTATCGTGTTTTGACACATAGTTGATGATATCCGCCGGATCTGTAGCATAACCGGCTGGCTGACCGTTCCAGTTCAGGCCTGAGGCTTTGCCGGTATTGCCCTGGTAATCTTTAAACACATAGTCTTTTAACGTGCCGGCCAGACCAATCTCAATCAGATTCTGATCTTTCAGTTTGCCGACATCGCTGTCGCCGCTGAACAGCGCCACATTACGCACCGCATCACGTTCGCGGTCGTTGAAAGTACCAATCTCAGTACCAGCCATATTAGCCTGCCGCGCCTGGACAAAACGGGCGTCGTTCGACACTTCACCGAAATTCCAGCCTTCGCCGTAGAAGTAAGTGTCGGCATCGACTTTACGCACCGCATCGCGCGCCGCCAGGATCGAGGCTTTTGGATGGTGGCCCATAATGTCAAAACGGAAGCCATCAAACTTGTATTCTTTCGCCAAAATCACCAGCGAATCGGCAACAAACTTATCAAACATCGCATGTTCAGTCGCGGTGTTTTCACAGCAGGTGGAGCGCTCGATATTGCCGGTGGTTGGGTTATAGCGGTGGTAATAGCCCGGTACGATTTTGTCGAAGACTGAGTTATCAAACAGGCCCGATGAAGAGGTATGGTTGTACACCACATCCAGCACCACGCGAAGCCCGATGCTATGCAGCGCCTGATTCATCGCACGCATTTCTTTGATGCGGGCTACACCTTCCGGCGTTGAAGCATAAGAGCCTTCCGGCACATTAAAGTGCTGCGGGTCATAACCCCAGTTAAAGCTGTCAGTGCCACGCATTTCGCCAGCCAGCGTTTGGGCATTTTCGCCGGAGTTCTGGAAGCCTTTCATCACGTCTTCGAGCTTAGCGGACGCGCTTTGGTTACAGACTGAAGCTTTGGCGTTGACCTTACACAGATCTGCCACTGTGTTGGTTAAATCCACCCGTTTGCTGGCATCTTCATTGACAGTCGCCATATCGGTTGCCGGCAACAGATGGAAATGGTTGAGGCCGGCATCTGCCAGGGCTTTTAAGTGTTTAACCGGCTGCGATTCCATCTCTGTAAAGGCCAGATATTTGCCGCGGTTGGCCGCAGTCACTGTGGTGTCGCGCGCCGAGAAATCTCGGATATGACCTTCATAAATCACGATATCTTCGGCATTAGCGACCACCGGCACTTCATGGCTGTCCCAATTCGCTGGTTTGGTGTCGGCATCAGCCAGATTCACAAACTGGCTGTAGCGGCCATTGGTGGCGGTATTCAGCGAATACGGATCTGTGGCCTCAATGGTCTCGACTTTTTTCGTCAGCGGGTGATAAACCTGCACTTCAAAACGGTAGAACTGGCGGTCCAGCGTGGCTTTGGCACCGCTGTAACTCCAGATCCCGGTGTTGGCATCCAGCGTCATCGGGTGAGTCGCGGTCACCGCTTTAGCAGCGTTAAACACTTTTAATTTCACGCTGCGCGCAGTCGGTGCCCAGACTGAGGTTTTGATGTTACTGGCATCATAAACCAGGCCTAAAGTGGCTTCATTGGCATCATTGGCGCCTGTGGTGTACAGGTCATCCAGTACTTTGCCGGCCTGCACGTGTGAGGCGGCCATCAGCTTATTGGCAGAGTCATAAGACGCCAGCACCAGCTGATTTTTCGCCATGGTTTTGGCTTGCTCAGCAGTCAGGTTCAGCTTGTACGCCGGCCAGTTGGCCAGATGCGGCACTTTGGCTTTTTGCGTGTCGGTTAAGCTGGTTGGTGTGGCTTCTACCGCTTCGCCATTAATGGTCAGCGTATCCGAATCAATCGCTAAATCAGCAGCGGCAGAGTGATGTAATTTCCATTTGGCCACGCCGCCAGCCGGCGCATTCCACACCAGTGTGTTGCGGTCCAGCCAATGCGCAGCGCTGTCACTGATTTGCACACCGAGTGACACCACAGGGTAGGCAAATACCGAAGGCACACCTGAGAAAGTCCAGCCCATCCGCGAGAACTTCGCCACATCTTTCGGGCCCAGTGGCAGCTGCATGTCGCTGCCGCCTAACTCTTTGCCGGCATCATCAGTACCGATGTGGATAATAAAGTTACCGCAATCTGTGGTTTTGCTGCCAACCCCGTCTTTGAGGTTCAATACCCAATAGGCACCGTAGTTCTGGTCTACCCCGCTGTGTTGCAGGCCATTGTCCCAGCTGGCTGCTAACGAGCTGTCCTGATAAGCGTTACAGGTCTCGTTGTTCCAGGTATGCAGGCGGTAGCCGTCATAGTTGCCGTCAGCACGCTTGTAATACAACACCGCCTGACCGGCTGCCGCCATTACACTTGGCGCCGGCGCATTCGGGTCGACGCCAATCACACAACTTTCATTGCGTGCATCCGGCACTGTCGGCGCCGGGCACTTGATAGGTTTTGGCGCGACACAGGCCGTGCCGGCTTCGTTTGGTACTTGCGGCACATTACAGGTCAATAGGGTTTGGCCCGGAGACACTGAGTCCCCGCCGCTGCCGCCACAGGCGGCTAACGTCAGCAGCAGCGCGGCACTGGCCAGCGTTTGCAGCATCGTTTTGATATTCAACATAAATTTATTCTCCATAGAAGCTGCAGCGCCTTACATTGAGTAAGTCACACCAAGGAAATACTGCCGGCCAAAGAACTGGATAGTGCCGGTTTGTGTTTCATCGCCGAAATAGCTTTTGGTCGGTTCGTCAGTGACGTTGTTGACCTGAAACAGCACACTCCACTGGTCGTTCACCTGATACGAGGTCTGCATGTCGACCACAGTTTCGCCGTCGAAGTTAACGATTTGCTCGTTTACTGCCACTTGTTCCGACACAAAGGGGTCGCGGTAACGGGCACTGACCCGTGCTTCAAAACCTTCGTATTCCCAGAACACAGTGCCGGTAAAGACGTTTTCCGACAGGCCTGGCAGGCTGATATCCACCGTCGAACCACCGAGGTTGGTCTGCTGCTGGATTTCACTTTCGGTGAAGGAATAACTGGTGCTGACGCCCAAGCCTTGCCATACCCCAGGCAGGAACTTAAAGACCTGGGTATAAGCCAGCTCAGCGCCGCGGATATAACCGCCTTTGCTGTTATTGACCGCAGTGGTGTAGCTGCCATTGGTGACCGGCACCGGCACACCGCTTTCCGGATTGATAATCACGTCCGGCACAAAAAAGCCGGCGCCTTTAAAATCAAACTCGGCAATAGTGAAAGTGCTGATAAAAGATTTGATGTTTTTGTAGAACAACGCCCCAACCAAAGCCCCTTCGGTCTCACTGAAATAACGCTCCCAGGAGATGTCGTACTGATCAGCGTAAAACGGCCGTAAATACGGGTTGTTTGAACTGGAGCCGGAAATAATGCCGTCGTTGTTGATATTGGTGCTGGTGTCAGACGCCAGCCGGTTAATAGGTGGCCGTGACATCACACGCGCGGCGGCAAAGCGCAGCTGGTCGTCGTCGGTGACGCGGAAATTCAGGTTCAGCTGTGGCAGATAATCGCGGTAGGTTTCACCCAGTACTGCAGGCGCATATTGGTTATTCACCAGGCCGGCATCGTCGACGATATTCTGCGCGCCCAGTTTCGGATCGCCACCCACGTTTTGCAGTGATGTGGCCGATTGGTCGGTTTCGACCATCCGCACACCAAAGTTACCGGACAGCGGAATGCTCCAAAGGTCAGTATCGATATTCGCCATCAGATAAGCCGACAGCACTTTTTCGTAGACTTCACCGCTTTGCAGCATCGACCAGCCGGTGTCAGGACCACCGGTCACGCGTTGGCTGGCCAGCACACCACTGTTGCCGGTGCCCCAGGTTTTCACTGGTTGCGGAATACCATTCGGAAACCAGGCCGCCAGCGCTTTTTGCTGATCTATGGCCAGGTAGCTTGGGAAGTAACTGAAATCACCAGTGAAGTTCACCACTTTGACCATATCCGCGGTCAGTTTCAGCGGTTTTTGCGCGGCCGAAAACGCGCCGTCATTGCCGAATTCATAGACAGAGCGGTCGTTGCTGTATTCGCGGTCGGAATAACGCACACCGGCTTCCAGCGAAGCGATCACCGGATTATCTAACCGCCAGGTCGCATCTAACCGCACAGCATCGACGCGGTCTTTGTTTTCAAACGGATAAATGCCGTATTTGCTCAGCATCACGCGGTTGATATCAGAAAATGCCGCCGCCTGATTAAAGCCCAGATCTGGCAGATTGAGGCCATTGAGCTTGTAAGACAATGACACATTGTCGTCAAACACCGGCGTAGCGGCATTGGCGTCTTTGGCCACCAATGACCAGAGCAGACCGTTGCGGAAATCACTTTCAGCAGCTGAATGCGACAGGTCGAAGTTCAGCTTAAAGTTCTCAGTGACATCCCAGTCAGCGTTCACACCAAAGCTTTGTACCTGGTCAAAATCCTGGTTGTCGTCGTTGACGATTTCCACCCGGGTGAAGCTTTTAGAAGTGCGGTTAAAAGTACCGCCAATCACTGAGTTGCCATTTAAAATCGGGTTGGCAACTGAAGTGCTGGCGCCGCCTAATTTCACGCGGAAACCGCGGGCAAAAGCTTCGGAGTCAAACTTGGAAACAAAAGCATCGGCTTTTAACGTAAAGGCATCGTGTGGCACCCATTCCAGTGCAGCCATGTAGCCGTTGCGGACTTCTTCACCGCCTTTGTGCTGCATTTCAAAACCTTCGCTGACAAACTCATTCGGCGCGGTTTCTTTAATTCCATCGACATCCATACTGGTGTTGTACGCCAGACCAATAAATTGCGTGGCGACAGACGGCTGATACAGCCGGGCATAACCAAAGGCCACACCGAGTTTGTCGTCAGCGAATTTGCCCTGATAAGAGAAACTTAAGCGGTCACCCATTTCCTGACCGTCCGGCACTTCACTGGCGCGGTCGTTAAACATGCCACGGGCATTGACGGTAAAAGTGTGTTGTTCGCTGTTGCGCAGCGGGCTTGCGGTTTGCAGTTCCACAGTCCCGGCCACGCCGCCTTCAATCAGCGAAGCTTTCGGTGATTTGTACACTGCAGCTGATGAAATCAGCTCAGAAGGATACTGGTCAAACTCAATACTACGGCTACCGCTGGTACTGACCTGCTCGCGGCCGTTTAACGTCGAGAACACAAAACCACCGGACATACCGCGGATATTAATCTCCGCCGCCTGGCCACCGGTACGTACCGCCGAGATCCCCGGCAGGCGTGTCAGCGCGTCCGCCATCGACACATCCGGCAACGCGCCTAAGTCGTCGGCCGAAATGGTTTCAGAGACGGTGTCATTAAAACGTTTGAGGTTCAGTGACTTGATCAAAGAGCCTGAATAGCTTTTGACTTCAATCACTTCGATGTCTTCTTTGGTCTGTTTTTTTGAACCGGAGGCTTTCGCTTTTGGTTCTGCTGCGGAGGCGTCGCTGATAGCTTCCGGCGTTTGTTGTGCTGCCCATACAGGCAGAACACAACAGCCGGCCGCAGCCAACGCCAGCGTGATAGCGCTGAGTTTGCTTCTGAACATGTTGTCTTCCCGGTCAGTGAACATGGTCCGGGATCAACTGCGCATCCTTGGCCATGTATGTTGTTATGCAACGAACATTAATTGACCAAGGCTGGTGCAAGAACAACATGAATACGTATTCAATGCACTGCTAAATTAATCTACCGCGATATAAACGGTATTTTTGCACCTGAGTGGTGCAGATGGTGGCGTACGCTCAGGTGAAAAAAAGCCTTCGTGCAACGAAGGCTTTTTTCTATTCAACTAAAACCCATTACTCAGCTGCGGCGTCTGCGCACAAACGCCAACAATGCCAGCAAGCCAAAGCCAAAAGCTCCGCCGCCTTTTTTGTCTTCCGCTGCAATTTGCAATGACAAGCTCAATTGGCTTCGCGCGCCAAGTTCATCAATGGCGGCGACATTCACGGTAAATGTACCTGCTGCAGTAGGTGTACCGCTAATCACTGCCCCGTTGAGACTTAAACCTGAAGGTAATCCTTGTGCCGACAGCGTGATACGGTGTTTTTCCGTGTCAGTGATCACTGTGTTCAGATCCAGCGCAAAACTCTGATTCACTTTAGCGCTGGCGCTGCTGCTGCCCGTCAATGCCGGTGCTGCGTTCACTTTCACAGTGACCGAAGTTTTCAGTACCGCACCGGCTTTATCAGTCACCTGCAACGGTAACGTGACATCTGTCAATGCAGTTGCAGTACCGGATAACATCCCGGATTTACTCAGCACAAAACCTTGTTGGTTTTGCGGTGCAAAGCTAATCGCACTGCCTTCCGGATCTTCGATATAGTCATTAAAATCAAACTGTAACGGTGCATGCTGATTGGCAACAATCACCGGCACAGGTCGCACTGACGCTGGTGCAGCGTTAATCTGATACGGCAATTTCAGCTCTGATTGCAGAGCGCCGTCACTGACGGTCAGCAGCAAATCACCACTACCGGTGGCCTGCCCTTTGTATTTCAGTTTACTGGCATCGGTCAGGCTAAAAGCATCGTTGCTGAGGCCGCTGAACACCAGGTTTGCCTGTTCGTCATCCCGCAGGTAACTTTGCACTGCGATATCGGCTTCAACCCCCTGATTAAGTTTGATCAGACCAGCGCGCGCCGGCATATATGGGGCAGTGTTGATCCCATAAATTTTCATGGTCTGTCTATAGTCGTTGATGAAAGTCAGCAACTGGCCCGACAAAATGCGCGTTCTGGTATTTTCAGTACAACAGTCGCCACTGGCTTGTTGGCTTTGCCAAACGCCGGTCACATCATCATTGAGCAGAACAAAAGGTTCATAGCGGTTGATATGCTGGGCGATTTTGACCCGTTGCTTATACAGATATGCGGCCGGATTTTGATAAGACGCCGCATTGACCTGCAAATTGCCGGCAGTATCCGGCATCAATACCAGCAAAGGTGTATTTTGCGTGAACAAACGGTCACGACCTTCAGATAAAGGACCTTGTACTTGAGGCATAGTGCCGGTTTTTACAACACTGAGCTGCCCGTCTTGCTGCTTCAGCAACGCAGTTTTGCCCAACCGCGGCATCAACGCATACAGTTCACCCTTCAATTCCACCACGCTAGTGATATTGCTCAGTTCATCATTTGTCAGCTGTTTGTCTTTTAAAGTGCTGACTACAGTCACCGCATCGTTTTTCAGCTGCAGCAGGTGAAGACCGGCGCGACTCATATAGATCAACCCGTCTTTTACTTTCAGCGCCGTATCGTAAATGTTATAGAGAGGCTGAGGCCAGGTTTGCGCTGCTGAAATGCTAAGCTGCCCTTTTGCATCTTCAGTCAACACCCGGTAATGGTCATAACCGGCCAGCAGATATTTACCAGCGGATACGCGGACAAACTGCAGGCCATGTGGCACTGCGGGATTGCTAGCATCAGTGCGGCTTAACTCCAATAAAACAACTGGCTTGTTGTCAGTGTCCATGCCGATGACTACAGCAAACCCATTGTCTTCATAAATCCAGAATCGCTGATCATCACTGCTATAGCCAGTATCACCATTGATTTGTGGTAAGCCACGTTCTTTGCTGCCACGGCTCTGTTTTACCAGTGTCACACCGCCAGCAGGCTCGAGGTGTTTTAACGACCAGCGCGTGTTTTGCCACACTTCCGTTTTACCTGTCGCCGCAATGTGGAGTGCATAGTTGTGCTCTGAATAATAATCTCCGGTCAGATCCATCTCGCGAAAATTCAAACCTTCTCTTTGCAGGATAAACTCTTGCTGACTCGACGTTGCAACCGTCACCTCACCGCTGATGACAGCGTTAAATTCACGATATGCATTTGATATAAAGATATTTCTTTGCGTATCGCTGACGGCACCAATCACACCGCTGCCAGCATCTATCTGTGCTTCAATGGTGCGGTTATATGGGCTGTGCAGCACTAAACGTGCGTTATCGATATCGTAGATGAAACCACGAAAGTACCAGGGATCTGTGATATTCAATAACTGGCGGTTTGTTTCTGTGAAAACACCGTTCTGCGATTTAAATACAATCACATTTTGACCTGACCAGGACCCACGGGCACTAATTAATACCTGTTCTTTACTGTTGTACAGAATTGCGCTGCCACGTATTTCATCTGTTGCGGGCAGTACAGCCAGAACCTTCAGGCCATCGGCGGCGACTTGCATCAGTTTGTATTGGTTGTTGTTACCGTCGTAGCCGATAAATTCCGCCGGGTTCTCTGAGGCAAACAATTCATAATAGTTTGTACCGCTGGCCTTTATGTTGACACTGGCGGTAAAGTCAGTGGCAATATCAAGTTCTACTGTGTTACTGCCATAAAACCAGACGATTTTCTTGCCATCTTTTGATGCAAACATCTGGCCTGCACCGCGCAATTGATCGGCATTAAACTCAAGCACATGACGACGCACCAGTCCTTGTGCTGTGCGTTCCAGCACTGTAACGCCAAGCTCAGCGACCATGACCACATGGCTGTCACGGACAAAAATCTTATTTCGCATGGTTTCAAACGATTGTTTAACGACGGTTTGCTCAGTCAGCCGCAGTGGATCACGGCTTTGGATCTGGCTGTCTTCTGCACTAAGCACTGAAGTGAATAGCGGGGCTGGAATATCTGCCGCCAATGCCTGAAAAATCGCAATACTGAGCAACGAACAGCAAAGCACGTTCCTTGTTTTCATGGAAACTCCATTGGTTTTATTTGGGGTAATTTATTGACTAAAAGATTAACTAAAGCAGTTTAAAGTTAATGAGCCGTATATTCAAATCTATATTAAGTCCAATTAGAGTAACAATAGGAATCCGCAAAACCTATGACAGCCTCGGCCGGCCTTATGAGCTGACCTATCCGCTGGTCAACGGCCATGGCGGCATTGTGGTACGCACCGAATACAGCAACGGTGTGGCGTATAAAAAACCGCCCGGAGCGGTTTTTAACAACGCAAAGCGTTGGCCTGCAAGGTGAGCGCCAGGGAAGGCAGCGAATAACAATACCGATGTGACCGGCGGCATTGCCGGCACTGTGTATCAACAAATCACCGGCATCAATGCCCGTGGCCAGGTCGAATCCGAGGTGTATGGCAATGGCGTGGTGCAAACCAATGTCTATGATGCGCCAATGGGCTATCTGGATAACGCTTCTGTGACCCGCAGTGGTGTCACCCATCAGGTGTATGACTATAGCTTTGACCTGGTCGGCAATGTCACCAACCGCTATATCAGCTTTGGGGTTATCAGCAGTGCCAATATGGCCGAGACCTTTACTTACGATAACCTGCATCGCGTCACCGGCCGCACTGTTACCCAGGCGTTTGGGATGACCGGTAATCTCGGCATGACCGAAGCCTATGACTATGACGCCAATGGCAACCTGAAATCAAAAACTGGTGTTGGCCATTACCAATACAATGTCAGCGGTAAACCCAACCGCTTAGCCGGGGTCTGGCAAAACAGTAACTTCAGTGGCACGAAATATTACAACTTCGTTTATGACGACAATGGCAATGTGACCAACGACGGCAAGCGTAGTTTTGCCTATAACGCTTTTGATAAACCCAGCCTGGTCACTCAGGGCACTGAAACCACCACCTTCAGCTATGGCCCGAACCGTGAACTGATTAAGCGCATCGACGCCCGTAGTACCGGCACCACCACCACCTTGCTGATTGATAATCTGTATCAGCAGGTACTGATGCCAAGTGGGGTGACTGAACATAAATTCACCGTCGGCAACGCTATCGTCACCCGCAGAACCGCCGGTGGCCCGCAGGTGTATTACCTGCACAAAGACCAGCAAGGCAGCACCACCGCCATCACCAACCCTGAAGGCAATACCGTGCAGCAACTGCTGTACGACCCCTGGGGCAAACAATATCAGGTCAGCCCCAACGCCCTGCTCTACTCCAGTCAGGCCACCACCTATGGTTACACCGGCCACGACATGGTGAACGACTTTGAAGTTATCCATATGGGCGGACGCACTTACAACCCGGTGCTCGGCAGATTTATGCAAGCCGACCCGTTTATTCAGCAAGCGGATAATTTGCAGAGTTTTAACCGGTATAGTTATGTGCTGAATAACCCGATGAGTTATACCGATCCGAGTGGGTATTTTTTTAAAGCATTGAATAAGTTATTGGGAGATTTGGCGCCGTTGGTGTCAATTGGCCTGACCCTCTGGGCGCCGTGGGGCACCGGCCTCTGGGCCAGCATCAGCACCGGATTTGTTGCCGGAGGTATTGCCACAGGCAATCTCAGAGGCGCCTTAGTCGGCGCATTCAGTGCCGGCGCATTTTATGGCGTAGGCTCGCAGTTCGAGCAATTCAAGAATATGACAACCGGCCTTAGCATTGCGAAAACAGCTGCACACGGCATTGTCGGTGGCATTACCAGCGTCCTGAGCGGCGGCAAATTTGGTCATGGTTTTGCAAGTGCAGGTCTCACACAAGCCTTCGCGGGCTCCATCGACGAAATTGGCGGCAAAATCAATGGCAAAGCCAGCTCCGCCTGGGCAAATACCGCCAACCGGATTAAGCGCATCGTTGCTGCAGCGGCAGTCGGCGGCACCGCTTCAGTGGTCAGCGGTGGCAAGTTTGCCAATGGAGCGATCACCGGCGCATTCTCGCGTGGGTTTAATGATGAGGCACAGCATGCTCAGTCTCTTGAAGAATACATGGAAGAAAAATTCGGGAAACTGGCTATTACAGATGAAGTGATCTGATCCGCCAACACTGGACACGCCACTAAGCAGTTTTCTTTAGCTCATAGTTTTCTGGGCTGAGATAGCCAATAGCACTATGCCGTCTGGTTTTGTTGTAATCAACTTCAATATATTCAAATACCTGTTGTTTCAGCGTGGCCCGGTCAGTTAACGGTTCATCTTTGAGCAATTCGACCTTCAGCGTATGGAAGAAGCTTTCTGCTACCGCATTATCCCAACAGTTGCCTTTGCGACTCA
>SSFI01000058.1 GCA_008015325.1 Rheinheimera sp.
ATCATACATGCCCTCTTTTTGCCTTCTGGTCGGCTGCGACCTGACGGAACAGAGCAACTTTCTTGGAATCCCGGATGAAATACCACGCCTTGTACCTGCTGATGTTCGGACTCCCGGGTCTGGCGCTTGCGGCTGAGCCGGTCAGGCAATGTTATCCCAGTCTGACGCTGCCGGAGCGGCTGGCACAGCTCGACAAAAATGACAACAACCTGCGGATTTTCTCCGGCAAAGTCAGCCTGAACGACAATCAGAGCGCGATTTTCAGCGATGGCGTCGAACTGACGCATCGCGACACCCTGTTAAGCGCCCCCAGCGCAAGTTTTTCAAAAACCGAACAAAAAATGTTCGCTGACGGCGGCATCAGCTATTACAGCCCGCAATTAAAAGTCAGCAGCAGCTCGTTCAGCGCCCGCATTAACGATAACAACGCCACTATGACGGACGCGGATTACCGCTTTATCAGCCAGGCTGGCCGCGGCTACGCCAAAGAAATGCAGGCGTCCAGTGAGCAGGTCACATTAAGAGAGGCCAGTTTCACCACTTGCCCGGATGGCGACGATGGCTGGGCATTGGAAGCCGAAGACATTCAGCTCAATGCCGACGACGGCTGGGGTGAAGCTTGGAACTCCGTGGTTAAAATCAAAGGCGTGCCGGTGTTGTACCTGCCCTATATGACTTTTCCGGTCAGTAACCAGCGCAAATCCGGTTTGCTGATCCCCAAATTTGGCAGCTCACAAAAGCTCGGGGTGGATTTCCAGCTGCCTTATTACCTGAATCTGGCGGAAAACTATGACGCGACCATCACGCCGCGTTATATGAGTGAGCGCGGCACCCAGCTGAAAACTGAATTCCGCTACCTGACGGCACAAGACAGTGGCAAATTACAGGTCGAGTTTCTACCGGACGACCAGGATAAACCGGCCGATTTTGGCAGCCGGTATCTCAGTCATATCGAACATCGCTCTGATTTTGCCGAAAACTGGCGGGCCCAGGTCGATTTTACCGATGTCAGTGACGACGCTTATCTCAGTGAACTGGGGTCCGACTTTAACAATCAAAGCGATACCCAACTGAACCGCCAGGCCAGCCTGAGTTATTTCGGCACTGATCTGCACTCCAATATCCGGCTGCAGGGATTTGAAATTCTTGGTAATTATGCTGACAACTATTCTTACGCCGCCTTGCCGCAGTGGGATTTAAGTTCGGCGCGGCCGCTGAAATTACCGGCCGGCGTTGAATTCAGCTGGCATAGCCAGTATTCGCATTTTGCCAACGACAACGCGCCGATTAAACAGGCCGACCGCCTGCATCTGGAGCCCACGCTTAGATTGCCGTACATCACGCCGGCTTATGAGCTGCAGTTAGAAACGGGGTTGATGTCGACATATTACCAGCAAAAACTCCGTACCGATTTAACCACTTTACCTGCTGAACTTGGCCAGGTTGAAGAAGATACTGCCCGTCATCTGCCGAAAGTGCAGGTCAATGGCAAACTGAATTTTGAACGCGACGCCAGCTGGTTTGGCCAGGCTTCGTTGCAAACGCTCGAGCCACAAGTTCAGTACCTGTATATCCCCTATCGTGACCAAAGTCAGATTTGGCAATATGATACGGCACGGTTACAGGACGATTATTTTGGTCTGTTCCGGCAGAACCGTTTTTCCGGCCTTGACCGTATTAACGATGCCAATCAGCTGACGCTCGGCGCGACCACACGGATTTACGATGAATTTGACACTGAACGCTTCCGCTTCAGTGTCGGTCAGATTGTGTTTCTGGCTAATCCGGAAACCAGTCAGCTCGATAACAGCCAGACGATAGCGGCCACAGAATCGATTTTTGCTGCCGAGTCGGTGCTGCATTTCCAACAGCGCTGGTTTTTAAATACTGGCGTGCAGTATGATTCCAAAACCAAACGGATGATTAAAAGCAATGTATCGCTGGATTATCGCGCCGATGATAAAAATCTGCTGCAGTTGAACCATAGATACAGCCGTTATGTCTCAGGCAACGAGATTGAACAGCTGGGTGCATTGGGCACTGTGCCGCTGAATCCTCAGTGGCAACTGGTCGGCAGTTATTATCGCGATTTGCATAATTCGCGCATGATCGAAGCAAACGTCGGCCTGCAATATGAATCCTGCTGTTGGGCTGTCCGGGTGATCGCACGCCGGCAGATTGAAACCAATCTGGATTTACCGATTAACAATATCAACTCTCCGTTCCGGCTCGACAGCGGCATTGCGCTGCAGTTTGTGTTAAAAGGGTTCGGAGACAGTGCTGGTTTTAACGTGTCGGACATGCTGTCCACTGGGGTCTTTGGTTACCGCCGCCCCTATTTATTAAATAATTAGACTGGAAAATTATGAAGTTAACACAGCTGATTGCCGCGACTCTGACAACTTGTGTCCTGTTCAATGTTCAGGCAGCCGAAACCAAGGTCGATGCCGTCGCCGCTATCGTCAACAATAATGTCGTCCTAGAGTCCGAAGTCCGCGACATGATTGCGCGGGTCAAAAAGAATGCCGCCAAACAAGGCCAGACCCTGCCATCCGATTCCGCGCTGCAGGTACAAGCGCTGGAACGCCTGATCATGAACAGCCTGCAATTACAGGTCGCCAAACGCATGGGCCTGCAGATCACTGATGCGCAGCTGGACCAGACCATTGAAAACATCGCCCGCGAACAAAAAATGAATGTCGAGCAATTCCGCGCTCAGGTTGTCCGCGAAGAGGGCAGTTACGAACAGTTCCGTGAACGGTTACGCGAAGAGATCACCACAGGCGAAGTGCTGCGTGCCAACGTCCAGCGCCGGATTTATGTCAGCCCGCAAGAGATTGATACGCTTACCAAAATTATGGAACAACAAGGCGCCAGCAACGAGCAGTACAACATCGGTCATATTCTGATTGCTCTGCCGGGCCAGCCCAGCGAAGAACAGATTAAAGAAGCCGAAAGCAAAGCCGGCAAAGTGATGGAACTGCTGCGCGGCGGCAGTGATTTCAAAAAAATCGCCATTGCATCGTCATCGGCTGAAACCGCATTAGAAGGCGGTGATATGGGCTGGATGAACATCAACGAGATGCCAACCTTGTTTGCTGACCAGGTGCGCGGCAAAAAGAAAAAGGACCTGATTGGCCCGCTGCGCTCAGGCGCCGGTTTCCATATCCTGACTATTTTTGACATCAAAGGCGCTAACGTCGTTGAATTTGAAGAAATTTCTTCCCGCCATGTGCTGATTAAACCTTCGATTATCGTCAGTGAAGAAAAAGCCAAAAACATGCTGGCCAAATTCGCTGAAGACTTTAAAGCTGGTAAAGCTGATTTTGCTGCTTTTGCCAAAGAGCATTCTGAAGATCCGGGTTCACGTTTAAAAGGCGGTGAACTGGGCTGGGCCGATCCGAATATTTTTGTGCCTGAGTTCCGTGACACGTTAAAAACGCTGCAGAAAAATCAACTCAGCGAGCCATTCCGCACCGAACACGGCTGGCACATCGTGCAGTTAATGGACCGTCGCACTGTCGATGCAACTGCTGAGAAAAAACGCGAGCAAGTCACCCGGATGATTTACAACCGGCGTTTCAACGAGGAATCCAGTAACTTCCTGCGTGAAATTCGCGACGAAGCCTTTATCGAAGTCCTGGCGGATAAATAATGACATTGCGGATTGGCGTCACACCCGGTGAACCGGCTGGCATAGGTCCGGACCTGATTATTCAGCTGGCGCAGCAAGACTGGCCGGCTGAACTGGTAGTGTGCGCCTCTGCTGATTTATTGCTGGAACGCGCACAGCTGCTCGGTTTACCGCTGCAGCTGTTGCCTTATCAGCCAGACCAGCCACCCAGGCCACAAAAAGCCGGCACGCTGACGCTGGCACCATTTCAGCTGGCTGCGCCGGTGGTCCCCGGTGTTCTGAACGAAAACAATGGCCGTTATGTGGTCGATACCCTGACTTTTGCCGGCGAACAGTCGATGCAAAAGCAGTTTGACGCTATCGTCACAGGCCCGGTGCATAAAGGCATTATCAATAAATCCGGCATTCCGTTCAGTGGACACACCGAATTTTTTGCCCTGCAGTCCAATACGCCTTATGTCGTGATGATGCTCGCCACAGCAGGCCTACGTGTTGCGCTGGTCACCACACATATTCCGCTGGCCTATGTCGCCAAAGCCATCACCCGCGAGCGCCTGCTACAGGTCACACGGATCCTGCATCAGGATTTACAGCAAAAATTCGCTATTCCACAGCCACGAATTTATGTTTGTGGTTTAAATCCACACGCCGGCGAAGATGGTCATCTCGGGCGTGAAGAAATTGATGTGATAAGGCCAGCCCTCGACGAGCTGCGTGCAGAAGGCATGGACCTCATAGGTCCGTTACCGGCCGACACCTTATTTCAGAGTAAATATCTCGATAACGCCGACGCCGTGCTGGCGATGTATCATGATCAAGGCCTGCCGGTGCTGAAGCACAAAGGCTTTGGCCGCTCGGTCAACATCAGCCTGGGTTTGCCACTGATTAGAACATCAGTAGACCACGGCACCGCGTTAGACCTTGCCGGCAAAGGCCTGGCAGACCCCGGCAGCTTCCAGCACGCGCTGGATCAGGCCATTTTTTTAGCGACTCAATCAAAAGCACAACATGACTGATAATGTACATATGGGGCATCAGGCCCGGAAACGATTTGGCCAAAACTTCCTGCACGATCCAGCGGTGATTGAACGGATTGTCAAAGCGATAGCGCCTAAACCGGGTGAACATCTGGTGGAGATCGGTCCTGGCCTCGGTGCTTTAACCGAGCCTGTGGCTGAACGTTGTGGTCATCTGACCGTGGTCGAACTGGACCGCGATTTAGCGCAGCGTCTGCGCGAGCACCCGACTTTAGCTGACAAACTGACGATTTATCAAACCGACGCAATGAAATTTGATTTCAGCCAGCTGATGCCGGCAGATGGCAAATTAAAAGTGTTCGGCAACTTGCCATACAACATCTCGACGCCATTATTATTTCATTTGTTCGAATTTGCCGATTGCATCGAGAATATGCATTTTATGCTGCAAAAAGAAGTGGTTGAGCGGATGACCGCCAGTCATGGCAGCAAAACTTTTGGCCGTTTAAGTGTAATGACGCAGTTTTTTTGTCAGGCAATCCCGGTTGTAGAAGTGGGCCCTGGCGCCTTTAAACCTGCGCCAAAAGTCGATTCAGCGGTAGTTCGCCTCATCCCGAAACCAGTGGCAGAACGTGCCGATGTGCCGGTTGCGGTGCTGAATCGGGTCTGTCTAGAAGCCTTTAATCAGCGTCGTAAAACGCTGCGCAATTGCTTTAGTAACTTTGCAACAGCAAGTGACATCGAAGCCCTCGGCATCAACCCGGGCCTGCGGCCGGAACAGCTGCCGGTCAGCGAGTTTATCCGGATAGCACAATGGCTGGCACAAAGGCCTGACGCTATGGGTGTCACCCTTGCAGCAGACGGAGACGAAGAGTGATTTATCAGGTCCCGGTTCAGGTAGAAACCTTTTATATCCCCGCGCAATCAGACGCTGCGGCCGAGCGCTTTGTTTTTGCATACACCATCACTATTCGCAACGATTCAGCAGGACCAGTCAAATTGCTGCGGCGCTATTGGTCTATCACCGATGCCAACGGCAAACACACCGAAGTCCGCGGAGATGGCGTTGTCGGTGAACAACCAGAGCTGGAGCCTGGCAGCAGTTACACTTATACCAGTGGCGCAGTGCTGGAAACACCGGTTGGTACTATGCAGGGGCATTATGAGATGCAAACCAAAGACGGTAGTTTATTTGAAGCGCCCATCCCGCTGTTCCGTCTGGCAGTGCCTAACGTGCTGAACTGATGGCCCGTTATGTCATCGGCGATGTCCAGGGCTGTTTTGACCAGTTACAGCAACTGTTAACGCTCATCCAATTTAACCCGCAACAAGACCAACTCTGGTTTTGTGGTGATTTGATTGCCCGCGGCCCTAAATCGCTGCAAACCCTGCGTTTTGTTAAAAATTTGGGCCCTGCAGCCATCACAGTGCTGGGCAATCACGACCTGAACTTCCTCGCCAGTCTGCATGGTTATGGCCGGATCACACCTGCTGATCAGCTCGACGAATTGCTGCAGGCACCAGATCTGCCCGAATTAGCGGCATGGCTGCAACAGCAACCGCTGCTGCATTTTGATGCAAATGACAACTTATTGCTGGTGCATGCCGGTTTGGCACCGGAATGGGACATCGCGACCGCCCTCGCGGCCTGCCGGGCTGTGGAAGATTGTTTAAAGACCGATGCACCTGCGCTTTATGCCATCATGTATGGCAATCAGCCAGAACGCTGGTCAGAAGCACAGAATGAGCAGGATAAACTCCGTTTCACCATCAATAGTTGCACCCGTATGCGCTATTGTTTTGCTGATGGCAGGCTCGAACTGAAACAGAAAGGCGAATTATCCGACAATCCGCTGTTGACCCCTTGGTTTCATTTCTGGTCTGATAGAGTACACCCAGTGATCTTTTTTGGTCATTGGGCTGCGTTACAGGGCTACTCACCTGTTTCCGCTATACATGCACTGGACACCGGATGTGTCTGGGGGCAAGCTCTGACATGCTATTGTATTGAATCGCAACAGCGTTTTAGTGTTGCCGGCTATGAAAAAAGACTATAATAATTGGGTTTGTTCCATCCCGGTCCCTTGCAATTGTACGGATGCTGTTGAAGGCGATTGTTGACCAACCCGTTGGGAGTTCCATATGAAGTTAACCGTTGCATTGCGCATCATCGGCGGCTTTGGTGTGATATCAGTGCTGTTGCTGATTATCGGCCTTACCTCCTACTTTAGCCTGAACAATATCAGTGATTCCACCAGCCAGGTTAATACCATCTCCATTCCTGCGCTTGAGAACAGTGCAACGCTGAAAAGCGAATTCGTCATCATGAGTAAAATTACGCTGCAGGCGTTTTATACCGACGAAGTGAAAAAAATAGCCGCGCTGGAAACCGCATTTGCGACAGAAAAAGCTGCGTATGATGCTTCAGCCAAAAACCTGCAGGCTGTAGTCGGTAACGAACCAGTATTAGCAGCCAGCTTCAAAGATGTCAGCTCTCAATATGACGAATTTGTCCCAACCAGCAGTCAGTTGTTTGCCGAACTGAAAAAATCATTGTCGTTGCGCGATGCTATCAACAGTAAGCTCGGCGATTTAGAGAGTAATGCCGACGACTCAGCATCGTTAATTCTCGATTTCAGCGATGTACGCGACGTCAGCCGCCGCTTCCCGAAAGCCGCTGAAGCGGCATCTGTACTGGAGACCAGCCTGAATTCGATGGTCAGTACTGTAGTGGATTTAACCCGTACTAATGCGGCCAACACCTCAGAAACACTCAGCAATGAAATCAGAAACCGCATGGGCGACATTATGGCAAAAATGGCCATTATCAAAACTGAAGCCGGCGGTTCAGTTGACATGGTGGCGGACCTTGACGAGAAAATCACAGCTATCAATGAATTACTGACCAGCGATGACGGTATTCTTACTTTAAAAGCCAACAAGCTGACTGCTGAGGCTTCGGCAGCTAAATTGTTAGCGACTGCCGAACAGCAAACCAGCGATGCCAGCACAGCGCTGGGTAAACTACTGACGAAAGCCCGCGAAGCTGCCGGCGAAATTCAGCAGGAATCTGAATCCAGCGTGACCCGGGCCATAGTGTTGATTTTTGCGGTAATGGCTTTCTCTTTTGCTGCAGCTGCAGGTATTGCACTGTGGACACGCAGCAGCATCACGACACCGCTTGGTAAAGTGAATGAAATTCTTGGTGTAGTTGCCTCCGGCGACCTTACAAAACAACTGGATGATTCCGCTCAGGACGAGTTTGGTGAACTGGCACGCAACTGTAATCAGGTGATCAGCAACCTGCGTCAACTGATCCAGGGCATTATTTCGCGCTCAACCCAATTAGCGGCAGCGTCAGAACAGACCTCTGCAATCACAGTGCAATCGACTGCAGCTATTCGTGAGCAGAAATCTCAGGTGACACAGGCGGCAACAGCCACGACAGAAATGAGCAGTACCTCACAAGGTGTGCTGCAAAGCTCGAACGACGCGCTTGCTGAAATCAAACACGCGGACGCTGAAGCCGAGCGCGTGAAAGGCATTTCGTCTAACAATAAACAAACCATCCTGCAGCTGTCGCAGGAAGTTGAGCAAGCTTCTAAAGTTATCAACAAGCTACACCAGGATAGCGCCTCTATCGGCAGCATTCTGGACGTGATCCGTGGTATCGCAGAGCAAACCAACTTATTAGCCTTAAACGCGGCCATTGAAGCGGCCCGCGCCGGTGAACAAGGCCGTGGTTTCGCCGTAGTTGCTGATGAAGTCCGTTCGCTGGCCAGTAAGACCCAGAGCTCTACACAAGAAATTCAGGCCATGATTCAGGTGCTGCAAAGCGGAGCTCATGCCGCGGTAGAAGCGATGAACAAAGGCAAACGTCAGGCGGAAAACTGTGTAGCGCAAACGGAAGTCGCAGACCAGGCGCTGGACTCCATTACGCACGCCGTACACATGGCGCATGATATGAGTGAGCAAATCTCTCACGCCGCAAAAGAGCAGAATCAGGTTTCACATGAAATCAGTAAACTGCTGGAGTCAATCGTGAATATTGCAGAAGAGACTGCTTCTGGTGCCGAGCAAACTTCGGACTCAAGCCACGAAGTTGCACGTCTCGCGGAAGAACTGCGTCTGTCAGTCGACCAGTTTAAAGTCTAGTGAGTCTTTAAATAATCAAAAGGAGCCTCAGGGCTCCTTTTTTGTTGTATTGCTTTGGGTTTGCCTTGATCCAACAGAAACGGCACTTACCAGTCAAACGCGCAGTGGCATAACAGCCAAACGTCGGAGACAAAAAAGCCGTGCAGGGCACGGCTTGTAGACATCGAAACTGTTATTCAGCGCCACCGGCACGGGCCTTCAACACAGCAATCAAGCCAGAACCCGCGTGGTTAGACTCGGCCCAAGCAATATCACCTGAAGCGGTGATTTGTGCTGCAGGTAGCTGCTTGATAATAAACTCACCGGCTCCGGCAGCGTTATTTTTAACTGCAAACCGGATTAACGACAAACCATCACATAACACACCGTCATAAATATTTCTCAAACGTAAGCGATTGTCAGACAACAGCTTACGGAAACGGTTTTTATCATCTGCTTTGACATAATCACACATTGAAGCTGCCAGCTGCTCCTCTGCCTGAGCAGCAGGTGCAACAACCAATAATCCGGCGACCAACGACAGGCACAACGTGGCGTTTATTAATTTCATAGGCAACCCCTGAGGCTGAATTAGCAAAACAAAATTAATAGTAGCAACATGTTAGGTGATACGCAACGCTGGAAATTTCAGCGTTCCCGTTCCAGTTGCAAGAAGCGGTAATTCACCGGATTCTTCGCATCTGCCTGATGTTCCTGCTGCGAGCTAAGCCGCCACCGACCTATGTTACGATAATCAGGAAACCATGCGTCGCCCTGTACTTTCAGTTCAAATTCTGTCAGATAGAGCCGATCAGCAACAGGCAGTAGCTGCCGGTACAACTCAGCTCCGCCGATGATCATGACTTCAGGTTCTGCCTGCAATAGATCCAGCGCGGCATCGACACTCTGAACCCAATCAGCAGTAAAACCTTGCGGTTTTGGCTGCCGGCTGATCACGATGTTACGCCGTCCAGGCAGTAGCCGGCCGATAGAATCGAAAGTCTTACGTCCCATCACGACGGGTTTACCCAGTGTGATTTGCTTGAAATGGGCCAGATCTGCAGGCATGTGCCATGGCATCTGATTATTCAGACCAATCACACGATCTTCCGCCATGGCCGCTATCAGACTTAGAATCATCAACAACCTCAGCGCCGGTAAATCACTTCAACTTCATAATCGTCATCGTCGAAGTCGTCATCATCGTCCAAGTCATCAGCAAGATTCATGGCATCTGCATGGTAATCGTCCCACTTGAATTGCACAGGGTCCAGCAACTGCTCTTTCGGTGCTTCCTTCGGCAATTGGTCCAGATACGCCTGGATATCCCGGCACAACGCTTCTGTATGCGTTCTGGACGCAGCGGAAACCTGATATACCGGCCCTTCCCAACCAATCGTATCAATCACGTTTTGTTTAATAACGTCCAGTTCGTCGTCAAGCACCAGGTCAATTTTATTAAATACTAACCAACGTGGTTTATTGGCAAGCTTGTCGCTGTACTTACCTAGCTCGTGAATAATGACCTGTGCATTCTCTGCAGGGTCTGAGCCATCAGCAGGCAGAACGTCGATCATATGTAATAACAGACCACAGCGCTCGAGATGTTTCAGGAACTGAATACCCAGTCCGGCGCCTTCTGCTGCACCTTCAATCAAACCTGGGATATCGGCGATCACAAAGGACTTACTGCTTTCTGTACGTACAACACCAAGATTCGGCACTAACGTAGTAAATGGGTAATCAGCGACTTTTGGTTTGGCAGAAGATACGGCACGGATAAATGTTGATTTCCCTGCATTTGGCAAACCTAACATGCCGACATCAGCAAGCAGTAAAAGCTCGAGTCGTAAGTTGCGTACCTCGCCTGGGGTGCCATTGGTTTTTTTCCGGGGAGTCCGGTTGGTACTACTTGAGAAACGGGCGTTACCCAAACCATGCCAGCCGCCTTTAGCGACCATAAGCTTCAGGCCATTCTTTGTCAGATCGCCTAACACCTCATTGGTATCGACGTCAATCGCGCGAGTTCCTACCGGAACACGTAATACCAGGTCGTCGCCGCGTTTGCCGGTGCAGTTGGTGCTCATGCCATTCTGGCCGCGTTGCGCAATATGAAGTTTTTCAAATTGATAATCAACGAGCGTATTCAGGTTACTATCCGCAATCAGATAAACGTCGCCGCCGTCGCCACCGTCACCACCATTTGGGCCACCTTTAGCCACAAACTTTTCGCGACGGAAACTGATGATTCCGTTCCCGCCATCGCCGGCTTCCACCCGGATCAACGCTTCATCAACAAATTTCATTTCGACCTATCCTGCTTTAATCATTGCGAACATTATAAACCCATGCTCGCTTTACTGCGAAAACAAAGGTCGATGTTTCAAAAGTATGCTGTTTCATTTCATTAATAAGCAAAAAAAAACCCCGCTTGGCGCGGGGTTTCTTCGAAGAATCCAGCAATTATTCGCTAACGATGCTAACGAATTTACGGCTGTGTTCGCCTTTCACTTCAAACTGAACTTTACCGTCAGTTAAAGCAAACAGCGTGTGATCTTTACCGATACCCACGTTGGTGCCAGCATGGAACTTAGTACCACGTTGACGCACGATGATGTTACCAGCCAGGACTGATTCACCGCCAAAACGCTTAACACCTAAGCGTTTCGCTTCTGAATCACGACCGTTACGTGTACTACCTACACCTTTTTTACTTGCCATGAGTCGTTACTCCTGAAATTAAGCGCTGATGCCAGTAATTTTCACTTCAGTAAACCACTGACGATGGCCAGCTTGTTTACGGTAGTGCTTACGACGACGGAACTTGACGATTTTAACTTTATCGCCACGGTCATGTGCGACCACTTCCGCAGTAACTTTACTGCCTTCAACGACTGGAGTACCGATTTTGACATCGTCGCCGTTTACAATCATCAGGGCAGCAAACTCAACTTTTGCACCCATCTCTAAGTCCAGTTTTTCTAGACGAAGGGTTTGACCTTCAGTCACACGGTGCTGTTTACCACCACTTTGGAAAACCGCGTACATAGTTAGAACTCCGTACAGATCACGCCTGCCGCTGAGGGGGCGTGTTAATTAGATTCACAGGGCGCGAATTGTACGCAATTTCCCCTACCCCCGCAAGCACAAATATGAAAAAGATCATCAGGCAACAAAAGGATCGAGTTTTTAGTTTTGCCACTTTCTTAGTTGTTGTAGAATCCAGCCACTCCGGTTTGCTGAATTAACTGAACCCGCATGACGCTCGATGAAATCCGCTTGTTAAGCCAACAAGATATGGCTGCTGTGAACGAACATATTTTTTCTCAGCTGAATTCTGACGTTGCTCTGATCAACCAATTGGGCATCTACATTGTCAACAGTGGTGGTAAGCGTTTACGCCCACTGTTGGCCGTCCTTGCGGCCCGGGCACTGGGTTATCAGGGGACTCAGCATGTCACTCTTGCAACCATTATCGAATTTATTCATACCGCAACGCTGTTACACGATGACGTTGTCGATGAGTCAATGCTGCGACGTGGGAAAGAGACTGCAAATGCAGTTTTTGGCAACCAGGCCAGCGTACTGGTTGGTGATTTTTTATACACCAGAGCATTCCAGTTAATGGTGTCGCTGGAGCGGATGCGGGTCATGCAAATTCTGGCTGATGCGACCAATGTCATCGCTGAAGGCGAAGTCCTCCAGCTGATGAATGTTAACGACCCGGATACAACCGAACAAAGTTATATGCAGGTGATCTACTGCAAAACCGCGCGTTTATTTGAAGCTGCCACCGAACTTGCTGCAGTGCTCTCCGACAAAGATCCGGCCACGACGGAAGCTATGCGCCAGTATGGCCTTCACTTAGGAACAGCCTTTCAGCTGATTGATGATGTGCTTGACTATCAGGCTGATGTCGCAGATTTGGGTAAAAATATCGGCGACGATTTGGCTGAAGGTAAACCAACACTACCGCTTATCCATGCATTAAAACATGGCACAACAGCTCAACAAACGCTGATCCGTGAGGCGATACTGGAAAGTAACGGTCTACAGCACTTTGACGCTATTATGACTGCGATGCATGACACAGACGCCTTTGGTTACACCAGAAGATTGGCAGAGCAGGAAGCTGAATTAGCGAAACAAGCCATCGCCTTTTTGGCTGATAGCCCATATAAAGATGCATTGTTAACGCTGGCAGATATCGCCGTCGAGCGCTCAAATTAACCAACAGACCGCTTTTAAAAACTAAAAAGCCAGGTTGCGCTGGCTTTTTAGTTTATACGACAAATTAGGCTTTGTTGACGAACTCTTCGCCCAGTACGATATCTGCTTTTAAAGTTGGCAGCATATCGTTCATCGCTTTCTGCTCGTAAGCACTCAAAGTACCAATATCTAACAGCGCTTCGACGCCATTTTTGCCCAGCACAATTGGCTGAGCAAAGAAACGAGCGTGCTCGCCATTACCTTCGACATAGGCATACTCAGTAACAGACTCGCCCTGCAGGCCTTTGATTAAAGATACGCAGAAACGAGCTGCCGCCTGGCCCATAGACAGTGTTGCTGACCCGCCACCGGCTTTAGCTTCTACAACTTCAGTACCGGCATTTTGGATGCGGTAGGTCAGTGATGCAACTTCTTCATCTGTGAATGTCACGTCTTTCACTTGTGACAATAAAGGCAGAATGGTGGTACCGCTGTGACCGCCAATCACCGGAACGATCAGTTCAGCCGGGTTTTTGCCTTTTAATTCAGCAATGAAAGTCTCAGCACGGATAACATCCAGTGTTGTAACACCGAACAAACGTTTTGCATCGTAAGTACCGGCTTTTTTGAAAACTTCAGCGGCGATGGCAACTGTTGTATTTACCGGGTTGGTGATGATCCCAACTAAAGCTTTTGGACATTGCTGCACAATGGCTTCAGCCAATGTTTTTACAACACCGGCGTTGATATTAAACAGATCTGAGCGGTCCATGCCTGGTTTGCGTGGCATGCCTGCCGGGATCATCACGACATCAGCACCAGCTAATGCAGTATGTAAATCATCTTTACCATAGCCCGTAACTTTTACCGCGGTTGGGATATGGCTTAAGTCTACAGCAACACCCGGCGTAACCGGAGCCAGGTCGTATAAAGCTAAATCAGTACCAGCTGGCAGATTTAACTTCAGTAATAATGATAAGGCCTGACCAATACCACCAGCAGCACCTAAAACGGCAACTTTCATGCTTATCTCCCAATTAACGGTTCACCGAAAAAAACGCGCCAACAATACTGAAATACGGCGCAAATTACAAATGACTTATACCAAAGTAGCAGCACATTAATTAATCAATTTAACTATTCAGCGGAACTTGGCAGATATCTGTCGGCGACATTCACGAACAGCAAAAATAATTCTCTGGACCCGGCCGCCTGATTTGTTATGGTATGCTCTGTTGTACGAATTTTTTCGACTTAAATTACGTGATAATCCGGTGCATATGACCAAACAAACCAAACAGGAAGCGCTGATCCAGGCATTCAAGGCGCTGCTGAAAGAAGAACGATTCGGTTCACAAAGCGATATCGTGGACGCATTAAAGTCAGAGGGCTTTGACAACGTCAGTCAGTCGAAAGTCTCCCGCATGCTTAGTAAGTTTGGCGCAGTCCGGACCCGCAACGCCCGTCAGGAAATGGTCTACTGTCTGCCACCAGAATTAGGGGTGCCGACGACAAAAAGCCCGCTGCGTCAGCTGGTATTGGACATTGAACACAACGACGTGATGATTATTATCCGCACCAGTCCCGGTGCAGCTCAGCTGATAGCAAGACTCTTAGATTCAGTAGGTAAGGCAGAGGGCGTACTCGGCACTATTGCCGGGGATGACACCATTTTTATTGCGCCAACCAGCGTGAAAAATATTAATTTCACCCTGAAGAAAGTCACTGAATTATTCGAAAAAGTTTAAGTAATTCACGCTAGAGCGCCGCACAGTCCTCCAGAAAACTGACAGATGGCGCAAAAAAAGCTGCACCACTGTCGGCCTGCACATAATCCAGCAACAAATCATAATTCTGACCCGCAGCATCACCAAGCCGACGGCTAAGCCATGCCAGATAGGCTGAAGGATCTGCAGAACATGCCAGAATCACTAGCCCCTGTGATTTTAACTGGCCATATGGCATGTTCTGAAAGACTAGAGGGTAATATTGGCCAAATGCGTCCACGACAGCGGCCTTCACTGCATGACTGTGTTCATGCAGCTGTGCAGTCGGTAACTGCTGGCCATCCAGCTTCCTTTGCCCGATAATAGCTTCCTGCTGAGATTGGGTCAGTTGTTGCCAGCGATTTAAATCAAGACGATAGCGCTGATAAAACAAGTAACTGCCCTGCGCAAATTCTGGTTGTTGGGTTTCACTGATTAATGCTAATTCCCGTTTTTTCCGTCCGCGCGGTGGCTGCGGCTGGTCAATAAAACCAGTGAGATCACGACCGTCCATAAAGCGGAAGCAATGGGTCTGCTCGACCAGCTCCAGATGCGGCGTCAACAACTGATAACATTGCTGTATCGCCAGATGCAGCACATCGTAACGATCGGCGCGGATCTTCAGCAGCACATCATAAGGGATGGCGGGCATGGCCAGGTCATCAACGGAAAGTGGTGAAAACGGCTGAAAGTCCGCCGGACATGCATGCGGGTACAACGAATGCCAATACCCTGGTCCAATCGCAACGACCGCATTCAAATTCGCTTCCGAAAATTGTTCTGCCAGTTTGTGTATCAGCCCGGGAATGCAGCCAAGCACCCGCCTCACTGCACTTTCATGGCCGTCTAATGCATTCATCAGCAATAACAAACCATGCAGATTCGGTTCTGCACACACCCCTACTTGCTCTCTTGCCATAATGCTGCAATCAGTACTGTAAAAATGCAGACATGCTAACGAAAAAAGCCAGCGGCGCCAAATTTGCGACGTTCGTGTGAGATATATCTCACATTTAAAGTAGGTTATTTCGTCATTTCGAGCAGAGATGAACTTTTAAAAACACACTATGCAATTGTTTTATAAGAATATTATATAAACATGATTAACAAAACAGAATACTGAACCCTCGCATCTTTGGCTTACATCGCTCATGTGCTGACATTTCGCAGGCATAATACTTTTACGGTCAATGACGACATTACAGCGACAGACAGGCAGTCAAACATCAAGGATGGTGTATTGGCCGGATTGTCAGGGACAGGCTCAGGATGAGCTGAGATTTCAGGAAGGAATCTCAAGGGACGAGGATGCCGGGAACGGCCGTGTTGACAGGACGTCAGCCAAAGGAGTAGTTGCTCAGCAGGAGCAGGTGTTATTCAGGGACTGAATCACACCAATAAGGACGCTACTGGATGTAGCAGCGGTGTCAGGATGATACCCACAGGGACAGAGGACGCTACAGGATGTAGCTGCGGTGTCAGGATGATACCCACAGGGACAGAGGACGCTACAGGATGTAGCAGCGGTGTCAGGATGATACCCACAAGGACAGAGGATGCTACAGGATGTAGCAGCGGTATCAGGATGATACAGCGAAGGAAGGAAAGCCTGGATTGGCTTGAAGTACGACACTGCACTGGCAGCGTTTTATGAGCACGGATGTTAAAACCTTCACAGCGCGTGAATCTCCTTCGGGAGGCAGGGAAGATAAACCTTCGGGTTTAAAATGGAATTTGACAAAGCATTACGGTAGCCGCATCCCAAAAGGATGCGGCTTTCCTGTTTCTGCGCCGCGCTATCATCTTCCCCAGTCTTGCCACCCTGCTACAGGCATGGACTGCGGCTTTACAGGCCGCAAGACTAATTCAGGTCTGGAACACACTGAATATTGACCAACACCAACACCAACACCAACACCAACACCAACACCAACACCAACACCAACACCAACACCAACACCAACACCAACACCAACACCAACACCAACAAATCGTGACATTGCAACAATCACAAGTGAGCACTGACAGATGAAATATTCTAAATCATCACGCTGCCTACTTTTCAGACGAAAAAGTTGCTGATAGATTAGTTTTTGTCCGCACATAATAAAAAACCCCACAGGCAAGTACCGGTGGGGTCGTCTTAGAAGACAAAGGACAAGGATAGACGATTTGGTGGTAAGGGTTCAGTTTCCCGCTTCGGCAGTCACAACAGGCACTGCCGGGCGGGACACTCGCTCCTGAGAAGCCCCACCGGCTCTCCTCAGGCTGCTTACTTTAGGGTCGATACAAATTCCGGATAGGCTTCAATCCCACACTCAGAACGGTCCACACCCTCATATTCTTCCTGCTCGCTGACGCGAATACCCATAGTGGCTTTGAGTACACCCCAAACAATCAGGCTACAGAAAAAGATCCAGACGAAAATCGTTGCTGCACCGATGAACTGCCCCAGGAAAGACGCACTGTCTTTGGTCAGTGGCACAATCATCAGGCCAAAGAAACCAACCACGCCGTGCACTGAAATGGCGCCCACCGGGTCATCAATTTTGATTTTGTCGAAGCCGATAATTGCTGCAACAACCAGCACACCTGCGACAGCGCCGAATATCGTTGCTTGCAGTGGCGTCGGTGTAGAGGGTTCAGCTGTAATAGCCACCAGACCAGCCAAGGCGCCGTTCAGTACCATGGTCAAGTCCGCTTTACGGAACAGCACCATCGACACAACCAGAGCTGATAAAGCACCACCAACAGCAGCAGCATTGGTATTGACGAACACCATAGCCACACCATGTGCATTGCCGATGTCAGCCAGTTTCAGCATAGAACCGCCGTTAAAGCCGAACCAGCCCATCCACAGGATTAAAGTACCCAGCGTTGCCAGCGGCATATTAGAGCCTGGGAACGCATGTGCTTTGCCATCTTTGGTGTATTTACCTTTGCGGGCACCTAACAAAATCACACCCGCTAAAGCTGCAGCTGCACCAGCCAGGTGGACAATGCCGGAACCAGCAAAATCGGAGAAGCCAAAATCAGCCAGCGTGTAAAGACCAAATACCGGTTGACCGCCCCAGGTCCATGAACCTTCCATTGGATAGAGGAAACCGCACATCACCACCGCAAAAGCGAAGAATGCCCACAGTTTCATCCGTTCCGCGACAGCACCGGAGACAATCGACATCGCTGTGGCCACGAACACCACCTGGAAGAAGAAATCGGCTGCTTTTGAGTACGCCGCTTTGCCAGTGAAGCCATTTTCACGGCTGGCGATGCTGGCCAGCGTTTCATCAACGTTCAGCGCTTCGATGCCTGATAAAAAGAACCCACCGCCATACATAAACTGATACCCGCAAATCAGGTACATCAGACAAGCGATACCATATAACACAAAGTTTTTGGTCAGAATTTCAGTGGTGTTTTTCGCCCGGACTAACCCCGACTCCAACATGGCAAAACCTGCCGCCATCCACATCACTAAGGCGCCACACACCAGAAAATAAAAAGTGTCCATGGCAAACTGTAAATGATAAATCTGTTCTTGCATGATGGACTCCTGCTAGATCGCTTCTGCGTCAGTTTCGCCGGTCCGGATCCGGACCACTTGCTCAAGGTCATAAACGAAAATTTTACCGTCACCAATTCGACCGGTGTGGGCTGCTTGCTGGATCGCCTGTAACAGACGGTCGACATTTTCATCCAGCGTGGCAATTTCCAGTTTCACTTTGGGCAGGAAATCCACCTGATATTCAGCGCCACGATACAGCTCTGTGTGGCCTTTTTGCCGCCCGAACCCTTTGACTTCCGTCACGGTCAGGCCTTCTATCCCAATGTCCGCAATCGCTTCACGAACATCGTCAAGCTTGAATGGCTTGATGATGGCAGTTACGAGTTTCATAGTTTTTATCCTCATTGATCCCCGGACCGGCGCAAATCGGCCCGGGCAACTTGTTGCTGTTGCCAATTGGATAAGAAAGTCGTGTGCCAAGTTTTTTATTTATTTAAATACAACAAGTTAGTCTGAAATAGTAAAAACTGGATAAAAAAAACGCACCATCTTGGTGCGCATCTTCCCGCTGTCGGTGCACCTGAAAGTGCGCCTGAAAGTGTCAGGACCGGCAGATCAGCACGGCAGAAATTGCTGCCAGGCCTGCAATAAGCGAATTAAATCTTCCAGACCACATTCACAGTGCAATGCAGCATCGTCAGTACTGAGCTCCGCTTCGAGGAACTGATCCTCGGCATGATGCTGTCCACAGCTATGATGAAACACCCGTACTTCCATCCTCTCAACCTGCAGTGAATATTCGCGGCCAGCAAACAGATATTCATCATACAAACCCAGCGTCTGCAGTTTATCCAGTAACGGCTGATAACTGCTGGCACGCAGCTCAAACTCCTCCAGCAAAAAACACTGCAGCGCATGTTGCTCCGCTGCCAGTTTTAATAAATATCGCCGGCTATCCGGCAGATAAATAAAATCGTGTTCCATCCCCACTCCATCGGCCCATGGCCGCAGAAAAGACAAAAGCCCGCAGCTGCGGGCTTTTGATGCTGAATCTGCTAATTATACAGCTTGCTGAATAATTACATTCGAGGCTTTGCTGGTGTATTGGCTCATCTGATGGAAATTCAGGTAGCGGTAGGTGTCCGCAGCCGTCGTTTCAATCTGTTTCGCGTACTCCAGGTATTCGGCAACTGTCGGCAGGCGGCCGATAATAGACGCCACACCGGCCAGTTCAGCTGACGCCAGATATACATTGGCACCCTGACCTAAACGGTTCGGGAAGTTACGTGTAGAAGTCGACACTACTGTGGTGTTGTCACCAACGCGAGCCTGGTTACCCATACAGAGTGAACAGCCCGGGATCTCGATGCGTGCACCGACACGGCCGTAGATGCCGTAGTAACCTTCTTCAGTCAGCTGGTCTTTGTCCATTTTGGTCGGTGGAGCAATCCACAGACGCGTCGGGATTTGACCTTTGAACTTGTCGAGCAGTTTACCAGCAGCGCGGAAGTGACCGATGTTGGTCATACAGGAACCGATAAAGACTTCATCAATCTTCTCACCGGCGACTGAAGACAACAGACGGGCATCGTCCGGGTCATTTGGTGCACACAGGATTGGTTCTTTGATATCTGCCAGGTCAATTTCAATGACTGCAGCATATTCAGCATCGGCATCCGCACGTTCCAGCTTCGGATTGGCCAGCCAGGCTTCCATCGCGTTGATGCGGCGCTCGATAGTGCGAACATCGCCGTAACCTTCGCTGATCATCCACTTCAGCATCACGATGTTTGATTGCAGGTACTCACGCACTGAATCTTCAGACAGCGTGATAGTACAACCGGCCGCAGAACGCTCAGCAGAGGCGTCTGACAGCTCGAACGCCTGTTCCGCAGTTAAATGCTCCAGACCTTCGATTTCCAGCACGCGGCCAGAGAAAATGTTGACCTTGCCTTTCTTCTCAACCGTCAGCAGGCCTTGCTGGATGGCGTAGTAAGGGATGGCATGGACTAAGTCACGTAAGGTGATACCTGGCTGCATTTCGCCTTTAAAGCGCACTAACACAGACTCCGGCATATCCAGCGGCATTACGCCGGTGGCAGCAGCGAATGCTACCAGACCAGAACCGGCCGGGAATGAAATACCCAGTGGGAAACGGGTGTGTGAGTCACCGCCGGTACCGACTGTATCTGGCAGTAACATGCGGTTTAACCAGCTGTGGATCACGCCGTCACCCGGACGCAGTGAGATACCGCCGCGGTTCATGATGAAATCTGGCAGCGTGTGGTGAGTATTCACGTCCACTGGTTTCGGATACGCCGCCGTGTGGCAGAAAGACTGCATCACTAAGTCGGCAGAGAACCCTAAACAGGCTAAATCTTTTAACTCATCGCGGGTCATAGGACCTGTGGTGTCCTGTGAACCCACAGTCGTCATTTTTGGCTCACAGTATTGGCCAGGGCGAATACCTTTCACGCCGCAGGCTTTACCCACCAGTTTTTGTGCCAGCGTGAAGCCTTTATTGGTCACTTCAGTCAAAGCCGGACGCTGGAATACTGTTGAATGCGGCAGACCCAGCGCTTCACGCGCTTTGTCAGTCAGACCACGGCCGATGATCAGTGGAATACGGCCACCGGCGCGCACTTCGTCTAACAGTACGTTAGAGCGCAGCTCAAACGTAGAGATCACTTCATCAGTGCCGTGACGCTTCACCACGCCCTGATGCGGGAAAATGTCAATGACATCGCCCATCGCCATGCTGTTCACGTCCAGCTCGATTGGCAGCGAGCCTGAATCTTCCATGGTGTTGAAGAAAATTGGTGCAATTTTGCCACCTAAACAGACACCACCGGTGCGTTTATTTGGCACAAACGGCATGTCGTCGCCCATAAACCACAGCACAGAGTTGGTGGCAGATTTACGGCTTGAGCCAGTACCGACTACATCACCGACATAAGCCAGTGGGAAGCCTTTCGCCAGCAGCGCTTCGATTTGCTTGACCGGGCCTTTGGAGCCTGGAACGTCTGGCACAATACCGTCACGTTCGTTTTTCAGCATGGCTAAAGCGTGCAGCGGTATATCCGGGCGTGACCAGGCATCCGGAGCCGGTGACAGGTCGTCAGTGTTGGTTTCGCCGGTGACTTTAAACACAGTCACAGTGATTTTTTCCGGGATAGCTGGCTTGCTTAAGAACCACTCGGCATCGGCCCAGCTTTGCAGCACGTTTTTCGCGTGTTGATTGCCTTTGTCGGCTTTTTCTTTCACGTCATGGAAAGAATCAAACATCAGCAGCGTGTGAGACAAGCCTTTGGCGGCGAGAGCGCCTAATTTGTCGCTGTCCAGCAGGTCGATCATTGGCTGAATGTTGTAACCGCCAAACATAGTGCCTAACAGTTCAGTGGCGCGCTCAGCAGTTACTAACGGGCTGGTGACTTCGCCTTTGGCGACAGCAGTTAAGAAACCGGCTTTAACATAAGCAGCTTCATCAACACCCGGTGGAATACGGTTTTCGAGTAAGTCGACGAGGAAGGCTTCTTCGCCGGCTGGAGGATTCTTTAATAATTCAACTAAATCAGCCACTTGTTGCGCAGTCAGCGGCTTTGGAGGAATGCCTTGGGTCGCACGTTCAGCGACGTGTTCACGATATTGTTGCAGCACAGTAATGTCCTCAGGTTGGTCCGCTGAACACTTGCCATTCAGCGGGTTGGCAGCAAATCAAACGGCTGGATTATAAGAAAATTTGACCGGAATTGACACCGTAGTATAAGCAGCATGGCTTATAGTCGCTATAAGTTTGCTGAATGATGTATGTTTAAAACAATAACGCAGCTTAATTCAATGTCGGCAGCATCAGTAAAAAGCAGCCAGTACCGCAGAGGCATAAAAAATGGCCGCAACAGGCGTAAGGCTGCTCGTTTAACAACGAGCAGCCTTTTTCTTTGTGGGGTATTTGGACGGTTTTGCCAGTACTTCCCTTGGGTAACTGGGCCGGTTTCGCTTTTCTGGGAGTATCAAACGTTTACCGCTGAGTCTTAAGTTCCGTAGTTTTTTGGGCACAGTCCCAGGGG
>SSFI01000105.1 GCA_008015325.1 Rheinheimera sp.
ACGACCTACGGATTAACAGTCCGCCGCTCTAACCGGCTGAGCTACTAGGGAACTGTCTCTGCAACGGGGCGCAATACTAATGCTCCGAAAACAGGCTGTCAACACTTTCACCTGCGCTTTTGGGGTGTTGTGATTCAAGCGCTGCTTCTTTAGCCAAAGCGGCGGATTTGCCAGCATTTTCTAACCTGTTGCATACCAATGCAGTGCCACTTGCATAGGGTGATTGTCATGCGCTGCAATAGCAGCATCCGCAAATCCAGCGGTGACGCGGTCTGGCCGATCTTACTCACAGAAACTGTGGATAACTCTGTGCATGAGCCGTGTCGCCCCTGTGTAATACCAATAAAAATGCGGCTTGCAGCCAGATCAAGATTAATTCGATAAAAAATTAAATATATATAAATCAATAAGATAGAAAACGGGTTAAATATGAAGCGCGCTGAATAATCCACAAGCCGGCGGATATTTCAGCGATGTTTCAGCTTGTGAACTATTTTTAGGCGCGAACTGTCGGAAATGCCGCCAACACTGTTAGTTACAGAGTTTTTTCCGTAACCGGATAGAGCCGCCGCCGGCTTTTCTCTACAATAGCGGCTTTCTGGTGTTCCGCAGGTATTTATGTCCAGCTCTCCCAAAGCAAAAATTGATATGACCCAGGGTGATATCCGGCAAATTCTGACCCGGATGACCATTCCAATGCTGTTTGGCATGATCACGCTGATGTCGTTTAACCTGGTCGATACCTTTTTTATCAGTATGCTGGGCACCCACGAGCTGGCTGCGGTCAGCTTCACTTTCCCGGTTACTTTTACCGTGATTAGCCTGGCAATTGGCCTGAGTATCGGCACTTCAGCGGTGATTGCCAAAGCGCACGGCAGTGGCGATACCGCGATGGCGCGTGCCGACGGCCTGGCCGCTTTGTGGTTATCTGCTTATCTGGTCGCGATTTTGTCGTTGATTGGTTACATCGGGATGGAACCGCTGTTCCGGCTGATTGGCGCCACTGATGATACCTTACCTTTTATTCACGACTATATGAGCTGGTGGTTCGCCGGTTCTGTGCTGCTCATCACGCCGATGATTGGCAATGCGGTGCTGCGCGCTGCCGGCGATACTAAAACGCCCAGTTTGATGATGGCCTGCTCGGGCCTGATCAATGCCATTTTGGACCCCATTCTGATTTTTGGCTGGGGGCCGGTGCCTGCGATGGGGGTCGAAGGCGCCTCGATTGCCAGTGTGATTTCCTGGGCGGTCAGTTTTAGTTTGATTCTGTATATGATTATGGTGCGGCGTAAACTGGTGGATGCCGGTCATCAGCCGTTCGGCGAATTTATCCGCATCAGCCGACGCATTCTGCAAATTGGTTTACCGGCCGCCGGGGCCAATATGTTAACGCCGCTGGCGATGGCGATTTTAACCGCGGTGATGGCGAGTTATGGCGCCCATGCGGTGGCCGCTTTTGGTGTCGGCGCGCGGATTGAAAGTATCGCCTGTCTGGTGGTGCTGGCGCTGTCGATGACGCTGCCACCTTTTGTCAGTCAGAATTTGGGTGGCTGTCAGCTTGACCGGGTGCAGTCCGGTTATCAGTTGTGTATCCGTTTTGTCTTAAAATGGCAGTTTGCGGTCTATGTCCTGCTTGCGATCACGGCACCTTTTATTGCTCACGTCTTTTCGACCGAACCGGCAGTCGAGCAGCTGATTTGCTGGTTTATCTGGATTTTGCCGTTGGGCTACGGTTTACAAGGGATTGTGATCCTGACCAATTCTTCGCTGAACGCCTTACATCTGCCGATGCGCGCGCTGGCACTTAGCGTCGTGCGGCTGTTTGTATTTTATGTGCCGCTGGCCTGGCTGGGTGGCAAGCTTTTTGGTGTCCTCGGCGTCTATGGCGGTGCGCTGGCGGCCAATGTGTTTATCGCGCTCATCGCTTATTTGTGGTTTCAACGCAGTCTGAACGGCTTACAGCAAGGAGATGGTGTCAGTGTCAAAGCAGTTTGAGTTACATGCGCCTTATCAGCCAGGTGGCGATCAGCCGACGGCGATCGCCCAGCTGGTTGATGGCTTAGAAGCGGGATTGGCGCATCAGACCTTGTTAGGCGTTACCGGCTCCGGCAAAACTTTTACCATGGCCAATATCATTGCCAGAGTCGACCGGCCCACCTTAATCATGGCGCACAACAAAACGCTGGCGGCGCAGTTGTACGGCGAGATGAAAGAGTTTTTCCCGAACAATTCGGTCGAATACTTTGTGTCGTATTACGACTATTACCAGCCGGAAGCTTATGTGCCGGCCAGCGATACCTTTATCGAAAAAGATGCGTCTATCAACGAACACATTGAACAGATGCGGCTGTCGGCGACCAAAGCGCTGATGGAGCGGCGTGACGTGGTGATCATCGCGTCGGTGTCGGCGATTTACGGTCTTGGTGACCCTGAATCCTATATGAAAATGCTGCTGCACCTGCGCGTTGGCGATACGGTAGACCAGCGGTTTATCCTGCGCCGGCTGGCTGAGCTGCAATATCAGCGTAATGACATGGCGTTTGAACGCGCCACGTACCGCGTGCGCGGTGATGTCATCGACATTTATCCGGCCGAATCGGATGAACTGGCGGTGCGTGTTGAACTCTTTGATGAAGAAATTGAACGCATCAGTCTGTTTGACCCGCTGACCGGCGCCATTGACCGCATCGTGGCGCGTTATACCATTTATCCGAAAACCCACTATGTCACGCCGCGTGAGAAAATCCTCGAAGCGGTGGACAAAATCAAAGTGGAGCTTGCGGCCCGGCGCGCTCAGCTGCTGGCAGAAAACAAACTGATTGAAGAGCAGCGCATCGGCCAGCGCACTTTGTTTGACCTGGAAATGATGGTGGAGCTTGGGTATTGCTCCGGCATTGAAAACTACTCGCGTTATTTGTCCGGCCGCGCCGAAGGCGAACCGCCGCCGACTTTACTGGATTATTTCCCGGCCGACGGCCTGATGTTTATCGACGAATCACATGTGACCATTTCACAAATCGGCGCCATGTTTCGCGGCGACCGTTCGCGCAAAGAAAATCTGGTCAACTACGGTTTTCGCCTGCCGTCTGCACTGGATAACAGACCGCTGAAGTTTGAAGAGTTTGAAGCCATAGCGCCGCAGCGCATTTATGTCTCGGCGACGCCGGCGGCTTATGAACTGGAAAAATCAGGCACTGATATCGCCGAGCAGGTGGTGCGGCCCACCGGTCTGATTGACCCAGTGATCGAGATCAGGCCGGTTGGCACTCAGGTCGACGATTTGTTATCTGAAGCCATTCGCTGCGCCGGCCTCAATGAGCGCGTGCTGGTCACCACGCTGACGAAAAAAATGGCGGAGGATTTAACCGATTATCTCGCCAATCACAATATCAAAGTGCGATATCTGCACTCGGACGTCGATACGGTGGAGCGGGTCGAGATCATCCGCGACCTGCGCCTCGGTGTGTTTGATGTGTTAGTCGGCATCAACTTATTACGCGAAGGTCTGGATATTCCGGAAGTGTCCTTGGTGGCGATTCTGGATGCCGACAAAGAAGGTTTTTTACGCTCGGAGCGCTCGCTTATTCAGACCATCGGCCGGGCGGCGCGTAACGTCAACGGTAAGGCGATTTTATATGCCGACCGTGTCACCGGCTCAATGCAGCGCGCCATCGATGAAACTGACCGCCGTCGTGCCAAGCAAGTGGCTTACAACGAAGCGCATGGCATCACACCGACGCAAATTCGCAAAAAAATCGGTGATGTGATGGACTTAGGTCAGGACGACGTCGAGCTGCCGCAGGTGGCGGAACACGCCAGACTGATTAAAGGTAAAACGCCTTATCAGGTGCAGGCAGAGATCAAAAAACTGGAAGCACAGATGCTGCAGCATGCGAAAAATCTGGAGTTTGAGCAGGCAGCTATGCTGCGTGACCAGGTTCATGCATTAAAGGCTGCGTTGTTGGAGATTTAAGCAGTTATCTTTGTAACAAAATATGTATAACGCGCATTTTTGTTTGAATAAAAAATGCGCGACTGTTTTTATGGTGCTGATATTTAAGAAATAAATTTAAATAAATGAACGGAAATCATATTTCAGTTCATTTTCTCGTTCAGATTCAATTAAGTTTCAAAATCATAAAGTGGTGCCGACTTGTTTAACTGCCGGAGGGCACTGTATGAAATCCCGAGTTATTCCTTTTGTTGTTTCTGTTTTAGCCTCAACCATCGCAGTCGGCGCCCAGGCGCAAAGTTTCCAGTTCCAGACGGACGCTGATTACAACAGCGCTGACATAGGCCCTGTTGACGTCAACGGCATGCAAATCCGCCAGCAATATTTCCTCGCACCTATCCAGAATGGTGACAACCAGCCATGGCGCGAAGCGGCATTTTTAAACCGCAGCAGCAGTGTCAATCTGTCATACAACCGCATTGAAACCGACGGTGGCAATGACGATGACTCGCTGAACGCATGGGGCATCGGTGGCGAATATATGAGCAACAGTCATGATTTTTATGCCGCATTAGATGTGAACTTCTTAAACGGTGACAACAGCTTCGGCGCTACCGGCAAATTAGGTTTCTTTGTGCAGCAAAACTGGTTAGTGGCGCTGGACGTGTATCACTCCAATCCAGATAACTATGGCAGCAGCACAGACTATGGCCTGAGCACCAAAGCTATTCTGCCGGTGATGAATGGCGACCACCTGGTGCTGACCGCCAGCTACGCCGATTTTGACGAAGACAATGGTCACGTTTTCGCTGCTGATTATTACATCCGGCCATACTGGTCTGTTGGTTTAGCGGTGCGCAACGACATGGAAACACTGCAAAACGTGTTTGGCGACAGCGTAGAGCTGCGCTCTGAATATTTTGTCACGCCACAGCTGGCCCTGCGCGGCGCGTTGAGCCGGGTTGATGTTGGTGCTGACGATGAAAACCAGTTTGCGGTTGGCGCCAGCTACCGCTTCTGATCTGCTTTACTGAGTTCCCAAGCTGATTTGGCCCCGCATCGCGGGGCTTTTTTTGTCTGGTCAATTGCTTCGCTGCTGATCACATAAAATACAGCAGCGATCCCACACGGCTATCTGGTGAGGTTTGGCAAAGGAGTGCGTTATCCCTGCAAGTCGGCGCAGCAACTCACTGTTGCCGGGAGCGGCGCTTGACAGCAGCCGGTCTTGGTCTGTTATGTTGACTCTTCATTTTTTTCAGCAGCTTTAGCGCCTCAGGCTGCTGTGCTTTGATGGGATCGCTGATGACCACTCGTGTAATTTTACCTCTGATGCTGCTGTCGGCCGGTGCGCTGGCGGCAGATACTTTACCGCCGCGGTTACCCTGGCAGGGTAATACTGAAAGTTTGATCCAGCCAAAACACCCCTGGGTGACGCCGTCCGAGCTGACCAATCTGACTGAAACGCCGGATTATGCCGCTACCGTCAGCTACCTGCAGAAGCTGGTGGCCAGCAGTGAATTGCTGCGGATGGAATCGATTGGCAAAAGCCCGCAAGGCCGCGATATCTGGTTAATCAAAGCCAGTATGCAGCCAGATTTGATTGGCAAAGGTACCGGTAAAAGCGGCCGGCCAACTTTGTTGGTCCAAGCTGGTATTCACAGCGGCGAAATTGATGGTAAAGATGCAGGGCTGATGCTACTGCGCGACATAGTCCACGGCGGCAAACAGTCGCTGCTGGCACAGGTCGACTTGTTATTTGTGCCGATTTTGTCCGTCGATGCCCACGAGCGCAAAGGCAAGTTTAACCGGATGAACCAACGTGGACCGGTCGAGCAGGGCTGGCGCAGTACAGCGCAAAACCTGAATTTAAACCGCGATTATGCCAAAGCCGATAGTCTGGAAATGCGTGCTGTGCTTAGTGCCATCAACACCTATCAGCCTGATTTATATATGGATGTGCACGTCACCGACGGCGAAGATTATCAGTACGATATCACTTATGGCTTTAACGAGCCTTTTGCCAGCCAAAGCCCGAATGGCGCCAGCTGGCTGGCCAGCGTGTACCGGCCGGCCATTGATCAGGCGTTAAGTGCGGCCGGTCACATTCCGGGCCCGTTGGTGTTTGCTGTGGATCCAATGGATTTTAGTAAAGGCCTGCAAGGTTCCACCGCGACGCCACGGTTTTCACAGGGCTATGGTGATGTGCGGCATTTACCGACCATTCTGGTCGAGAACCACAGTTTAAAACCCTACCGCCAGCGGGTGCTGGGTACTTATGTGTTGCTGGAACAGAGCCTGCAACTGATGGCGCAGCAAGGCAAAGCGCTGCAGCTGGCGAAAAAGGCCGACGAAAATGCCCGGCCGCAGCGTCAGGTGTTGTTATTTAAAGCCGCCGAACAGTCAGATCCAATCCGGTTTAAAGGCATCAGCTATGAGATAGTGCACAGCGACATCATTAACGGGCCTTATGTCAAATGGACTGGTCAGGCAAAAGATTATGACGCCCTGCCGGTGTACTGGGAAAAAGTGCCGGCGGTCGAAGTCGAAGTGCCCAAAGCTTATTGGATCCCGCCGCAGTATCAGGATGTGATAACACGCCTGCAAAGCCATGGTATCGCCATGACCCGGCTGGAAAAAGCCGGCAGTCTGGAGCTGCAGCAACTGACGGCAGCTAATGCGGAATTGGCCAGCCGTTCTTTTGAAGGGCGGGTTGGGGTCAAAGCCAGTTTTAGCCCGGCCTGGGGCGAATTTGCCTTGCCGGCTGGTTCAGTGCGGGTCAGCACCGATCAGCCGCTTGGCGCTTTGGCGGTGGCTTTGTTACAACCGGAAGGGCCGGACTCGTTTTTCAGCTGGGGCTTTTTCCACGGCATGTTTGAGCGCACCGAGTATTTTGAAACCTACGCCATGCTGCCATGGATTGAGCAGGAGCTGAAAACCAATAAAAAGCTGGCGGCAGATTTTGCGGCGGCAGTCAAAGCTGATGGGGTACTTACCAAAGATGGGCAGGCCCGGCTCCACTGGTTTTATCAGCGTTCGCCGTTTTACGACCAGACTTATCTGAAATACCCGGTGTTGATTGAACGTTAAGTGTGGCGCTTAAAAATCAGCCCAGCATGGCGGGGCTGATTGAGGGATTTATTCATAATTCAGCATGCTGCGACCACCAGCGTCGGGTTTGGATTCGACGTTGACCGCCTGGCCATTTTGCAGGCCATGCTGGCCACGGATCACCACTTTGTCGCCGGGACGCAGCGCCGATTCGACAATATAGTGGGTGTCGAGCGTTGACAGAATTTTCAGTTGCACCCGTTCGACTTTTTGTTCGCTGTTCACCTTCCAGGTGCGGAACACTTCACCTTCCAGTTCAATCGCTTCATTCGGTACTTTGGTAATAGTGTCGGATTGCACCTGCATATCAATTTGTTGCACCTGCCTGACCAGTAAGTTACTGCGATCTGTCGCTGGATGGTCAAAATACAAGGTCAGATGTTCGGCTTTGGCGTCGAGTTGCTGACTGACTTCACGCAGTTTCAGTGGCTTGCCTTGCAGAAGAAACTGATGGCGTTGCAGTTCGGCATTGCTGCTGTAGCTGATGACCGGCAGTAAACATTCCAGCTGTTTATTTTGTGTCGATAGCAGCTGCATAATCGGCTGGCCTTCAACCAGTTGTGAGCCGGGTTCGGAGCTGACACTCATCACCTGCGCATCAAAAGGCGCGAAATGGCTCAAGCGTTTATGTTTCATCTGCGCCAGCTGCAGTTCTTGTTCCAGCCGCTGGATTTTCAGTTCTGAACTGTCGAGCTGAAACTTCAGATTATTGATGTCGCTCGCGGCGGTGAGGCCGGATTTACTCAACCGGTTCATCCGGTGAAATTCTTCACTGGCAAAATTCTTCGCGACCCGCGCCGATTCGATGTCGGTTTTGATGATATTAATTTGCCGTTGCAGGTAGGCGTCGTCTTGTTTCGCCACCAGCTGACCTTTTTTCACAGAGCTGCCAACCGGCACCATTTGCAACAGTTCTGCCGTGGCATGACTGGAGATACGGTAACTTTGCGGCGCAGTGATGGTACAGTTGAGCGGATGGACGACGGCAGCATGGTGGGCCAGCACCACGTCGGTCAACACGGTTTTGTCGGCAGCAGCGCTGCTGAAAGCCCACAATAAGGCAGAGGCGGCAACAAGCCGCAAAGGATCAGGCTTTAACAACACAGCGCTCCCGATGTCAGTACAACAAGGCTTCTTATACCCAAAACAGTTGGGATTGACCAGTGCAGACCGCGCTGAGTTCCCTTCAGGCGCGGCTAATTTGGCAATTCACCAGATAAAAAACCTCAGACTGCTCTACGCCCCAATAAAGGATGCCAGTCCTGCCAGACCGGTGCGATGCCACTACGCCTCAGCATCGCAGCGATCTCTGCCGGGCTGCGCTCATCGTCGATACTGAATTGCGCCAGACTTTCTGGGGCCACCGCATAACCGCCAGGTTGGGTTTTGCTGCCGGCGCTGGCGGTGCAGGCGATACTGGTCAGCAGTAAATCCCGCAGTGCCGGACTGTCGCGGGTAGAGATACTGAGGCTGAGTTCCGGCGCAAAAATCTTCAGGGCACACAGCAGCTGCAAATAATCGCGGTCCGACACACCGCTGTGCTGCGAGATTTGGCCGGCACAGGGTTTTAACCGTGGCAGCGCCACAGTAAAAGCCAGCTGATACCAATGCTGTTGCAAAAATCGCAAATGCTGTGCCAGTAACAACACGTCGGTGCGCCAGTCGCTGAGGCCCAATAACACGCCCATCCCCAGCTGTGCGATGCCTGCGGCCGCCACTCTTGCCGGCGCATCCAGCCGGTAGGCCATGTCGGCTTTGGCACCAAAAGTATGATGGCGGGTATAGCTTTGCGGGTCATAAGTTTCCTGATATAGCATCACCGCATCGATGCCGGCCGTGCGCAGCTGCTGATAATCCGCAATGCCAAGCGGTTGTGATTCCAGCAGTAGTTTTGCCACCTGCGGGCGCAGTGTCTGGGTCACTTCCAGTAAATAATCGACGCCGGCTTTGCGCTGATGTTCACCGGTCACCAACAGGATTTGCCCGATGCCGAGCGCCTGAATGGCCGCGGCTTCCTGCTGAGCTTCAGCGATGGTCAAAATGCGCCTTTTCATGGCGACACTTCTGGAAAAACCACAATAGCTGCATTCGTTGCTGCACAGATTCGACAAGTAGAGCGGGGCGAATAACGCCAGAGTACGGCCGCTGCGCTGGCGCTTTAACTGAGTGGCGCGGGCCAGCATTTGTGGCAAAAACTCAGCGGCGGCCGGGCTTAACAGCGCCTGCAGATCGGCAAAATCGGGCTTCGCGGCGCTAAGTGCCTGCTGCACGGCAGACCGGTCTGGCAGGCAACTCTGTTGCTGCAGCTGGTCAAACAGGCTTTGGTTCACAGGAAAAACCGGGTTGAGCTGCATCAGGACAACTCCGCCAGTACCCGGGCAAACCCCGCTTCCAGTGGGCTACTGGCAACGGCCTGCTGTTGCCTGCGGCCAAGGCCGGCCAGTTGGCTGCAGACACCGGCTTCGACCGCAAGCCGGAAGGCCCGTGCCATCGTCACCGGGTCCGGGCTCGACGCTATGGCGGTATTGACCAGCACGGCGCTGGCGCCAAGCTCAAGTGCAAGCGTGGCATCCGACGGCGCGCCGATGCCGGCGTCGATTATCACCGGGATATTGGCCTGCTCGATAATAATCTCCAGCATGGCGCGGTTTTGCAGGCCCTGATTGGAACCAATCGGTGCACCGAGCGGCATCACGGCGGCGCAACCAGCTTGTTCCAACTGTTTGCAATGTAGCGGATCGGCGCTGCAATAAGGCAGCACCACAAAACCCAAATTACACAGCTGCTCAGCGGCTTTCAGCGTTTCCCGCGGGTCGGGCAGCAGATATTTTGGCTCCGGGTGAATTTCTAATTTCAGCCAGTGGGTGCCAACCGCTTCCCGCGCCAGCAAGGCGGCTTGTACTGCTTCTTCTGCAGTGCGGGCGCCTGAGGTATTGGGCAATAACTGCACGCCAAGCGCCTGCAGCGGGCTGAATAAATCGTCCAGTGGCGCTTCTGGTTGCAGGCGTTTCAGCGCCAGCGTCACCAGTTCAGTGCCACTGGCTCGCACCGCTTGCTGCATCTGCATGGCGCTTTGAAACTTACCGCTGCCAAGTAACAAGTGAGAGTGAAAGGTCTTTCCGGCAATCGTCAGCATGTTAACCTCCGGCAACCAGCTGAAAAATTTCGATATGATGGTCCTGCGCTGTTGATAGCGGCGTTTGCGCCCACAGGGCTCGCGGCAGCAATTGCCGGTCCAGCACCAGCGCGACGCCTTGCGGGGGCAGCGCTAATCGCTCAGCTAGTTCCGCCAGTGTCGCGGCTTGCAGTTCGCTTTTTTGTTGATTGATATACAGCATCAAACGGCTCCTTGTTGCACCGCGCCACAGCAGGCGCAGTTTGGGTTCGCCTGCAGCGGGTACCAGTGAAAACCGATGTGATGCTCACTAGCAGCAAAGCGGCCGTAGTGCCCGAAGGGCACTGAATTAGCCTGCCCGAAGGGCACTGGATTTGCCTGCCCGAAGGGGATTGCCTGTGCGATTTGGTCCGGTGAGGCCTGTAAATACTGCAGCAACAGCCAGGCCAGCTGCTGTGCGGTCAGCGTCACCAGCGCCGGGTCCACGCCCATGCTGCGGCAGTTTTGCAGCACTTGCCAGTCGGGGTCGACCAGGCACTGATAACAGGGACTGTGGCGATTCAGCAAATACAGCTGTGCTGAAGTACCGCTGACGGCGCCGGCAAACATCGGTTTGCCGCTTTCGCGTGCCAGCCGGTTCAGCTGCAGCCGGGTTGGCAGATTGTCGCTGCAATCGACCAGCACATCGCAATCGGCAGCGGCCTCACGCAGCTGTTGCTCATCCGGCCGGCTCTTCAACACCTGCAGTTGCGAATGCGGGTTTTGCTGACGCAGCCGCGCTGCGGCAACTTCTGCTTTGGGCTTACCGACATCGCTGGTCTGATACAGGCTCTGGCGGGGCAGATTGGATAATTCGATGACATCGCCGTCAATTAACGTCAGGGCGCCGACGCCGGCGCTGACCAAAGTGCTGGCGACAGGACAACCGAGCCCGCCGAGGCCCAGGACCAGCACCCGTGCCTGTTTCAGTCTCAGCTGTCGTTCCAGTCCGTCTTCGCCGAGCATCAGGCTGCGGCTATAGCGGATAAATTCGCTGTCAGATAGGTTCATAACAGCGCCCTCCGGTCGTCGCCTGATGCCACAACTGCTGCAACTGTTCGCAGCGCGCCTGAATGTCGGTGGCATCTACCACAGCCCTTACCATCGCCACGCCAGACAATCCCATCATCCGTAGCGCTGGCAAATGGGAAGCATCAATGCCGCCAATGGCAACTGCCGGGATCTGCTGATGTTGACAAAGCCGTTGCTGGCGGGCGAGCAGGCGCAGACCCTGTGGGATAGAGGGCATATCTTTGGTTGGGGTGGCAAAAATATGACCCAGTGCGATGTACGAAGGCCTCAGTTGCAGTGCCTGCAACAGCTCCAGATAACCGTGAGTAGAAATCCCCAGACGCAGGCCGGCGTGATGGATGGCTGCTAGATCGGCACTGAATAAATCTTCCTGACCCAGATGCACACCATAGGCCCCAAGCTCGACAGCCAGGTGCCAGTGGTCATTGATAAACAGCTGCAGCTGATGTTGCCGGCCAAAGGCAATAGCGGCATGCAGTTGCTGGCGCAGCTGCACCGCAGTGCCGGTTTTGACCCGTAGCTGCACTGTGTGCACTCCGGCCGCAGCGACTTCAACCAGCTGACTGAAATGACTGACCACCGGATAAATGCCGGGGGCCTGCTGCAGTGGCGCATAGCCAGTCGCTGAGCTTTGTTCCGCACCAGCCAAAGGCCCGCGCAGCCTGATGCGGTCTTGTGGTTGCAACGCCAGTGGCCAACCGGCGCGGCCAAGCTGATGTAGCTTACTGGCCGGGCGTTGCAGACACTGCTGCAAATACAGACTTGCCAACACGAGTGCATCGGGCAGCAACATCGGCTGCGCTAAGGCACAGGCCAGTGCCGTGGCAAAACGGCAACCGGTGCCGCGCCAGCTACCTATCAGTCGCTGTTTTTCCAGTAGCAGTGCGCTTTGCGGCGCGCCAGCCAGCAAAGCGTTACTAAGTGCCTGTGTAGGCCAGTGTTTAAAAGTCTGCGTGGCCGCCGGATGCAGATAAAAGTGTTCGTGCAACATGTCGCCGCTGCCGTGGCCGTCCTTACACCAGATGGCTTTGACGCCGGCGGCGAACAGCCACTCGACTGCAAGCTGTGCCTCCGCATCGGCGGGTAAACCGGCCAAAGTCCACAGTTCATGCTTATTCGGCGTCAGCACGTCAGTCAGCGCCAGCAACGGCAGAAACTCCGACGGGCTCAGGTGCTGCAGGACTGCGCCTGAGCTTGCAACCTGTACCGGGTCAACGATGATCCAGATCTGCGGCTGTTGTTGCTTAAAACGGCGCAGCCAGTCGCAAAGCAGCGCCAGGGTGGCCTGATCGGCGATCAGGCCGATTTTGATTGCCGCCGGCAGTGGCTGGCCTGCCGCCGTCAGAGCATCGAGCTGGGATTTCAGCATCGCAGGCGTGACCGGAGCTACCGCCAGCACTGCGCCATTATGCTGCGACGTGACCGCCGTCAGGATGGTCGCGGCGGGCACGGCTAAATCCTGCGCTGTGGCAAGGTCGGCCTGAATGCCGGCCAAGGCGCTGCAGTCCGAGCCGCCGATGAGCCAGATCAAACCGGGTTCAGGCTGGTGCATCGGCGCGCTCCAGCGGTGCTGCCGACAAAGTACTGGCTTTGACGGTCTGATTCAGTTTCATCGAACAGAATTTTGGCCCGCACATGGCGCAAAACTCCGTGTCGGCGCCTTCCGGCAATGCTGCCTGGTAATAGGCTTTGGCGGTATCGGGGTCGAGCGATAAATGAAATTGATCGAGCCAACGGAATTCATAACGGGCTTTGGA
>SSFI01000120.1 GCA_008015325.1 Rheinheimera sp.
GCTGTACACCAGACTGTCGCCGGTGGGTGTGGCAGGTTTTGCTGTGGTCTGGCCGCCTAATTGCTGCTGCCAGTCGGCTAAGGAGATTTTTTTTGAACTCATGCTCAGTTCCGTTTTGTGGTGCGCTGTTGTTCAGCCTGGAATCGTGGCAAGATAATGCAACACAAGGCGCACAGCAATGCTTCCGTTTTAATCCACCGAAGCTACTGGCGTAAACGCTGAATTTCCCCGCAAAGTCTTGGATTTTTACCTCAATCTGATAGACTGTCGCGGCATTTTTTAGAAATCTGGACGGCTATTTTGCTTCAAATGTCGATTCAAGCTTATCTCGTACGCTGTGGTTTGCAGCCTGACGCTTTTTCCGCTGATTTTTATCAGCAAGTGGCTGATTATCAGTTACAACTCACCGCATTAACACCAGCCAGCACAGTGCAATGGCAGTTCCGGGTCCCAGAGCTGGGTGAGGGCGGCAGTTGTTCATTGTTTGGACAGCTGGCTGACGAACCTTATGATCTGGTACCAATCTTGGGTGGCCAGACCGATGCCAATCAACAATTGCTGGCTAGAGTCACTGCCGTTGTACAGTTTTATCAGGCACATAGTGCCAGCCATTGGTTTGGCGTGTATCAGCGCAGAAAGAATCCGGCCGGTGAAACTGTGTTGGTGAAACTGGCCTATTTTGGCGCCGAAAGCCGGGCGGAATTTCCACTGACGGCCGAATTTGCCGCCATCAGTAACAACAGCACCGTTGGGCTGTCGGGGCAGGGCCGCATTATTAACGACGTAGCGGCTTATCTGGCGCAAGGTGGTGAGTACTATACCTGCGACCCGAAAGTCCAGGCCGAAGCTTGTTTGCCACTGCTTGGTGCTGATGGTGCCGTCATCGGCATCATCGATTCCGAAGCGTTTGCACAGAATTTATTTCACGGCAAAGAGCTGGCGCTGCTGGTTGCAGTCGCGCTGACTTTGCCGGCATTGCTGGCCTGATAACATCAGACCACCAAGCCAACAGGCTGGGGTTATGCTTCAGCCAAAGCATTTTTAACAGTATCAGCAACAGTAACAGGTGAGCACTTTATGTTTTCTCGTTTACAGCCGGTAGCGACAGATCCGATTTTGGGTTTAATGGCCGCGTACAAAGAAGATCCGAATCCACTGAAAGTGGACCTTGGTGTCGGTGTCTACAAAGACGAAGCGGGCCACACGGCTGTGCTGGAATGTGTCAAAAAGGCGGAAAAACTGCGGCTCGACAACGAAGACAGCAAAACTTACATCGGTATGGCCGGTGACCTGAGTTTCAACGCTCATATCGAAAAACTGGCATTTGGCCCGCATAAAGTGTTACTGGAAGGCCGCACCACTACGGCGCACACGCCAGGCGGTACCGGTGCGCTGCGCGTCGCTGCTGAATTTATCAAAAAGGCCAACCCGGATGCGACTATTTGGGTCACCAGTCCAACCTGGGCCAACCACATTTCAATGTTTCAGGCTGCTGGTCTGAAAGTCAAAGAATACGCCTACTACGATTACGACACTAAAGGCCTGAAAGAAGACGCAATGTTTGCCGAATTGGCGACTGTGCCGGCCGGTGACGTGGTGCTGGTGCACGCGTGCTGTCATAACCCAAGCGGCATGGATTTAAACTTTGCTCAGTGGCAGAAGTTTGCGGCGCTGGCGAAAGAACGTGGTTTCACGCCGTTGGTCGACATGGCGTACCAGGGCTTTGGTCTGGGTCTTGATGAAGACACCCAAGGTCTGCGTCATCTGGCCAACGAAGTGGAAGAGCTGATCCTTTGTACTTCTTGCTCGAAAAACTTCGGTTTATACCGTGAGCGGATTGGTGCTGTGTCTATTGTGGTCGACAGCAATAAAATGCTGGAAACTGCCCGCACCAACTTATTGGCCGTCGTGCGCAGCATCTATTCAATGCCTCCGGCGCACGGCGCTATTATCGTCAGCCATATTCTGGATAGCGCGGAACTGACAGCGCTGTGGCATCAGGAGCTGGCGGTGATGCGTAACCGCATTAACGACTACCGTCAGCTGATTATCGACAAGCTGAAAGCCGAAGGCGTGCAGCAGGATTTCAGCTTTATCACCAAACAGCACGGCATGTTCAGCTTCCTTGGTATTAACAAAGAGCAAATCGAGCGGCTGCGTAAAGAATTCAGTATTTATATGGTCGGCTCAAGCCGCGTCAGTATTGCTGGCCTGAACCACAGCAATATCGATTATTTCGCTAAAGCTGTGGCGACAGTGCTGAAATAGACCTATCCATATAGGAATATCGGACAAAGGCAACTAAACGGTTGCCTTTGTTTTTTGCGCTGTTTAATTTAGGGCGTGAGTAACATTCACGCATGGTGAAAGGTGAGCAGTCAAATAAACTATTCCATCAGCAAAACCAAACTGGCTGCTTTGCAATCCGGCCTGTTTTCTATTGGTATTGTCCTGGCTTTAATGAGCGCACCACAAGCAATGTCAGCACCGGTTCGTGTTGTGTTGGAAGAGTCGCCGCCCCATCAGGTAGTGAAAGATGGCCAGATCAGTGGTTTGTCGACTGCGGTCGTCGATGCTGTGCTAAAACGCGCGGGAGAGACGGCTTCCTACGAAGTCTATCCTTGGGCGCGAGCTTATCGCATCGCGCTCACCACGCCGAACGTACTGATATACAACATCGCCCGTACCCCGGAGCGCGAAGCGCAGTTTGAATGGATTGGTAAAGTCGCCAATTACAAATTTGGTTTTTTAAAGCTGACCAGGCGCAGCGACATTCAGGTGCGGCAACTGAGTGACCTCCGGCAATATGCAGTCGGAGCTCAGCGCGATGATTTTATGGCCGAATGGCTGCGCGACGTAGCGAAATTGCCTGCTGAACATCTGCAATTGCAGCCTGATGTGGTTGAAACCTGGCGTTTACTGGTCAACGGCAAAATTGATTTGATGTCGGACGACCCGCATGCCATTGACGATATTCTGAAAAAATATCAGTTGCAGCGCAGTGATATTGAATTTGTCTTATTTCCGCCAGAGCTCGAGGTACCCACCTGGCTGGCGTTGAAAAAGGGCTCGTCGCCGGATTTGGTCAGAAGGCTGCGACAGGCTTATCGGCAAGTGGAGGGCAGTGCAGTACATCGCAAAGTCATGGAGCTTAGCTATGAACCTAAACCGCTTTAACTGGTTTAATTTTTAACAAGACTGATGAATTTTAGTGAAAAAAATCCCCGTAGTATTGCTACGGGGATTTTTGTTGTTCGGGTGGTCTTAAATCTTCTTGTACTTGATGCGGTGCGGCTCTAACGCCTGCGCGCCATAAGTCGCTTTTAACCAGGCTTCGTAATCCGAATAGTTGCCTTCGAAGAAGTTCACTTTGCCTTCGTCACGGTAATCGAGGATGTGTGTGGCGATGCGGTCGAGGAACCAGCGGTCGTGCGAGATCACCATGGCGCAGCCCGGGAAATCCAGCAAGGCGTTTTCTAACGCACGCAGCGTTTCAACGTCTAAGTCGTTGGTCGGTTCGTCGAGCAGCAGCATGTTGCCGCCGGCTTTTAACAAGGCCGCTAAGTGCACGCGGTTGCGCTCACCGCCGGACAATTCGCCGATAAACTTCTGCTGGTCGTTACCTTTGAAGTTAAAGCGACCGACATAAGCGCGGCTTGGGATAGTGAAGTTGCCAATTTGCAGCATGTCCTGACCGTTGGAAATTTCCTGCCAGACGGTATTTTTCGGATTCATGTTGTCGCGGAACTGGTCGACGCTCGCTAGCTGCACCGTTTCACCGACTTCAATAGTACCGGCATCCGGCTGCTCTGTACCGCTGATCATGCGGAATAACGTTGATTTACCGGCACCGTTGGCACCTATAATGCCGACGATGGCGCCTTTTGGCACGCTGAAGCTCAAGTCGTCAATCAACACGCGGTCACCATAGGATTTGCGCAGGTTTTTCACTTCCAGCACTTTGTCGCCTAAACGTGGTCCTGGCGGAATAAACAACTCGTTGGTTTCGTTACGTTTCTGGAATTCCTGGCTTTGCAGTTCTTCAAACCGCGCCATCCGTGCCTTGGATTTTGCATGGCGGCCTTTTGGATTGGTACGGACCCATTCCAGTTCTTGTTTAATGGAACGCTGGCGGGCGTTTTCGGTTTTCTCTTCCAGCTGCAGGCGGGCTTCTTTTTGTTCCAGCCAGCTGGAGTAGTTACCTTGCCATGGAATACCTTCGCCGCGGTCCAGCTCTAAGATCCAGCCGGCAACGTTGTCGAGGAAATAACGGTCGTGGGTGATTGCCACTACAGTACCGGTGTAATCGTGCAGGAAGCGCTCCAGCCAGGCGACAGATTCAGCGTCTAAGTGGTTGGTCGGTTCGTCCAGGAGCAGCATGTCTGGTTTTTCCAGCAGCAGGCGGCAAATTGCGACGCGGCGGCGTTCACCACCGGACAGCACTTTGATTTCAGCGTCCCACGGCGGCAGACGCAGCGCGTCGGCCGCGCGTTCTAAAATATTGTCGAGGTTGTGGCCATCTTTGGCCTGGATGATAGCTTCCAGCTCGCCTTGTTCACGGGCTAAAGCATCAAAATCTGCGTTCTCGTCGGCATAAGCGGCGTAGACGGCATCGAGGCGGGCAAAGGCGTTTTTCACGTCGGCAACGGCTTCTTCGACCACTTCGCGCACGGTTTTGCTCATGTCCAGCACCGGCTCCTGCGGCAGGTAACCAATGTTGATACCAGCCAGTGGCTTGGCTTCGCCGTCGAATTCTTTATCGACGCCGGCCATAATGCGCAGCAGGGTGGATTTACCGGAACCGTTTAAACCGAGCACACCGATTTTGGCGCCTGGGAAAAACGATAATGAAATGTCTTTGAGGATCGTACGCTTAGGTGGAACCACCTTCGACATCCGATACATTGAATAAATGTATTGAGCCATGATTGGAGTTGTCCCTTCAGGAAGAATGCAGCGGATTGTACGTTATTTTCCGGACGGGCGGGAACCAGCCGCAGCGACAAATTCAGCCGGATCCTAAAATTTCCGATGCCAAGCGGCGCAGCTTCTGGGATAATCTTGGAAGCACGGCCGGACATTCCCGTCCCGGCGACCCAACACAGGACTTCTATCATGGCTGAATATGCACACGATCCGGTATTTCAGGGCTTTATCGCCGAAGCGCGCTCAGAAGCACAAGTTTGGGTGCTGGCGCATGGCGAAGACTTGCTGGTAGTCGAATCGGTTGAATTTGAAGACACCGACGTGATGCCATTCTGGTCCAATCAAGCAGCTGCACAGGCACACTGCAGCGAAGAATGGGCCGAGTACAAACCAGAAGCCATTCCGCTGGATATTTTCTGCGAAGGCTGGTTAAAAGAGATGTATGACGACGGCGTGCTGATTGGCACCAACTGGGACAGCGAATTAAACGGTCCGGAAGTGGAACCGCGCGAAATTCTCGAGGCGCTGTCGCAGCTGCAATAAGCCGCATCTGATTACTGAAAACCCGGTTCGCGCCGGGTTTTTGCTATTTTGGCGTTGCCGTACTGGCAAAAAAATCCTCCACGGCCTGGGGCAATGCCGCCGGCAGCACCTGCAGATCGCGGCTGAATTCCTGCAGCAACAGCTGAAACACTGCAATCCGCGCCTGATGTTTATCATTGGCGTCGATACAATACCAGGGCGCCTGTGGTGTCGAAGTTCGACTAAACATCTCGTCCCGTGCCACGATATAGTCATCCCAGCGTGCCCGGTTGCGGATATCCTCAGCGGTGAGTTTCCATTGTTTCGCCGGGTCGAGATATCGTTCGGTGAAACGGCGCAGCTGGGTGTCGGCGCTGATATCCAGCCAGATTTTTACCAGCACAAAACCCTCTTGTTGCAACATCTGCTCAAAAGCATTGATTTGGTCATAAGCCCGTTGCCAGACGTTGTTATCCACCAGCTGTTCCACCCGTTCGACCAGTACCCGGCCATACCAGGAACGGTCAAATACTGCCCAATGGCCTTGTTGTGGCAGCCGTTGCCAGAACCGTTGCAGCCAGTGCTGGCTGCGCTCGGCATCGTTCGGCGCATTGGTCGGCCAGACATGCAACCAGCGTGGGTCCAGACACCAGCCGAGCCTTCGGATCATTCCACCTTTGCCGGCCGCATCCGGCCCTTCTAATACGATGACAGCGCCGCGCTGTTGCCGGCCCATCGCCTGTTGCAGTAACACCAGCTGGTGTTGTAACTGGCGTAACGCGTCGGTCTGCAGGTCTTTCATTGGCGGGTTCCATCTTTGGTTATCTGACAACATATTGCGTCAATTCAGCAGTCTTTGCATGCTCTTTACATTGTTGTTATTGTAAATGAGAATGAATCTCAGTAATATTCAGGCCAGATTTAACCGGAGGTAGTGTTTTGTCGCGTTTTCTGCGTTGGTTGCACATTTATGTGTCGATGGCCGTGCTGGTGGTGTTTGTATTTTTTGCCCTGACCGGTATCACGCTGAATCATCCGGATTGGCAACTGGACGCCGGCAAACAAAGTGACAGTGTGCAACTGCTGCTTCCGGCGCAGTTCGCAGCGCTGAAATTTAGCGAAGATCAGCTGCAGCAGGCGGCGCAGGCACAGCAAATTGCCGACTGGCTGCGCAGCGAGCATCAGGTGAAGGGCGCTGTGTTTGCGTTTTCTTATGATGCCGATGAGCATTTGCTGGAACTCGATTTTAAGCAACCAGCTGGTTTTGCCAATGCGCAAATTGAACTGGAAAGCGGTTCGGTGGAATTGTCGCGCGAATTCGGCGGTTATCTGGCACTGTTCAATGATTTACACAAAGGCCGTTACGCCGGTACGGCTTGGAAATGGTTGATTGATGTCGTGGCGCTGGCTTGCTTGCTGTTTGCCTTCAGTGGTTTTTATTTGTTGTGGCGACAGCCCGGCAGGCGCTGGTGGGGTGTGCAGTGTGCGCTGACCGGCGCTGGCGTGATGTTGCTGGTTTATCTGGCAGCGCTGCACTGATGGATCTGATGTTGATCTGTAGTCGGTGTGAAGTGGTGAAAAGGAGAGTAGGGCGTTGAAAACAACATGCAGTGTGGCACTGATGCTGGCTTTAGGTTTTAGCATGCCGGCCATAGCCAGTGATCTGGCGATCTCGTTACAGCTGCCAAAAATCAGCGAAGGCCAGTACCACCGGCCTTATGTTGCGGTCTGGGTCGAAGACAGCAGTGAAAAGTCAGTGCGTTTAATTGAAATTTGGCGGGAAAAACCGGATTGGATCAAAGATTTACGCCGCTTCTGGCGCAAAACCGGCCGCTCTGACCAGCCTCTGGTGGACGCCCGGACGGGCGCAACCAAAGGCCCGGGCGCTTATCAGCTGCGCTGGGACGGCAAAGACGATAAAGGCGCATTGGTGCCAAACGGTGAATATCAGCTGGTGATTGAAGCGGCGCGCGAACATGGCGGCCGACAGCTGGTGAAACAGAAATTCAACTGGGATGGCAGCGCCATCACCCTGACTGTCGCGGCCGGTAATGAAATCGGCGAGGTGCAACTCAGCCGCAAAGCGTCATAACAGCGGCCATTTTTAGCAAGGAAATATTCAATGAAAACAGTTCATTTATTCACGTTAAGTGCTTTGTTTGCCGCGTCCTCCGCGCTGGCGCACACCATGAACGTGCTGCCAAGCCATTATGTGCAGTCAAAAACCGGCGGTTATGTCACTGTTGATTTGTTTGCCAGTAATATGACATTTCAGGCCGACAAAGGCGTTGTTGTTGATGGTTTTAAAGTGGTGTTACCGGACGGCACTGTGGCAAAGGCCGCCGCAGCGGCGCAGGGTAAACGTAAGTCGATTGCCGACGTGGAGCTGAGCGTCGCCGGCACTTACCGCTTGGAAATGGGCGGCCAGCCGCGTTATTTCACCAGCTATAAAGTGGGTGGCGAGCAAAAACGCCTGATGGGTGACAAACAAAAAGCCGCCAAAGAATTACCAAAAGATGCCACTGATGTGGTGACCACGCAGGGCCGCAACCGCGCCATGGCTTTTGTCACTGTCAATGGTCCGACTGACACAGTGCTGAAAACCACCGGGCAGGGCTTGGAATTCAGCTTTGACCGCCACCCAGCCGACATTGTTGCCGGCGAAGCCGTGACTGTGACGTTAACCCTGAATGACAAGCCAATCGAAGGTGTTAAAGCTGATCTGTCGTTTGATGGTGAACTGTACCGCAATGATCCGGCGCGTCAGCATCTGGTCACCGATAAAGCCGGTCAATTCAGTTTCACGCCGGCTAATGCCGGTCGTTACCTGCTGGAAGCATCGGCCGAAGCGGTGTTAAAATCAGAGAAAGCTGACAAAATCCGTGAAGGTTTTACCTTAAGTTTTGAAGCGGCGCTGCCTTAATGTTGGATCATTCGCGGTGCCGGCACTCTGCTGGCGCCGTGAATAGCACAAAAAGAAAAAGAGGAGCAGTGCTCCTCTTTTAAATCATGATGTTAACCAGCGATGTGTTCACATCTGCTGTTACTGTTTAACCGACCAGGTCGATTTCCAGTTCATCTTCGTCATCCAAATCCAACATCTGCCGTAAGCGTTTCTGCTCCATCAGATCATCGATCCGGCGTCTGGCTTCTGTTTTATGTTTATTTTTCGCGTCTTTATTGCTGATCTTTGCCAGCTTGATGTCGGCACCTGCATCGGCAGTGCCATAGTCCCCTGCAATCATTTCGGCCATTTTGTGCGACTTCCCTATGTAATTCTTTTTTCGAGCCGCCCTCGTTTTAGTCCTATTTCAGAGACTGCTAAAGAGATTTATTTTTATCGTAATAATAAAATATGTTTATCGAATCGCTAAGTAGTTGCTCTTTATCGCAGTTCAGCTTCGGCTGGTCGGATTGAGGCGAAGATCTGTCGGATCGTTCGCTGGAAAATTACACAATGGAAGTTTGGTGCAGGGATCTTTTTTCGCAATAAAGCGTATCATCAGAAAAAAGGAGGGTTTATGCGTGTGTTAAAATTTGCGTCTTTATTATCGGTACTTGGGTTAGGTTTAGTCAGTAGCCAGGCTGTCGCAGCTCAGTGTGGTGATGTGCTGAATCATTCGATGCAGCAACTGCGCAGCAAAGAAACTGTCGATTTATGTGAGTCCTATCAGGATAAAACTTTGCTGATCGTCAATACAGCCAGCAAATGTGGTTTTACTCCACAATTCAAGGCTTTACAGGCATTATCTGAGAAGTATGCCAGCAAAGGCCTGGTGGTATTAGGCTTCCCGTCTGATGATTTTATGCAGGAACATGATGACGAGGCCAAAACTGCTGAAGTCTGTTACATCAACTACGGCGTGAAGTTTCCGATGTTCTCCACCAGCCCGGTGCGCGGTGACGACGCCAACCCGGTGTTCAAAGCTTTAATCGCCAAAACCGGCGAAAAACCCAGCTGGAACTTTAACAAGTATCTGGTCAGTAAAGGCGAGACCACAGTGAAACACTTTGGCAGCAAAGTGAGCCCGGACGATCCGGCATTTATCGCTGAAGTCGAAAAAATGCTGGCGCAGTAAAAGCAGCTACAACGAAAAAGCCCGCGTCATCGCGGGCTTTTGCATTGCACTATTTCACTATAACCTGATTCAGGTCACCAGACTGATAACGCCAGCGTTGCCAGGCCACTTGCAAGCGGTATTTCAGATTGCGCAGCGCAGTGGTATCGCCTTTACGGCTGCCGCCACTGATTTGGTTGATCACACTGTCGAATTTCGTTGACGGCCAGATGGTGTAGGGCAATAAGGAAAACAGCTGTAAGTCGAGTTCCGCGCCAAACTGCAAATCCAAATCAACCGGACGGAAAAATTTGTCGCGTTGCAGTAATTTTTTTGCGCCGCTTAAACTCATGGCATAGCCGGTGGCGCAGTTGGGGACACGTTTAAAATTCACCAGTTCAAAACCGCCATCCAGTGTTTTCCGGGCAAAAGCCGGAGTATCTCTGTCGTCCGAAAGTTTAATGTGGTCCCAGCCACTCAGGCGGCTGATTTGCGCCAGGGCATCAGCGAAACGGGCATCAACATCAATGTCATCTTCCAGCACTATGGCAACTTCAATATTCTGCTCAACCATCAATTGCCACACACCGCGATGCGATAAATAACAGCCTAATTCACCTGGTGACAAAGAACGGCGGAAATACTGCAGGTTGGCGCTTTTATCGTAACAGGTCTCCACTTCTGCCGGGTTTAAGTCTTTGCCGTATACCCCACGAAACCGTTGCGGCTGAATACCCAGCGCCTGTAATTGTCGTTCTGCATGCACAAAACGCTCAGGTGAGCTGTCCAGGTTGATGATAAAAACCGGGATCTGAGCAAGAGCGGATGAAGTCATGAATGGTCCTGCGGCAAAATACAAAAGCGTTAGTGTAAGCAAATTCAGCCAGGCACTCCACGTAATTTACGTCGCCCTGATTTTGTATGGCTTGAGTTCTGCCAGGGACTGCCTTAACATTGGTTTTGGTTATTAGCATAGAACTTAATGAAATAAGGAGCTGCCGTGAGCTGGACTATGCCGTTGCTGGCAGCTTTATTAATTGGCATTACACTGGGCCTTTTCGGCTCTGGTGGTTCTATTCTGACGGTACCGGTGCTGATTTTTCTGCTCGATATGCCGGAAAAACTGGCAATCAGTACGGCATTGGGTGTTGTGGCGTTGATTAGTCTGGGCGCTGTGTTGCCATATGTCTGGCGCCGTCAGGTGGCTGGCTCTTTACTGGCACAGCTGGCGTTACCTGGCATGGCAGGCGCGGCTCTGGGCGGTTATGTCAGCCAATGGCTGCCGGCTTTGTTGCAATTGCTGCTTCTGGCGTTTTTGATGCTGCTGAGCAGCGTTAATATGTGGCGTGCTCAGCCCTGGCAATTCCACTTGCCAAAGGTCTGGCAAGTGATGCTGGCGGGCACTGCACTTGGGCTTATTACTGGCCTGGTTGGCGTTGGTGGAGGTTTTTTACTGGTGCCGCTGCTGTTGGCGATCAGTGACCTGTCCTCACAGCGGGTGGTTGCAACCAGTCTGGCGCTGGTGTTTCTGCAAAGCGGCAGCGGTTTTGTCAGTTTGTGGTTCAGTCAGCCGCAGCTAAGGCCGGATTTGTGGCTAGTCGGTAGTTTTGGTTTGGTCGGTGTGGTTGGAAGCCTGTTTGGCTTGCTGGCGCTGCAATACCTGCCACAGCGCTGGTTCCGGCGTGCATTTGCATTGTTTTTACCGGTGTTGGCTGTCAGTTTAGTGTTACAACACTGGCGCTAAGCCGATGCTGGCTGTGTGCGACAAATAAAAATTTATCGTGTATATTAGAAAGTATTAATTTACTGGAGGTTGCTATGACTGTTGAAAGAGCTTTATTAGTGTTCGCCGGGTCTATGGTGTTGCTGTCAGTGCTGCTGACCCATTATGTGCACCCGAACTTTGTCTGGCTGACGCTGTTTGTCGGCGCCAATATGGTTCAAAGCGCCTTTACCGGTTTTTGTCCGGCGGTAATGGTGATGAAAAAACTGGGGCTGAAAACCGAAGCGCAACAAGCCTGTGGCGTGCGTTGAAAGTGAGAGCGAAGTAAACCGTGAATACCGTCAGGTCCGGCTAAAACCCGGATCTGGTTCTGTCGCCTGATGAGTGGCCGCTTCGCGTGCCAGCTCATCACAGCGTTCGTTTTCCGGATGGCCGGCGTGGCCTTTGACCCAGTGCCAGCGTATGTCGTGGCTCTGACATGCTGTATCCAGGCGTTGCCATAAATCTTTGTTTTTGACCGGTTCTTTGGCGGCAGTGCGCCAGTTATTGCGCTTCCAGTTGACCAGCCACTGCGTGATGCCCTGACGGACATACTGGCTGTCCGTGGAGATATCGACAGAACAGGGGCGCTTCAGACATTCCAGCGCGGCAATGGCGGCCATCAGTTCCATCCTGTTGTTGGTGGTTTCGATAAAACCGCCGGATAACTCTTTGACATGCTGCTGATACTTCATCACTACACCATAACCACCCGGGCCCGGATTGCCAAGGCAAGAGCCATCGGTGTAGATTTCAACAGTTTTATGCATCAAGACTTCCCAGCTATCACAACGGCGTATACTCTAACGCAAAAAGTGCTGAAAAACGATTCCTCATGGCAAAACGTCAGATCATCCTCGATACCGAAACCACTGGTATCAACCCGCAGGAAGGCCACCGCATCATTGAGATCGGTTGCGTCGAGATGTTCAACCGCCGTCTGACCGGCAATAACTTCCATGTCTATTTAAACCCGGACCGGTTTATCGAACAGGAAGCCATTAACATCCACGGCATCACCAACGAATTTGTCGCTGACAAACAACGGTTCCGCGACATCGCCAAGCAGTTTTTTGACTATGTGCAGGGCGCTGAGCTGGTGATCCACAATGCTGCGTTTGACGTCGGCTTTATCAATCACGAATTTAAACTGCTGGCAGAGCCGTTGCCGCCGGTCGACAGTGTCTGTGCCATTCTCGATACACTGAAGCTGGCGCGGGATTTACATCCTGGTCAGAAAAATAACCTCGATGCCCTGTGCCGCCGGTACGACATCGTCAACAGCCACCGGACTTTCCACGGCGCTTTACTCGATGCTGAAATTCTGGCCGATGTCTATCTGGCGATGACCGGCGGTCAGGTCAGTCTGAATCTGGCCAGCAACTCTGGCAATGAACAAAATAATCAGCAGCAAATCGGGCTGGTACGGCGCGGGGCGTTAAAAGTAGTCAGCGCCAGCACAGACGAGCTGGCAGCGCATGAAAAGCGGCTGGATTTGGTACAGAAAAAAGGTGGGTCTTGCCTGTGGCGCAGTTAAAGTTGCTATTGTCGTTGTGGATTGGTTTGGCACTTTTGGTACCGCATGCTGTGGCCCAAACCAGTCAGGCTGCAGCTGAAACCAAAGCGGCAGCACCAGCCGAAAAACAGGTTATCACGGAGCTGAAAGATATTGCCGGCAGCAACAGCATCCCGCTGCTCGACAACCGTTTTCGCATTGATTATGCCGTCGATGAAGTGACGCTGGTGTTTTTCCGCAAAAAAGGCGCGCCTTCAGTGGTGCTGGTGCGGCCGGATGGCAGCAAAGTCTATGCCCGCACCGCCAAAGATAACGGCATGCAGTGGTTTGACGATAAAACCTACGACCTGATTAAAATGACCAAACCCACGCCGGGCCCCTGGCAGGCGATTGGTGAAATTTTGCCGGAAAGCCGCATTATGGTGCTGACCGATATCGGTCTGGATGTTGATGCGCTGCCTAAAGATCTGATGGTTGGTGAGATTTTTAAAGTGACCGCAAGGCTCAGTAACGGCGGCAAGCCGGTCAATGTCAAAGATTTCCGCGATATCCTGCAGCTCGACGTGTTGTTGTTCAGTACGCAAAAGCCAGGTTATGACAACACCAATGCCACGGTGCTGAACTTCGCCACTTTTGCCGACGATGGCAAAAATTACGATGAGAGACCGCGCGACGCCATTTTCACCGGTGAATTTAATCTAAAAGTGCCGGCAGGGGAGTGGTTGCCCAAATACCTGGTGAAAACACCGTTATACACGCGGGAGCTGATGCAGGACCCGGTGCTGGTGGTGCGCACACCCATCAAAACCGAATCCGTGGAAAGCATGACGCCGGATGAACCGCATCAGGTGATTTATCAGGTGACCGAAGGCCCGATTAACCCGGATACCTTAATTGTACAAGGCCGCCTGCGTTACCCGAACGGTGAAGTTCAGAGTTTTTCTCTGGGCGAACAAGAAGGCGACAAACGCGTTTTACGCGTAGCCAATGCCGGTATTGGTACTTACCGTATTGAACAGATGCTTTTTGCCAAAACCAAAAACGGCCGGGACGTGGTGATTAGTCTGCCGGAATATACCTTCGCCGCCGTAGGCCCGAAAATCGCGGTGCCGGAAGTTCCGGTTGCTGAATCTTCAGCGGCGTCAACAGCTGCTGAGGCAAAAACTCCGCCTGAGCAGGCGGTAACTGCAGCCGAAGCACCGGCAGAACCGCCGGCCGAGTTTCCGCTTGGCCTGGTGATTGGGGTGAATCTGTTGATTCTGATTGGTGGTGGCGGCGCTATTATGCTGACGATGAATCAGAATGCGCAGCGCGCCTTCAGTATGTTATTGGCCAAACTGAATCCTGCAACGCTGCTGCGCCGGAAAAAGGCCGGTGCCGGAGATGGTGCAGCTGCTGGTACAGAATCAGCTTCGGCTGAAACTGCCGCAGCGGTGAAAAAAGCACCGAAAAACAAAGCCTCTGATGATATTTTGGACCTTTCGTTACCGGATGATTAAGCTTTAGCCAAATCCGGCAAAAAAGAAGTTGACGGGTCTGGGGCAGAACCGTATCATTCCCGCCGCAACGCAGCATCCCCAACTGATATGCTGTAATGCAAGGCTTGGAGCGGTAGTTCAGTCGGTTAGAATACCGGCCTGTCACGCCGGGGGTCGCGGGTTCGAGTCCCGTCCACTCCGCCAACCTTAACGACCGGAAACGGTCATCGGTAGTCAGGTGCAAGCCAGAGTATCGAAGCAGTTCGGCTGTCTCTCATTGGGGGTATAGCTCAGCTGGGAGAGCGCTTGCATGGCATGCAAGAGGTCAGCGGTTCGATCCCGCTTACCTCCACCAAGCGCCGAACTGAAGCAGTTTTGTCCGGGTCCCCATCGTCTAGAGGCCTAGGACAC
>SSFI01000008.1 GCA_008015325.1 Rheinheimera sp.
AACTTACTGCGAAGTGCGCTCAGGTATTGCTCGACGTCTTGCGCGGTTTCGATGTAACCAGTTTTACTTACCTGGCTAAACACCTGGCTGGTTTCAAAAGAGACGACCTTCTTCGCTGGAGGTTGTTGTACGCCAGTAGTTGGTGACGTCGTGATCGGATAAGGTTGGCCGGCTGCAGGCGATGTTGGTACTGGCGGCTGGATAGGTGCTTTAGGTTGCTGTTCAATAAAGCGGTTTATCAGCTGCTCTGCATCGTGTTCCCAGTCTTCTGCATCAGTAATTTCCTGATGAATATCTGCAATACTGAGGCTCTTTTCGATACGGGCGATGGCTTGCTGGAATGGCAGCAGCGCTCTGTTTTTTAGCTCTGGCAATGCCGCAGCGAGGTTCAAGTGCTCATTCACGCGTTGGATACGGATATTGAGCCGCTCTTTGGCAAACAAACGTTTTTCACTGAGTAGCTGCTCGTTGACGGTTGAGATCTGCTCAATCAATGGCTCAATGTCTTTGATATGGCGATAAGGCCGTGCATCGTTGAAAATCTCAGACAGTTTTCTTAGCGCTGTTGCGGCCACGTCATCTTTTTCCAGCGCAGTAAGGTTTCGATCAAACCTTACATTGAGAGCCGCTGTCAGTTTTTGCCAGGTTGAGAATTGGGATTCATAGAAATTTTCTAAATCCTGATAATCCTCTTCGAAATCTAACAGGGTATTTTCCTGAGCTATAAACTGATCAATAAATTGATAGCTGCTGGTCGTTTCAGCCAACCCGGCTAAAACGACGATGCCATCATTGATTTCGGTAACTCCCGGGAATTTGCCGGTTGATGCTTTGGCTTTGAATTCTTCAAGCTTTTTGCGCCATTTGTTGAGGCGAACAATGGCATCATCAAACAGCGCCTTTTCCCCTTCTGGTGCATTTGTGCTGAAGATATCGCGAAATAGCTTCGCGGCCCGCTTCAGGTTCACGTCGGATTGTTGTTTAATCCGCCGCACTCGCAACTCAGCACGTCGGCGAACTTGCATCAGCTGGTCGTATAGCTGACGAAGTGGTACGTCTTGCTGACGCATCTGGAAACAGATTTTATTTGCTAGCCCCAACCGCGCCAAAATCAAAATAATTTCATCATCGTTCCAGCCATAAGGCCGGCGGGCAAAGGTTTTGATAATGTCGTCAGCATTGATTGGCCGGCCATAGTCCTCGTTCAAGGCAATATATTTTTCAACCTCGGTGCATGCTTGGGGATTAACACCTGCATCACTAAAATCGAAATTCGCCTGGGCAACATCATCAGCAATCAGAACGTTTTGAATTTCACGGCGAATATCGCCGCTAAATGGCCGCACTAACTTCAGCTTACTAAAGGTGTTCTCAATCACGTACTTAAAGGCTTCGTCCAGCATGGTGCTGACTACACCGCCTTTAGGGTTTAGTTCAGAGCCCAATGCGAAGTACTGCGCGTCTTTGAGTAAAGTTTCAACCTCGACTGTAATGCGCTTGTGCCTGGTGTTGTTTTCAGTGGCTTTATCCCGCATTAAGCGCTCTTGCTCGGGGCGATTACCGCTGGTCACCCGTAAGAATTTGCGGGTTTTAATCAGCGTTCGTAACTCGGCAAACAGCCGTGGTTTGTCCGCAAGTTTGACTAAAATGCAGCCATTGCCTTCAGCTGAATAATTCGTACATTGGGTTTTATCGAAATCCGGGTAGTTCGGGTCGATCGCAGAAACCACTTTGACGACTAAATCACTTTCTTGCGAGCCATCGCGTGGGATGCCGTTACAAAAACGGGTGATCGCAAAATCCTGTTTGTTTTCCGGATAACGGTAACTGTTGTTACGCCGCAGAATTTCATCAAAGATGATATTGCTGAGTTCTGCCGTTTCATCTGACAGCTCAATCTCAGTGTTTTTAATCTCGTTCTCAATTTCTTTTTCCTCATTAGTGAGGAAAATGTACTCGTCGCCTTGGCGGGCGATCAGCAGGTTTTGCTCCAGTACGTTTAAGCTTTGCTCAATTTGTAAGCGCAGCGCCCTTTTGTCCTGATCTACTTCACTGATACATAAAGTCACCAGATTATCGAGCGTCGATTTGATGACGTCGACATAGCGGATTAGGAACAAGGTTTTGAGAATGTTGACGCTGAAGTCACTGATGGAACTCTTTTGCGCGGCCTGATCGATATCCTTTTTCACTGCAGTATCGAGGAAACTCTCAATAGCAGGATAGAAGTAGTAAAGCGGTATCAATACGCCTGCTTGCGCACTAGAAACTTGTTTGGTCGCACTTTGAAACGCATCCAACAACGAACGCTCACCACGACTTAAATGCAAGCCAGTTGCACCTGCTTTGCGGATCGCTTCAAAGATTTTTTGTACCAATGTGTAGTGATATGGCACAAACGGATAGCTATGAATGAAGCTGGTGACGTCTTTGTAGTTAGCAAGTTCAGCAGTGGTGGTTTGGTCAAAAGACAACTGATTACGCAGAATGTCGCCTTTTTCGTCGAACAGCTTGCTGAGATAGCTGCGTGCATCAGCATTTTTTTCCAGCAGACGTTTTTCAATAACTTCGTTGGTATTGGAGCTAGATAAGGATAAGCGTTCAAAGCGACCTTGGATTTTGGAGAAATCCTGACTGCTGGCTTTCATCTCTCCCAGTACTGAATCAATGTCTTCTTGCGAAGTCACAACGACCCAGGCCCGTCCTTCACAGATGGTGCCGAGGTTTTCTGTGATGGTCTGCAGCTTCAGCATCATTTTGGTGTTATTGCCAATAAATTGGCCAACTTCGTCGACAAAAAACAACACCCGCCGCTCTGGATCAGTATCTAAATACTCTTTGACCCATTTACAGAAATTGGCCACATCCAGGGAGAAGTTCTTCTCCAGTTGCTCGACCCACTGCCGACTGGATTCTGCTGATTGCTTTGTGACATTTGCTAATGCATTGGCTAAATCGTCACGATAGAAGTCATAAGCATCGCGTTCATTCAGCCAATCGGAACCAGTTAAACGTTGGAACTCCTGTTTAAAGGTATCAAACAAGTTTCTGCTATCGAGGTCGCGTTCCAGGTGTGCAATATGCGGATGGTCGCCGCTATACCCCATGGTTTCGTTAAAAACCTTCAGGAAGACTTTCAGGATTGCGTCTTCTTTGTCATCGGTATTGGCCCGGCTATCGATGTTAAACAGGATCACCGTATTCTTTTTAGCAACGGCCTGATTAATTTCCCCAGTTAGAAAAGCATCGGTGATTTTATCTTTAAAAAACTCGACCGCCCGCCTTTGCTGTCCATCGTGGTGTGCGGACACGTTTTGCAGCAAATAGGACAAGATTTTAATGAAATGCGATTTACCTGATCCGAAAAAGCCACTGACCCAAACACCCAACTTACCTGATTGCGCTTTCGATTTTGGGTCATGTACAGACGGCATGTACGTTTCAAAAAAAGCTTCAAAATGCTTTGCAAGTTCGTTGGTAACAACATATTCGTCGAGTTCAACAAAGACGGTGTCGTTACTGGTTTGATCTGCCTTTACCACGCCGTTAATTGGCCGGTGGATATCCTTGGTGAACATCTGGTTAATCTGCATCAGATTTATTCCTTGTCAGTAATGCTTTGACTGAAAATTCAGGGGACTAACTTAAAAGCCCGGTAGTAGTTATTTGAATCGACCTGGCCAAACGGCTTGAGCGTGGTACCGTCATACTCACCCGGATAAAACAGTACAGTTGGCACTGAGCCTACTTTTGCGTGAAGTGCATTGAGCAAACCATGACCTCGAACCATTGGCCAGGCACTGCCTAATCCGTGCAATAAGATGAAGGCACAGTTATCTAACTTTGCTTTCTGAGCGATAAAATCAGCAACTCGGTTTTGCTCTAGTGGACCTTTGAGTGCATTAAAAAGCGCGTCATCACCACGTTCTTGTTGAAGTTTGAAGGCACGATCGAGCAAATTGCGTTGCTCAAGCAACTCAATCAAACTCTCGAATAGATTGATATTGGCAAAATTGTGACCACGGTTGATCAACTTGGTCGTCAGAAACTGGACATGTTCACGAACAACGAGCTCGTATTCAGCCGGATAATCGAAGACATAAAAGCCAATTTCATTCCCCAAGCCTAAATTCTGCAGAAACTCAGGGCTTTCTAACTTTTCAAGGATGGAATCCAGTCGTTGTTGAAGTAATTTAAGATTGCCTGCCATTTACACTTCCATTGCCGAAATAATGTCTTCGCGTCCCAATTGCATCAACAAAGCTCGCACGTCTGGTTGCACATAGACGTTCTGAAGAGTTTTGGAACGGGTTGATTCGATATAACCAGCGTCGGCAACACACTTCATCGCAACCTGAGCAATTTTGTAGGTAGAGCTTTCAGTCATAGTTGCCAGTTCCGGAAACAAGCGACTGCGTTGTAACCAAAAATGCTCCCAGTCACTGCTGTCCAGAGACTGTCGGAATAGGCGCTTTGCATCCAAAACAACAGTACGCATAAAATCGGCCAGCATTGTCGAGTTCATCAATGTTGCGGCGAACATCAATTGTGTCGAAATCTCGGTGTTGCCAAATGCCAGCTTTTCCAGATATTCATCATTCACACCAGACAAGCGAGTTCGGATTGTAGCGGCATTACGTTTAGCCGAAGCGTCCGAACGCTTTTGCAGAATGTTTTGCTGAATGATGGCCTCGTCCCACGCTGCTTTGTCTGGCTTTTGCAGCAAAAGCTGCGCAACCAGCTGACTTTCCCTAATCATCAAACCACCGCCGATTAAATCGCCTAAATACTCTTTGTAGTTCATTGGTTAGTCGCTTAAACAGGTGTCATAAACACACATCATCTCAGACTTAGCGGCTCTTCGCATCACGTCTGATGGCATAAAAAGCACAACCATTCGCAATTGCCGATGAACTACACAAAAGTTCGCAAAAACAATGATTTTAACCGTTACTGAAACAGTAACAACTCCCTCAGACTGAAACAAGTAGAAGAGCTCGACTCACAATTCACTGCTTTTATCTATTGACTGATTTCGACCGCGACAAATGCAACAAAGCCGAAACTATAAATGTCATCAGGATGATTAAGATTACAGGAACTATTACTGAAACAAAGACTGGCTTTTTACACATGTATAGTTAGCAGACAGTATGTTTTGCACTCACCTAAGTACGCAAAACCATTCTCAAGAACGTGCCTATTCAGGCACAAAATGCTGAAAAACGAGACGCAGAGCAGAGGTCAAAAACGGCAGTTCCCAGTACAGGGAAAGTGTCACAGAATTCGATTTTTACTGTCACAGAAAATAAAAAAACCACTTGAGCTGCCTCTAAGTGGTTGATTTATATGGCGCACCCGTCAGGATTCGAACCTGAGACCTCTGCCTCCGGAGGGCAGCGCTCTATCCAGCTGAGCTACGGGTGCGCGACGGTGGGCATTGTATTGTGCCTGCTGGCGCTTGTCCAGCCGCAAAATCGTTGGTTTTTCGGCTTTATTAAAATTTATCAATCGATTAGCCAAAATTTGAGCAACCCGCGAAAAATCCGCGTCCGAACCAGAAACAACACCGCTTCACGCCGTCAGGCGGAAGCGGTTGATCATGGCCTGCAGCCGTTCGGCCAGTTTTGCCAGTTCGGCGGCGGTGACGGCGGTTTGTTCGGCGCCGGAACTGGTGTGCAGCGAGATGTCACTGATGCGGGTGATATTTTCGTTAATCTGCTCGGCCACTGTGCTTTGCTCTTCGGCTGCCGAGGCGATTTGCACCGTTTTGTCGTTGATTAACGCCACGCCGTGTACCACGTCTGCCAGCAGTTCTCCGGTGGTCTGGATCACTGCTGCGCCGCGGTCGGCTTGCTGCAGGCTTTGCTGCATCGCCTGATTGGCTGCTGCGGCACCTCGCTGCAGCGTTTCGATCATTTTTTGAATATCTACCGTAGATTGCTGCGTGCGCTGTGCCAGGTGACGGACTTCGTCGGCGACCACCGCAAAACCGCGGCCTTGTTCACCGGCGCGGGCGGCCTCGATGGCGGCGTTCAGCGCCAGCAGATTGGTTTGTTCGGCAATGCCGCGGATCACGTCCAGTACCTGATTGATCGTCTGGCTGTGCTCATTCAGCGCCAGAATCTCCTGGCTGGTGTGCTGGACTTGTTCGCGTAATTGCTGGATAAGCGTGATGGTCTGACTCAGCTGTTGCTGGCCCTGACCGGCTTTTTGCTGCACTTCCTGCGCCTGCTCGGCAGCGGCAGCAGTGCTGAGCGCCACATCATGCACAGTCGCACTCATCTCATGCATGGCGGTGGCCGCCATTTCAGTGTCCTGCTGCTGTTGTGCGACGCCGGCGCTGGTTTCGCGTGTGACGGCGGACGCTTGTTCGGCAGCAGTCGCCACCTGCTGCGTAGCGAAACAAATTTCCCGCATCACCTGCTGCAGCTCTTCGGCCAGCTGGTTCATGCCCGCAGCAATCTGACCAAATTCGTCCTGGCCTTGGTACTGGCTGCGTGCCGTCAGATCGCGGCCGGTCAGCTGTTGCATCAGCGTGCGGATTTGGCGCATCGCCTGCTGAATATTGCGGTGAATGGCCAGGCTAAAACCGGCAACCACCAACACCGCCAGCAGCAACAACATAGCTGCCTGCAACAGACTGGCGCGGGCGGCCGCTTGCTGCGTGGCGGCGGCGTCGCCAATTTGTTGCATCAGTTGCTGTTGATGGCTGATGAACTGCGTCATGCGCTTACTGGCGACGCTGAACCAGTTCGCGGCGTCCTGACCAACCTTTTGTCCGCTGGTGCTTTGCAGTACCAGTGGCTGTAACGCCAGATATTCGGCACTGTCGGCTTGTTGTAATAGTGCCTTGGCGTCCGCATCGTGTTGTTGCAGGCGGCTGCTGAACACTAAAAAAGCGCCGTGATTCTGCGCGATGCGGCTGATGAGCGCGGGCTCCGCCTGATCCTGACTAAATGCCAGACTCACCAGCGCGCGTTCGCGGCCGGCCCGTTCGATCAGTTCAATCCAGTCATTTAACGTTGCCAGCTGGCGTGCCAGCGTCAGGTCGGTCAGTGTTTGCACGGCCTGGTCGTTACGCTGCAATAACTGGCTGATATGTTTGGTATAACCGGCAGCTGATGCGGTGGCGTCCACGCTGAAACTATCAATCTGACTGCGCAGGCCAGGCAAGGCCTGAATGAGGTCGCTGAGGGCCGCGCGCTGCGGTCCGGTCAATGCGGCCAGCCATTCGTCACTGCCACTGCGGGCTTTTTTTACTTCAGCGCTAAAACGCGCGCCTTTGCTGCTGATGAAAATGCCGCTGCTGCCCCGTTCGACCTGCAGCGCATTCACCAGCTGGCCGAGCAACAAATGGTCACCGATAGCGGCGCGCACATGAGCCGCGTTCTGATAGTGCTGCCACTGCAGCAATAAACTCTGACTGGCAAACCACAATAGCAACACGGAAGGGAAAAAGAGCAACAACAACAGCTTACGATGCATGAGCAGGTTTTGCAGCAGGTTTTTCATCAGCTCTCCTTACTGAATGGCGGGTCAGGACTGAGTGGCGGGGCCCGGCTTTTCTTCGCCAGTATATGTGTTACCGATTTAACTACAGCTGAGATTTATTCATCTGTAAAGTGAGTACCTCCATAACGTTAGCAAAGAGCGCTACTTTGGTTATAGTAAATCGGGTTCAATCAAAACCGGCACCGTACTGATGCACAGCAAAACCTTTTGCTTCCCGCTTTTTCTCTGGTGTTGTCTGACCCTGCCAGCCGCAGCACAGACCAGCTCAGTACCGGAACTTATCTGGCTGACCGAACACGCACCCAATCAGGCGCTGCAAGTGCTGGATATCAATGAAAGTACCTTCCGGCTGCTGGAGCAGCAGTTACCGGGGTTGACCATCAGCCGGCAGCAAGCGACGACCGCACAGGCGGCGAAATTGCTGCAACGCCGGCCTAATGTCTGTGTCGGGAACAAACTGCCGTTGCCGGAGCGGCGCAGCTGGGGAGTGATCAGTCATCAACCTCAAGTAATATTTCCGGGGCTCAGGCTTTATGTATTGCAGGCATCCGGGCTCAACTCCTGGCTGGTTGAGCAAAGCAGCGGCAAACCACTCAGTCTGCAGCGGGTACTGTCGGCGCATCAGCGCTTTAAACTCGGCTTCAACTCCGACCGCAGCTATGGCGACAAACTCGACCCGTTGCTGCAACAAGCCGCCAATCAGCGCAATTTATTCTCCCGCAGCGGGCCGGACAACGCCGGCGGTTTGCTGCAGATGTTCAGCATTGGCCGGATTGACCTGCTGATTGAATACCCCAATGTGGTCGAACATTATCTGGCGCAGCTGCCAAAGCCGCCTGCCGTGCAAAGTTTTGCCCTGCAGGAATCGCCGGCGCTTTTGCCGGGCCACATCATTTGTTCAGACACGCCGCAAGGCCGGCTGCTGCTGACCAGCCTGGACCAGGCGATCAGCAGCGTCAGCCAGCAGAGGGCTTATCTGGACGCGCACTTACAATGGTTTGCGCCGGCGCTTCACGCTGAGCTGACCGCCTTGTACAATCAAACGTATGGCACAAATTTCTAATATAACCGGAGCTTGATAATGAAACAGTTCAACATGTTGTGCAGAGCAGCGTTGCTTGGTATGGCGGTGTTTGCCGCGCCACTGGCCTTAGCGGCAGATAAAATCTGGATAGATGTACGCAGCGCTGAAGAATTTCAGGCTGGTCATTTAAAAGATGCTGTGAATATTCCGCACACCGAGATTGCCTCGCGTATTCAGGAAGTGACACAGGACAAAAACGCTGAAATTGAGCTGTATTGCCGCTCCGGCCGTCGTTCTGGCCTTGCCGAAGCTGAGCTGAAAAAGTTGGGTTTTACCAAGGTGCATAACGCCGGCGCTTATGAGACATTAAAAGCAGCGGCAGAAAAAAGCGGCCAGCCCGAATAATCCGGCCAGCCGCCTGAGTTACGAAATATCAGCGTAGCTATTCGCCTGCGCAGCTGATATCTGCGGCAGCAGTTGCCGGGGTGACGCGGATATTGGCCAGGCTCAGCGCAGCACTGCCTGCACTATGCAGCACAAACGGCTGGTACAGGTGATTGAGCGCGGCGCCGGCTTTGGCGAAACAAGCTAAATCCACGGTGATTTTTTGCCATTGTCCTGCCGCTTTGGCAGCGAATAGCGGGCTCAAATCCAGCCGGCCGCCACAACCACTGCCGCAGGACATCGCCAGCGTCACGGCCTGCGCCGGCGCCTGTTGCCATTTCAGGTCAAATACCAGCTGGCCATAACGGCTTAAATCCAATGGCTCGCTGCTGTGCAGTTGCAAAGTGGCCCCGCCCTGTTGCCAGTTCAGCGCCAATGCGTCTTCCTGTTTTTGCCAGTTGACGGCACTGAGCTGCAGGCTGCCGTCCGCGGTGGCGGCTTTATTGGCCATGACCTCAGTCGCTGTGCCATCAACACCCAGCAGTTGTAAATGCAGACCGGCGGCCGGGCGGCGTTCAAACAGCGCAAGCTGGCTGCTGGCTTTAACACTGGCGACTGTGGTTTCATCCAGCACCGCTAAATCTTTCTGAACCACCAGTCCTGATGCTGCGCCTGCAGCCTCTGACTGATAGCTCAGGCCATAACCAAGACCAAACAGCACTTTATCAGCGCTGGCCGCATCGCCGGCGTTCAATGGTAAACTGTCCGGCGTTTTTGGCCAGCTAAACGGCAAAGTACCGCGAAAATCATAGGGCACACTGCCGTCCGGCTTGCGGAATAACAGCTCTGCCACGGCGTCACCAGCGGTGCCCGGCAACCAGGCTGCGACAAAAGCATCAGAGGCATTCAGCTCCGGATTGACCCACAAAGGCCGGCCGGATAAAAACACCGTGACCACTTTGATGCCCGCCGCTTTTAAGCGTTTGAGCAGCGCTTCGTCCTGATTCTGGCCGGCCTGATAATCAAGGCTCGATACGTCACCATCAAATTCGGCGTATGGGTTTTCGCCAATCACCACAATAGCCACATCCGGTTTTTGCTGGTAGCGGCCATCCGGGCTTAATTCAGTCTGGCCACCAGCGGCTTTCACCTGCGCAGCGATGCCACTATAGATAGTGCGGCCCTGCGGGAAATCGGCATTTGTGGTGCCGGTGCCTTGCCAGGACACTGTCCAGCCGCCACTTTGCTTGGGAATTGAATCTGCACCATCGCCGGCGACTAAGACCTGCAACTTCGGCTGCAACGGTAACAACCCGCCATTGTTTTTCAGCAGCACCAGCGACTGGCGCACAGCATCGCGCGCTAACGCCTGATGCGCCGGATGACCAATCAGCTGCTGATCGCCCGCGCCGGCGATTTGCGCCGGACTTTGGTCAAATAAACCACTGCGCAGTTTTACGCGCAGAATGCGCCGCACTGCATCGTCGAGCCGCGCCGGGCTGATTTCGCCGGCCTGTGCTTGCGCCAGGGTGTTCTGGTACATCACTTTCCAGTCTTCCGGCACCATGATGATGTCGATGCCGGCATTGATGGCAGCGGCGCAGCGCTGATTGCTGCAGCCCGGCAACTGACCATGACCGTTCCAGTCACCAACCACAATGCCGTCAAAACCGAGCTGTTGTTTCAGCACATCGGTCAACAGATAACGGTTGCCATGCATTTTGCTGCCGTGAATGCTGTTAAAAGACGCCATCACCGTCTGCACGCCGGCGTCTAAAGTGCTGAGATAACCCTGCGCATGCAGCCGCACCAGTTCGGCTTCATCCAGCGTGGTATTGCCCTGATCGCGGCCGCCGGCTGTACCGCCATCCCCGAGATAATGTTTGGCTGTGGCAAGGCGAGACTGGCCCTGCAGCCAGTTTGCACTTTGCACATCACCCTGAATACCGCGCACCAGCGCCGCGCCTAAAAAGCGCACCAGCGCCGGATCTTCACTGTAACTTTCATAACTGCGGCCCCAGCGATCGTCGCGGGCGACCGCTACAGTCGGCGCAAAGATCCATTGAATACCGGTCGCGGCCACTTCGGCAGCGGTGGCTCGGCCTATCGCTTCGACCAGCCCGGCATTAGCGCTGGCGCCGAGGCCAATATTGTGTGGAAACACGGTCGCGCCGCGCACGTTGTTGTGGCCATGCACTGCATCTGTGCCCCACAGGGGCGGAATCGCAGCACCATCGAGGCTGGCATCGAGCCCGGCCTGATACATCTGTTCAGCAAGTGCTAACCACTGTGCGGCCGTGGCAGCTTTGTTATCACCGGGAAAAGCGCCGCCGCCGTTTAAATAAGAGCCAAAACCATATTGGCGCATATCGGCCACAGTCATCCAGCGGATGTCGGGCTGGATGATTTGCGCCACTTTTTGCGCCGGTGTCAGGGTTTTTAATATCGATTCGATGCGCGCTTCCAGCTGTGGGTCGGCTTTGCGCGCCGGGCTGAGCTTGGGCCAAGCCGGATGCACCGCCTGCGCTTGTGGTGCTTGATTGACAGGTGTCACCTCCTGCGGTGCACAGGCACTGAGCATCAAACTGCAACCCAGCAGCGACAGCACCGTCAAAGAAAGAGTATTCAAACGAAATTTCTGCATTATTTTGCTCCTGCAGCAGCGGGAAGGATCAGGCTCAGCACACTGTGCGGCGGTAATTGTAATGACCAGTCATAGGCGCGTTGGTCCAGCGCCAGCCGGACTGTCTGCGCGCTGTCGGCCTGGTTTTGCAGCAGCACTGCCACCCGGCCATCCGGCCGCTGATAAGCCAGCTGTAACAGCTGTGGCAGCGGGTCTTTCGAGGCGATGCGCACTGAGCCCGGTGGCGCGATTTTGCCGGCGTGGGCAATGACGTAATAGGCCACGTTGCGCTGAATATTCGCATCAGCGCCGTTTTTGCCGGCAGTGATCGTCAGGGCGCCAAGACACTCGGTACAGCCGCCCGGCGTATAAGGTTTGTAGTCGGCATCGGCCGCCAGATTCCACTCCAGCACAGTGCGGGCGTGCTGCTCGACAGCACCAATCAGCAAGTGTTCGGTGTGCCACATCAGGGTGCCGCCAAAATCGGAATTAGCGCCAACCCACTGTTCTGTAAAGTAAATATCCTTATCCGGATACGCCGCTTTCAGCCGCGAAAGCTCGGTGATGCTGCCGTTATACAAATGGAAAGCCGAGCCTTTGATATAACGCCGGGCGACCGGGTCACTCAGTACAGCCAGCGGATATTCGACATGGTCCGGGTTGTGGTCGTAAATCAGAATGTCAGTGGCAAGACCGGCCTGCTCAAACGCTGGCCCTAAATGTTTGCCGACAAAAGTGGCCTGATCCCAGGCATGCATCAGCAGGCTTGGATTATTGCCCGGATGCAGCGGTTCGTTTTGCACTGTGACAGCGCCGATGCGGATGCCATGTGCCGCCATACCTTGCAGATAACGGACAAAATACTGCGCGTAAACCGGGTAATACTGCTCCAGCAATTCACCGCCGACCGTGCTCTGATTGCTTTTCATCCAGGCCGGTGGCGACCATGGGCTGGCGAGCAACTGTAAGTCAGGCCGGATCGCCAGAATTTGTTTCAGTAGCGGGATCAGCAACTGCTCATCCGGCGCCAGCGAGAACTTTTTCAGCGCCGGGTCGGTTTCCCCTGGTGCTAAATCGTTGTAGCTAAAGGGCAATGGGTCCAAATCGGAGGCACCAAGGCTTAAGCGCAGATACGACACACCAATGCCCTCTGGGCCAAATAATTCCTGCAATAACGCGGCGCGCTGTGCAGCAGGCAATGCCATCAGATGCATGGCGCTGCCGCCGGTCAGGGTGTAACCAAAGCCCTGCATCGTCTGAAAACGCTGCTGGCTGTTGATACTGACCAAGGCCGCAGCCGGCGCTGCCGGGCGCAAAAACTGTTGTGGTTCTGTGGCGAGCAACAGCTGCTGATCAGCCCGGCTGAGCCAGCCTTGCACCTGCGGTGACTGCGCTACAGCGGCAGGCGCAGCAAATAGCAGCGCAGCAGCCAGGGCTGCGCGGCTCGAAAACTTCATTCTCAAATCAAACTCCTGTGTCCGCTTCAGCGCAGCGGTGCTCCGGCGCTAAAAGGCGCAACTTTACGGATAAAATCGGTGTGGGTTGGCATCTGTGCAGTACAGCCAGCAATGACCTGCGCTGTTGACTCAGCAAAATCCTGCATTTCGGCCAGGCTTTTTTGCTGACATAACGGATCGGGACGGGACGGCAACAGGCCTTGTCCCAGCAACACCTGCACCCAGCTGTCTTCGCGAAACAGCTCATCTGCGATGCGGTGCACCCGGCCATGCGCAGCGAAAATTTCCAGCTTCTGCGCCAGGCTGTCCGGTACTGCCATGCGCTGACAATAACGCCAGTATTCGCTGTCGTTGCGCTGCGTCACTTTGTAGTGCGCGATAATAAAATCGCGGATCTGCGCCATTTCGGTGGCCGCCAGGCTGTTGTAGTGATCGATATTGGCCTGCTGAAACGACAGGTCCGGAAACAAATTCACCAGCCGGGTGACGGCGGTTTGCACCAGATGCAGGCTGGTCGATTCCAGCGGCTCGAGAAAACCACTGGCAAGGCCTATCGCCACGCAGTTGCCCCACCACATCTGTTTGCGCTTGCCGGTGGTAAAGCGAATCAGCCTCGGCGCCGCCAGGGCTGGCGTGTCGAGCGAACTTAGCAATAATTGTTCGGCCGTGCTGTCACTGACAAAACCACTGGCGAACACCATGCCGTTGCCGGTGCGATGCTGCAGCGGAATACGCCATTGCCAGCCGCTGTGATGCGCGGTCGAACGGGTAAAAGGCGGCAATTCCGCCAACGCCGCCGAAGGCACCGCCAGAGCACTGTTATTCGGCAGCCAGTGCGACCAGTCGTCGTAGCCGACGCCAAGCGTCTGGCCGAGCAACAATGAACGGCTGCCGGAACAATCGAGGAACAGATCGCCGTCGATGACCTGACCATCGTCCAACACCAGCTGGTGAATATGGCCGTTGTAGGCGTGGCGCGTCACTGCGCTGATAGTACCGGCGATGCGGGTCACGCCACGAGCTTCGCTGTGGCGGCGCAAAAACTGTGCATACAAGCCGGCGTCAAAATGATAGGCGTAGGCGATTTGACTGACCGGCGACTGCGGCCGGCTTAAATCCGCCTGCATAAAACGCTGTTCGCGCGCCATCACAGCGCCGATGCAATAGTCGTCAAACGGCAAGGCCAGCCCGGCTTCGCGCAGCGCCAGCCAATACTGATGAAAACTGAGCCATTCCCAGCTGCGGCCTATGGCGCCAAAAGCATGAAAATAATGCTCGCCGATTTGGCCCCAATTGACAAAATCAATGCCGAGTTTGAAGGTCGCGCCGGTCGCCTGAATAAACTCGCGCTCGTCGATGCCACACAGCTGATTAAACACTTTGATCGCCGGAATAGTGGCTTCACCAACGCCGACAGTGCCGATTTGTTCCGATTCGACCAGACAAATCTCCACCATCGCGCCAGCGCGGTTACGTAATAACTTCGATAACAGCGCCGCACTCATCCAGCCGGATGAGCCGCCGCCGACAATCACAATTTTGCGGATAGGTCCCTGTTGCACAGCAGGCCTCCTAAAAATCTCAACAAAATGCGGCAGCGTTCTTATGGGAGCTCAGAACGCTGCCGCCAGGCGTTACAGCTTGTAGCTGAAGCCAAACAGGTACTGCCGGCCGTATTCTTCATACACTTCCGGGAAATAACCGCCGCCTTCCTGCAACGTATTCATCCGGGTGGTATAAGGCGAGTTGGTCAGGTTATTGGCCTGCAGCAATAGCGTGAGGCCGGCAAAAGTGCCGTCGTCGATGCTGTAACTGAGCTGAGCATCGACCTGGCGGTCGGCCAGAACTTCGGTATAACCGCGGGTGGCGAATAACTGCACCACTTCACCACGGAACTCTGAACGGTAACGCTGGCTGACCCGCGCCGAGAAACCGTCGCGCTCGTAATACAGCGTTAAATCGCGCACGCGGTCGGATAACCCCGGCAGTTTGGTTGAAGTTTTAGGCCCGTCTGGTTTGATGCTCGAATCCGTCCAGGACTGACTGCCGATAAAACCAAAACCGGTCAGCGGCAAATAGAAACTGCCTAAATCCAGTGACATACTGAGTTCATAACCACGCAGGCTGCCGCCTTCACCGTTCGCCGGCCGGCTCATGTTGCCGATCGGGCTGATTGGCGTCACCGTCGAGTTATTCGGCGCGTTGCTGAAATCAAAATCAAAGTTTTGCGTGTAGATATAGCTGTCGAGCTTTTTGTAAAAAGCGCCGCCGGCGATATAGCTGGTGTCATTGAGGTACACTTCGTACGTCAGATCCAGCGCTTTGGCGCGCCACGGCTCCAGCTCAGGGTTGCCTGAACTGCCGCTCCAGCGCCGTGAATCCACGCCGACTCCGGCGGTGATATTGGCACGCATTTCATCCATCCGCGGTCTGGCCATGGTTTTGCCAGCCGCCAGCCGGACAAACTGGTCATCCAGCACTTCCATCGACAGGTTCAGGGCCGGCAGAACGTCGTTATAGCTTTTTCCGGCTTCAACCTTCTGCAGCGTGGACGGATTACCCGGTTTGTAATCGCTGGCGAGGTAACCGCTCGAGCTTTGATCGGTACGGACAAACTGGCTACCGATATTACCTTTCAGTGGTTTGCCCCACAGCTCAGTGTCGATATTCAGTTTGATAAAGCTAGTCAGCACTTCTTCGTCGACGCCCCAGGCTTTGTTCCAGCGGTTGGTGTCGAGAATAGGCTTGATGTCGTAATAGCGGTTTACTGTCGGCATGATGTCGTAGGAGATCACGCCTTTGATGCCGGCAAAACCCAGCGAGGTTGGCGACACCAGCAACGACGGGTCAACTTTGACCGGCGCTCTGTTGTTTTTCAGGAACAGGTCGTTGTCGTCGACCTCTTTGTCTTTTTGCCGTTTGGTGTAGTTGGCACCGATATCGACGCTGCTGAAGGCGCCGTCGCTTAATTCGTAACGCGCATTGAGCTCAGCTTCTTTGATGGTTTCTTTGACATGCGGGAAGCGGATCGCGCCGTCATGGCCCCAGCCGCCCCATGGTGCCGGGTCACTGAGTTGTACTTTGTTAACGTCGGCGTAATCAATGCCCGGCGTATAGACCGGGAAGCCTTCCGGTTGTAACTCAAAACCGATGTTGTCAAAGCTGCCGGTCGGCACTAAACCAGCGTATGTTTCCAGCACCTGCTCGTCGCGCTCTGAGCCCGAGTAAGACAAGTCGGCGTCAATGGTCCAGCGGTCCAGCTTCCATTTGTTGTTCCAGCCCAGCGCTTTCAGTTCGTCGTCGCGGGTGTTCAAATCGTTACGCAGCACAGGTCTGATATTGGTGGCCACGCCGCTGCGCACCACTTTAGTGCCGCCGAAGTTATCAAACTGCGGATTTAAAAACTCCATGCCATCGCCGGTCCATTGGTTACTAAACCACATGGCGCCGCGCATCACTTCATCCTGCGAGAATTTGGAATAATAGGCATCGACGATGCTGTGAAAATTGTCGTTCGGTTTGTATTCCAGCACTGCCATCACACCGTCACGCACCTGATTGCGCGCTACCGCTGTGACTTCCTGCCCAACCAGACCCAGCGCGTCATCATTGCTGGTGCCGGCTAAAGCGTTTTCGACAGTATTCCACTCCCAGGCTTTGTAATGCTGCACCTGAGTTGGCGTGTCCATGTGGGCGTAACCGATGGCGACGCCGATAGTGTCGTCAGCAAACTGGTCAATGTAAGACGCACTGCCGCGCCAGCCGTTTTTTGACACTTCCGGATGCAGCTGGTCGATAGAGCCGGTTTCACTGCGCAGGTTAAACACCACCGCCTGCTCGCCGTGCGCCAGCGGGCGAATGGTGCGCATGTCGACGGTACCTGACAACCCCATGCCGGCGATGCCGACATCCGAACTTTTATACACCACGGCGCCGTTAATCAGCTCTGACGGGTATTGGTCGTATTCGACCGCGCGGTTATCACCGGCACTGGCCTGTTGCCGGCCATTTAAGGTGGTGGTGGAGAAATCCGGTGCCAGACCGCGAATCGAAATCACCTGCACGCGGCCATTGACGCGCTGACCGGCGAGGCCAGACAAGCGGGTTAAGGATTCGGCGATACTCTGGTCTGGTAATTTACCGATGTCTTCAGCGGATACCGCTTCAACAATAGAGGTCTCTGCTTTTTTGATGTCGATGGTGGTTTCCATACTGCGGCGGATACCGGTTACCGAAATCACTTCAATCTGGTCAGTGTTGTTTTTTGTATCGCTGGCTTTGGCTTGTTGGGCATGTCCTGTCATCGGGAGCATGCTGACGCCGACCGCTACGCCGAGCACTTGCGCCACGGCGCGGCTCAGTCTGGTTTTCTGCATGGTGTGTCTTCCTTATCCTGCTGATGCCGGCACTGCATCTGTTATTGTGTCTGACCAAAACCCAATGAAGGGTTGAAGCCAAAGTGCCATCATCATGCTTAACGCCCGGCGGGCGAGTTGTCGTTTGAATCAGGTCATACCCGCAAAAAAAAGCGAAATTTTCAGGTTCGACTTAATTCAAACGCGTTCGCATGAATGTTTTTTATTATTTTTCAATAAGATAAATTCTTATCTATTTTTGCATCGACAGCTCTGACCTGTTGCTGATTTTAGCAATCACCACAGCTTCAGCACTGCGAAAAACACCATAACAGAAACAAGCACTATGGCTATAAGACCAAGGTCCGGGGCCAGTGCTCTTTCCACTTAATTCTGACTGAATCGATCACAATTAAATGGAAAGAGCACTAGTTACCGAAAATTCGCTTGCTGGCAATGGCCTGCTGTCGCATAGTAAAAAGAATTCTGCACCGGACTGGTGCGAACCAATGCCCTTAATAACGCCTGCAAAAAGAAGTTGTATGGATACCATTCTGTTTAATTTCCACGACCTGTTGATGGTGCTGACAGCCTTTGAATGTCTGCTGCTGGCGTTGTTGCTGGCCGCCTCAGCGAAAAAACCCAGCCTCAGCAATGCGCTGCTGGTGGCGTTTTTGTTATGTCATTGCCTGATCCCGCTACACGAACTGATGTTCTGGGGCAAACAGTTCCGTATCTGGTTGCTGGAAATTTCGCCGGACCTATTTTTTATCTTCAGTTTTGCTTATTACCTCGACGGCCCGTTGTTGTATTTCTTTGTCCGCGCTTTGCTGTACAAAGACGTGCAGCTGCGGCGCAAACACAGCTGGCATCTGCTGCCGCTGGCTATTTATCTGCTGCACATGGTGTGGAATTTTTACGCGCTGGACCAGCAAAGCCAGGCGCAGCTAATTCACAGTCAGCATATCGCTTATTCGTCGCCGCATTTGTACGTCGAAACACTGGGGCGTTTTGTCCGCGCCGGTTATGTGCTGTGGTGTTTCCTGCTGGTGTGGCGTTATCGCGAACAGATCCGCCATGAACAGGCCGATTTAAAAACCATTGATATGTATTGGCTAAAACTGATGTTGCTCAGTTTCCTGATCATTTTCACGCTGGACACTGTGCTGGTGTGCCTGAAACTTTATGGTTTTCTGGCGAACGATTTTAATATGGACCTGCTGAACGTGGTGGGGCTGTCCAGTTATTACCTGAACTTTGTCGCGCTGAATATTCTGATTTTCCTGCGTTTTACCTCTTTTGTCGGCGTCAAACCGGTGCGTGAGCAACCGCTGTTTGAAGCCAAAGAAGAAACCACAGTGTTATATGACGATGCCATTGCGGTGCAGCTGGACAAGCTGATGACGCAGCAGCGCTTTTACGCCAACCCGGATATTACGCTGGATAAACTGGCCGATGCCGCCGGTTATCCGGCGAAAAAAGTCTCGTTGACCATCAAGCAGCGCTACCAGCAGAATTTTTACGAATACATCAACAGCTATCGCATCGCCGAAGCGAAACGTTTGCTGGCTGAACAAGGCCCGGCGGCGAAAACCATCACCGACATTTATTTTGCCGTCGGTTTTAACAGCAAATCGGTGTTTAACACCTTCTTTAAGCGGCTCGAAGGCGTGACGCCGAGCCAGTTCCGTGAACTGAATCAGGCGCCGACGGGTAAATAAACCGGGCTTTTATTGCAAAAACTGCAGGCTTTGCTCGATCGTTTCGGCGCTTAAGTTGTCAGTGATAAACACCAGCTTACAGCGCCGGTCGGCGTCCGGCCATTCGGTCAGAAGACCAGCCGGATGCAGCAGATGTTGCACGGCATGCACCACCAGCGGGCCCGGAAACCCCACCACATTTAAAATCGCTTTCAGACGCAACAGCTGCGGCCCCAGCGCCGGCATCAGCGCATCCAGCCACTGGTCGATTTGCGCCGCAGAGACCGGGTGTTCCAGCACATAACAATAAGCACGGATGCGGTCATTGTGCCGGTTCACGTCCACAGGTGCTGCACTCAGGGGTTCAGCCCGCAACAAGCCTTGTTTACCGCTGACCGGTGCAAAGCTGAGCTTATCTGTCGGCAGCCAGCTGTGTAGTGGCGCGGTCGATTGCACTGGCTCGGCATGGTCCAGCGCTAAAATCTCATCAATCTGGGTCTGGCCTTGCAGCACCAGCTCAACCGTCGCTGTCGGGTTCAGCGCCGTCATCGCTTCGCGCGTGGCGGCTTGTTGGGTTTCTGTGGCGAGGTCGGTTTTACTCAGCAGCAATAAATCCGCCACCGCCACCTGCTTTTGCGCTTCCGGATGGGTGGCCAGCGTACCCGCGCCATTGACTGCATCGACCACAGTCACAGTACCCTGCATCCGGTAGCTGTCATAAAGTTTGGGTGTATTGCTGATAATTTGCAGAATAGGTGTCGGTTCGGCGAGGCCGGTGGTTTCAATCACCACCCGGTCAAACTGGCGCACACCGTTACGGGCAAAACGCCAGGTGGCGTCGCTTAAGGTTTTGGCTAAATCACCGCGAATAGTGCAGCAGATACAACCACTGGAGAGCTCGACAATCTGCTCATCGCTGCTTTTACTGACCAGCAAATGGTCCAGGCCGGTTTCACCAAATTCGTTGATGATAACCAGCGTGCGGCTGAACTCCGGCAATTGCACTAACTGATTTAACAAGGTGGTTTTGCCACTGCCTAAAAAACCAGTTAATAAAATCAGCGGGATACGTTCGTGGCGCATAAAAAACTCCGGAGCAGTGGCGGGTGAAAACAGCGTGATAATATCACAAAACTATCACCAGCTACAGACTGCAACCAACTCAGAACCCCGGCGGGCACAGCAGCTCATTGGGCTGGATATCAGCCGGCAGCTGTAAATCTGGTTTGAGTTGTAACACTTCCTGATACAAAGCCGGCCGGTACAACTGCAAACGTTTCAGCCGTGCCAGATGTGAGGGTTCAGCGTCAGTCAGCTTCGGCAGAATGAGCGGCAGCGCCGGATGTAATTTACCTTGCAGGTAACTGTGTTCCAGCGCCAAATCCAGCGCATCCGGGCCCAACTGCTGCGCAAATGGCGACAAGCCCGCATTTAGCAACAACAGCACAGTTTCCGGCGATGTCTGAAAAGCCCAGTGAAAGAAGTTGCGGCCATAGAGATCCTCGATACCGAGGTCAAAACCAGCTTCCAGCAGTACTTTCAAATCTTGTTCAGGCTTAAAACCATATCCCGGATACAAATAAGCCGGCGCTTTGGGGGCAAAGCGCTGCTCAAACGCCGGCACCAAATCCGGCTTAGTCATCACTTCCATCAACAACCAGGCCGTGGTGCCACTGTCGAGTTCAGTTTTTTGCAAAAACGCCATCAGCTCGGCCGGGTCATGCAACAAATCTGTCAACTGCTCTCTGAGTGTCTCGTCGGCGTCCAGTTGCCGCGCGCCGCCCATTTGCCAGTGCCAGGCCAGCCAGGCCGGGTCGCGCTGATGTAACGGCGCCAGCGCCAGCTCGGCCGCTGGTTTGCCATCACGCCAGGCAAAGATTTGTTTTTGAATCGCGTTGCGGCTTAACAGGGCTTCAGTGCTGATTAATTGTTGCTTGCCAGACAGGCATTGTTGCCGCGCCTGCTGCGCTTGCGCTTTGGCCTGTTTTTGTTGCGCCACCCAGTCTGCCAGCCCGGTACCAGCCGGCACCGGCTGAAGTGTCAGTACTGCCCGGCGGAACACCTTGGCTGGCCCCGCGGCAGGCAGCAGCGCCAAGATCTCCTCGTTTTCAAAACGACTGGTATTGAGGAAGTTGTTACCAAAATACCAGTTACCGCTGTCCAGTTGGCGGCCATGAGCCCAATAGCCTTCCGCCAGCAAATACGCCACTGTCTCGCGCTGCGCTTGTTTCAGCCGCTGTTGCATCTCAGCGGTGTCTCTGACTTCAGGCAGCCGGTGCGGCTCGGTAAATAAAGCAAAATCCAGCCCGGTCACTATGCCTTCCATGCTGCTCGGCACTATGCCCTGTTGCTTCAGTGCCTTTAACACCGCCGGCTGCCAGTGCATTGCCGCAACATCGGCTAAATTCCAGGCCGGAGTTAAGGCTTGCATGCTTTGATAACCGGCCGGAAATTGGTCCAGGTCGCGGCCTTGCTGTAGCAATTGCAACAGGTATTGCTCCGGCAACTGTGACTGCATCGCCATGGCAATTTCCACCGGCGCAAAGGTCTTACCGGCGATGAGCTGCTTAAAGTCATCAAAAGAAATGTAAGCCGCCAACTGCATAAATTCGATCGACGGCGATTGCAGCATCGAACCGTTTTTATTACCGTGAAGACCACGTGAAACAAAGACCTGAAAATCTTCGTCTTCTGCCAGTCGCCGACTGAAATCCAGTAAATCTTTAGGCGCGCTCAGCTGCTCCAGACGTGCCGCAAAGTTAGCCAGCATTTCCGGGGCCTTCACTTGTAACGCCTGATAACCAATCAGGTGCTGCACTTGCGCGATAGATTCCGCATACCCCATCGGCCAGATGGCGTCCTGCATGTCAAACTGCAGTAGTTCCGCTGGTGTTTTCCCGGCTTGTAGCAAGGGGTACAGCTGCTCCATCAGGCTTTCTTTGGTATCAACGGCATGCGTTCCGCCACTCGGACAATCGGCATAAGGGCTTAACTGCGCCGGAGTGAGAACAGGCACTGTCGCGGCCTGATGCTTCTCATCGCTCTGATCTGTTGCTGAAGCGCTGGCCGCCGGCAACGGACCTGCGGCGGGGCGTAAAACAACTGGCTGAAACATATACCAGCCCACCCCGGCCAACGCCGCGACCATCACTGCGGCAAATATCTTTTTCATCTGTGGCATCTACTTTGTTTTATCCAGGAAAGGCCGCAATGTTTGCATAATCCCAGCTGTGTGTCGGCGCATTATTTCTGTTTAAAATCATCATCGTTTTTGTATTTGAAATAGACAAAAGCATTTGAACTGTCATTAGGCACCATATGCTGGCCCCCACCCCAGGCACTCATGCCCAGTGTCGGCCAAATGTTATTTCTAGGGTTATCGAAATAGCGGTCGTAGGCTTCAAGTGACATGGTCTGCCCCTCGATCCGGCACATAGTTGCACGGCATTCGACCCGAATGGCGGAAAATTCTTGTGGCCGCTGATCAAAAAATTGCTGGATCACCTGTTGGGCTTTCCCGGCCCAATCACTGGTCATCTCTCCACTTTCAAATCTTTCCACTGCGCTGGCATAAAACTCATTACCCTGAAAAACCGCATATTTTCCGGCATAAGCAGCCGGATAACGCAGATGCATATTGCTGCGATCGACCTGCTCCTGCCGCTCGCGGCGTTGTTCCGCCAGTTCATCCAACTGCGCCGGGGTAAATTCGATGACTTCGTGCTGAGATGTTGTAGCGGTGCGCGCTGGTGTGTCGCGAGCTGAAGTACTCGCTTCTGATGTTCAGACTTCTGCGATGTCCGTCTGCCCGGCTGTTGGTTTCGCAGCCGGCAAAGCGGCTGCTGTCACGACAACCTGTGTTGGCGACCATAGCGCTGAAAGCGAGACCACGGCAGCGGCCCCAACCACCACCCCGGCAATAAAAACTACTGACTTTTGCATCTGAACTCCCTGCATCAGTCTATGACCTTAACCGGCCTGATGATTAGCGGAGCCGGATTGCAACAACCCCTGGGTCATCCCATTGATCTGGCCGCCCTGAATGCCAATTTCTGCCATCAGTGAATCCAGCAGTGGCGCCTGAGCCCGGTATTTCAGTGCGCTGTTGACCAGTTGGTCAGCCAGCGAATCCGGCGTACCGGCGGTTTCAGCAGCACCACTTGCTGCAACAGCGCTGTTGCCATGCAGGCCATTGACCTGCAGAATTTTGATATCGCTGATTTGTTCCATTGGCTTGACGCTTTGCGCAATGATCTCCGGCAGGTGCTGGATCAATGCCAGACGAATTTGCATCGCTACTTGCTCGGCCGACAAAGTATTGGCCGCGTCGTTGACGGCTTTTTTACCTTCCGCTTCGACACTGTAACTACGCGCTTTGGCCTCCGCCAGCGCGATTTCAGCGTCGGCCTTACCTTGTGCCGCCAGACGCTCGGCATCGGCTTTACCCTGCGCAGCTAAACGCTGCGCTTCTGCCTGGTCGATGGCGGCTTTTTTCTCAGCATCTGCGGTAACCGTTAACTGAATAGCTTCTTTCTCGGCCTGTTGGCGCGCCGCCACCAATTCGATTTGACGGTCCCGCTCGGCGCGCTCGGTTTCGCGCACTGTCACGACCGCTTCTTCTTCTTTTACCGCGAGAGCGCGGGCTTTGTCCGCCAGCGCTTTGGCTTCAGATTCTGATTTAGATTTCTCAGCAATCGCAATCGATTTTTCCTGTGCCGCCAGCTCTACCGCTTTTTGCCGTTCGATCTCAGCCTGCTCAACGGCCCGCGCTTTGGCAATTTCCATCTCGCGCACGGCTTTTTCTTTTTGGATAGTTTCGTTTTCGATATCACGCTCGGACAGAATGCGTTTTAAATCCACTTCACGCTGCGCGGCGATTTGCGCTTCTTCGGCTTCGCGTTTTTTCTCTGCCTGTTCGCGGGCGATCTCTGCAGATTGCTGCGCTTTACGAATAGAAACTTCCCGCTCCTGCTCTAAGCGCGCATATTCTTCTTCGCGCGAGATTTGCAGTTTGGCGCGTTCGGCTTCAAGGTTTTTCTGTTTAATCGCAAGGTCAGTTTCCTGCTCGATGTCGTTGCGAATTTTACGGCGTGATTCAATCGCTTGCGTCAGTTTGGTCAGACCTTCAGCGTCAAAAGCGTTTTGCGGGTTAAAGTGTTCAAAGGCCGTTTGGTCCAGACCGGTTAACGACACCGATTCCAGTTCCAGACCGTTTTTCAACAAATCTTCGGAAACCACCTGTTGCACTTTTTGTACAAAATCAACGCGCTTTTCGTGCAGCTCTTCCATCGCCATTTCTGCCGCCACTGAGCGCAGCGCATCAACAAACGCAATATAATTGGCATACTACTGATGACATAAAAATGTCCAATAGCAATAAAGATCATAATATTCACACAGTTAATCAGTCACACCTTTTGTTTAAAATGTGTATTCCTGATTAGTCATATTTTTCCGCATCGGCAGCAAATTTATGACCAATTTTAAATCATTTTTTTATTGACTGCTTACAACGATTGTATGGCGGATATTTCAAATTAAATTCAATACACTAAATGACAGAACCTAATAATGCTCCATCTTGTCGGAACCCTTATGGTGTAATGCATTTGTGCAATCTGGCGGCAAAGCACATAGTGATACGGCTCACCGCACGAGCGAGCTTCGTATCTTTTCGCTAAGTAGAACTTCGCTTTTGCCAGTCGCTTGCTCGGTGACCAATTGAATGATTTGTTCATTATATTGAGCTACATTATTGAAAAAGTGGCTAGCACCGACAAATAGAAGGCAGTACATTTGCAGTACCTATTTTTTGGAAGTGGAATGACCCTTATTTCATTGACATCTTTATGCCTCAAAATGGGGCTGTTCAAATTGTTCCCTGAATTGAAATGATGTCTATGAATCACACAAATGATGCCAACGATGCCCTCGCTATATGCGAAGCTGCTTTCAGACCTAATATTTGTTGAATTGCACCCAGAAGTGATCCACTAACCCCC
>SSFI01000083.1 GCA_008015325.1 Rheinheimera sp.
GACTTTGGCCCTGGCGCACCAGCTCCAGTGTTTTATTGCGCATATCCACTGCGACGACAGCATTCGAATCAGCAATATTCTGATTTTGACATTTTGGACAACGCAGCTCAGCGGTCAGCTGACGATACAGCTGCTGTTGCTCGGCAGACTCAAATTGCAGCAGGTCTTCGGTAGCACTGGCTGACAACGCCAACAGCAGCGCAGGCAACAGCAAGCCATTAAGGCGCATCGCTGCCTCCTTGCTGCAGCTGCTGATACAGCTGCTGAATTTTCGGCCAGTTCTGCGGATTAATATCTCCAACATGGTGATGGCGAATGACACCATTTCGGTCGATTAAAAAGGTTTCGGGCGCGCCGGTGACGCCTAAATCGAAAATCAGCGAGCGTTTTTCATCGACGATATTCAATAAATACGGGTCGCCCTGCTCTGCCAGTTTGTCCTGAACTTCGACTCGTAAAGTGTTGATATCAAAAGTATCGCCAAAACTGGCATCAACCGGCTGCACATAATACAGCCCGACAATTCTGATGCCTTGTTGACGTAACTCGGTTAAAAAACCAAGTTCGGCATTACAGGTCGGGCACCACAAGCCCCAGACGTTCAGCAGCGTCACTTCACCCTTTAAATCCGCTGCCGTGACTAACCGCGTCGGTTGCTGCAAGTCCGGTAAACTAAAATCCGGCAGCGGCTTTTCAATCAGTGCCGAGCCATGGTCGCGCGGGTCGGAAAACAAACCGCTGAGTAAAAATAACGACAGCGCTAAAAACGCAGCCAAAGGCACATAAAACATGGCTTTACGCATGGGCTTGGGCTCCTTGTTCTCCGATCTCGGTTTTAGCTTTACGCCGGTAGCGTTTATCTGATAACGACACTAAGCCACCCAACGCCATTAAAATGGCGCCAAGCCAAATCCAGCGCACATAAGGTTTAACATAAACCCGCAGCGCCCAGGATGGGCCGGACAATTCTTCACCCAGTGCCACATATAAATCGCGGCTTAGACGGGCATGCACGGCGGCTTCTGTCATCACCGCACGCGTCACCGGATAAAAACGTTTTTCCGCATGCAGATGGGTGACTTTTTCGCCGTGCTGGAAGACTTCCAGTTCAGCCGCCTGACCGCCGTAATTCGGGCCGTTTAACGCATACACTTCACTGAGTAAAAAGGTGTAGCCATTGAGCTCCACACTGTCACCAATTTTCATCCGCACGTCTTTTTCAACACTAAAGGTTTTGGTCATCGCAATACCAACCACCAGCATGGCAAAACCTAAATGCCCGAGCACCATGCCCCAGTGGCTGGCCTGCAGTTTAAACAAACCGGGTACACCACCGAGCTGCGCGGCTTTTTGCTGAATTTCGCCGATAGTCGCCATGGTAACCCAGGCACCTAACAACAGGCCGAGCAGCGCCACATTCGCCGCAGGTGTCTGATACATACTCAGCACGCCCAAAGCCAGCACTAAAGCGGCGACCAGCCACAGGCTCAGTGGTTTTAGCAGCGGTTGCAATTGCTGTTGTTTCCAGCGCACCCAGGGTGCAAGGCCCAGTAACAGCGCAAAAGGAATGGCCAGATACTGGAAAATCGAATTAAAAAACGGCTCGCCAATGGAGATAGAACCGAGCCCCAGCTCTTTGTGGAACAGCGGATATAAGGTGCCGAGGAACACTACCAGCGTGGCGGTCAGCAGGAAGACATTATTGCCCCACAGCAGTACTTCGCGTGAAAACAACTGATAACGCGCCTGCGAGCGCACAGCGTGCATGCGCAGACCATACAGCAACAAAGAACCGCCGACGACCACCAGCAAAAACGCCAACAGGAATAAACCGCGGCTCGGATCTGTGGCAAAAGCATGCACTGACACCAACACACCGGAACGCACTAAAAAAGCACCTAACAGGCTTAAAGAGAAAGCCGCGATGGCCAGAAGTACGGTCCAGGATTTAAAGGTGCCGCGTTTTTCGGTGACCGCCAGTGAGTGGATTAATGCGGTGCCGACTAACCAGGGCATCAGGGACGCATTTTCCACTGGGTCCCAGAACCACCAGCCGCCCCAGCCTAATTCGTAATAGGCCCACCAGCTGCCGAGCATGATGCCAAGCGTTAAAAACAACCAGGCGGCTAAAGTCCAGGGCCGGGCCCAACGCGCCCAGTTGGCATCAAAACGCCCGCCGAGCAGCGCAGCAATGGCAAAAGCAAAAGATACGGCAAAACCGACGTAACCCATATACAGCAACGGCGGGTGAATGATCATGCCAAAATCCTGCAACAGCGGATTGAGGTCACGGCCATCGACCGGAAAAAACGGCAAAGTGCGCTCAAATGGATTCGACATCAGCAGCACAAAAGCATAAAAACCGACGTTGACAAAACCCAACACGCCGAGAATACGGCCCTGCAAAATCAGCGGCAGGCTGTTTGACAACAACGCGACTGCCGCAGTCCAGCCGGACAACATCAACACCCATAACAACATCGAACCTTCATGCGAACCCCAGACCGCCGTCAGCCGGTAATACCAGGGCAACAGGCTGTTGGAGTTATTCGCGACATAAGCGACTGTGAAGTCGTTGATCCAAAAGGCATAACAGAGTGCGGCAAACGACACGGCGGTCAGCAGAAACAATAACAATGCCGCCGGGCGGGCTAATAACACCGGGCCGGCTGCACCTTTATAACTGCCATAGAGTGGAAACAGGGCGAGAATAAGCGATAAGGCCAGGGCAAAACAAAGCGCGAGATGTCCGACTTCTGCAATCATCAGGGCGTACCTGCCGGGTAAGTGTGTTTCGGCGCCACATGCTTGATGCCTTTGACGGCTTCAGCAACTTCAGGTGGCATGTAATTTTCGTCATGTTTGGCCAGCACTTCAGTGGCCTGAATGGTGCTGGCATCCAGCAAAGTGCCTTGCGCGACTATACCCTGCCCCTCGCGGAATAAGTCCGGCAAAATGCCGTCGTAATGCACAGTGACAATGGGGCCTGTGTCGACCAGATCAAAACTCACTTTCAGACTGTGCTCGTCACGGCGGACTGAGCCTTTGACGACCATGCCACCGATGCGCAGGCGTTGCCCGACCACCGGTTTTTTCTTATCTTCGCCAAGGCCTTCAATCAGCTGTGACGGCGTATAAAACAAATCGACGTTTTCGTTCAGCGCGTACAACATCGCGCCGACACCACCGCTTAATAACACCAGAATACCGCTGACGGCGAGCAGCCGTTGTTTACGACGTGGATTCATTGTTGCTCCTGCGTATGCTGCCGCACCCGGTCTTCACGGGCGGCGCGACTCGCCTGTTGCTGAATAAACTGTTGTTGTTGTCTTTTGCTGTAAATACCCAGCGCCAGTAACACAGCGACACTGCCGCCAAACGACAACCAGACAAAAAAGCCATACCCACCCATCGCCAGAAAATCGGCAAAAGAGGCAAAATTAAACTGCGGCATGCTGCTGCTCCTGAACATATTGCCGTACCCAGGGCCGGTGCGCTTCATGTTGCAAAATCGCGGTACGCAGCCGCAGGCAAGTTAAAGCGCCAAACAACAGCGCAAAGCCCAGAATACAAATCAGCAACGGCCACAGCATCGAAGGGTCCATCGATGGCTTGGCAAATTTGGTAATAGTGGCGCCCTGATGCAGCGTATTCCACCACTCCACCGAATAGTGAATGATCGGCAGATTCACCACGCCAACCACCGCCAGCACTGAGGCCGCTTTGTCACCGGTCTGACGGTCAGCAAAAGCGTTTTGCAGCGCCATCACGCCTAAAAACAGGAATAACAGAATCAGTTCAGACGTTAAGCGTGCGTCCCAGACCCACCAGGTGCCCCACATCGGTTTGCCCCAGGCCGCACCGGTAAACAGCGCAATCAGCGTATAGACAGCACCAATAGGTGCCATAGCGCCAATGGCCCACTGCGCGGTTTTCACCTGCCAGACTAAAGCGATAAAAGCCGCAATCGCCATCCAGGCATACACACCCATCGACCAGATAGCCGCCGGCACGTGCACATGAATTATGCGGTAAGAATCACCCTGCTGATAATCCGCCGGCGTGAAGCCAAGGCCCCAAACGGTGCCCAGCAGCAATACCACGATAGACAGCGGCATTAACCAACGTTGCCACCAAAGTAAGGTTGCAAATAACACTTGTGGTTTTGCATATGGATCAAGCCACTTAAACATATCACCCCACGTTCAGTTTTAATGCTTTTTGTACCGCAAGCGGTACCAGCGCCAGCGCCACGCATAACATCGCAGCCAATACGGCCAGTTGCGCCTGATAGTTCAGGCCAAAGCTTGCCTGCTCCACCGCTGCGCTGGCGAAAATCAGTAACGGAATATACAGAGGCAGAATAATCAGCGCCAATAAAATCCCGCCTTTGTCGGCGGACAAGGTCAGTGCTGCGCCGAGGGCCGACAGCAGGCTTAACAGCGGCGTGCCGAGTAGTAAAGTCAGCACCACGGCGGTTAAAGCCTCAGTCGATAAACCCAGAAACAGCGCCAGCAGCGGCGACACTAAAATCAGCGGCAGACCACTGCCCAGCCAGCCGGCGGCTATTTTGGCCAGGCTATACCCCAGTAGTGGTGAGCGCGCGGCCACCAATTGTTCTAACACACCGTCGCGATAGTCCTGGCGGAACTGGCGTTCTGCGCCTAATAACACCGACAACAGCGCGGCTATCCAAATCACGCCAGGGGCGATTTCACGTAATAAATTCGGTTTGGCACCGACACCAAGCGGGAATAAAGTCAGAATAATAATGAAGAATAACAACGGGTTGACCCAGTCGGCTTTTTGCCGGGCCAAAAGTTTCAGCTCCCGTTGAAAAGTAGCGCGAAACACAGCGACATGACTCATTACCAGCGGTACTCCAGGGTCAGTTCACGCACGCTATGGCCAGGTACCTGCACCGGCTGGTGCGAGGTTAACAGCACAGCGCCGCCAGCATCACAGTGCGAAGCGATACGTCGGGTCAGCGCTGCAATGGCGCTTTGGTCTAAAGCGGTAAAAGGCTCATCTAAAATCCAGACTTGCGCAGACGTCAGCCAAAGTCTGGCTAAAGAGACCCGACGCTGCTGACCAGCGGATAATTGCTGACAAGGGATATCTTCAAGGCCTGCTAAACCGAGCGTGGCCAGCAAAGCCCAGTCATCGGCTGGTTTTAAGCCAAAACAGGCGCGCCAGAATTGCAGATTTTCCAGCGCCGTTAACTGCGGTTGCACACCGGCTAAATGACCGATAAAACACAGATTGTCGGCATAGTCGTCAGCACTTTGCGAAAGCGCCTGCTGCTGATAAAAAATTTCGCCGTCTTCAGGTTCAGCAAGACCGGCTAGAATTCGTAATAATGAGCTTTTGCCTGCACCGTTTTTGCCGGCAATCTGCAGCACTTCGCCGGCATGCAATTGCAGATCGAGCTGTTCAAACAGCACGCGATCCTGGCGGATGCAACTCAATTGACGGGCAGACAATAACATCAGCAAATACGACCTGTAGGCACAGAAAAAAACGCGGGCATATTAGCATATTGGCGTTAGAATACGAATGTGCGTTCGCTATCCGGACAGGCTAAGCGCCTGAAATATGAACCAGATCAATATCGACAGTCTGCTGCAAATCGGCAGTGGTGCAAAAATTGAGCAAAGCCTGAAGCTGGACCCGTCCCAGCTTTATCAGGCCTTGCTGCAAATCGGCCGTGACCAGGAAGCCCGCCTCAGTATTCAGACGCCCCAAGGGCCGTTGCAAGTGGCACTACCCACCAACACGGCACAGCAGATTTTGCAGACAGCGCAGCAACTGATCGCAGCCGCGACGCCGGCTTCAACACAGGCCACAGCATCGGCAACTGCCGTCCCCGTGCAAAACCTACAAAATGGGCAAAACAGCGCTGACATCAAATCGAGTGCCAATGCCATCATTGCAGGCTCCAACACTGGCAAAGCCACGGAAACAAAAGTTTTCGTGCAATTACAGCCACTTGGCACTGACCAGCTCCAGCTGACAGTGCGTCTGGCCGGAAAAACTCTGACTATTCCGTTACAGGCTTCGCAACTACTGCAGTTGCTGCAGCAACCGGCGCCGGGCCCTCAGCAACATTTTAGCGTGCAGGCACAGCAACAACTCGCCAAAACCGATAGCCTGAACCTGCAGTGGCCGGTGCAGTTATCCCGCCAGGGCCAGCAGTTGCAGATCCAACTCGGGCAAGGTCAGCCACTGAGTATTGACATCGCGGCTTTGCCGTCGGCAAAACACTGGCCGGAACAGCAGTTGCTGCCAGCGCGTTTGCAACTGGGCATCGAACAGGGGCAAATCAAACTGCAGCTGCAACTCGAACCTGCACGCCCTGGTCCGGCACAACCGACAATTTTTGCAGAAAAAGCAGATCCCAAAATCACACCGGGTTCTGGCAGGAGTAGCGAGCCAGGCCCATCTGCAGCGAGCACCGGACAGATGACCAAAGCCGCTACGCCAGCGTTGACGGTGCCTGCAGGGCTGACGCCAAAACCAGAACCGGTATCCGGGCAGTCAGTCATATTGGCACCGAATGCAGTCCGGCAATTAATCCCGCAACTGGCACGGCAGATTTGGCCGGAACAACTGGGCAGCGACATCAAGCCCTGGTTGGCACAAGCCAAGGTCGCCGGACCAGTCAGCAGCGCGCCAGGCTGGCAGTGGCAACTGAAACAGCCAGACTCGCGTCAGCTGCAGTTAGAACTGACACCGCAGGCTGAACCCCGGCAGTTGAAATTGTCGGTCAGCGAAATCAGCCGGCCATTCCAGTTTTTACCGGTTCAACCAGGCACAATATCCACACAGCCACTGCAAACCGACAGCCGCGACTTGTGGCGACAATGGCTGCCACTGAGTCAAAGTTCACCCGACTTACTGGCGGACAGCCCCGCTTTACCGGCGGCAGTGCGACAGGTCTTACAGGAATTACGTGCGCAGCATCCGGATGCAGCCAAACTGCAAAACCAGCAGCAGCTGATGCAGCAAATCAACGCTGCGCTGCAGTTCAGCCCGCTGCAAATGCCGGCACAACCTGCCAGTGTCGCGGGTGGCCTCGCGATTGCAATCCAATTATTACTCGGTCGCTTAGGGGCGCAACTGCCTGCCGAGCGGCAAAATCCACCGCAAAAAGAAAAACTGCAGCAGTTGATTGGCCAGCTTGATCGCAGCCAGAGTGCGCAGTTACTGCGCCAGCTTTCCGGCCACAGCAGCCAGCTGCAAAGTGCACAAATTGCTAATCTGGAACAACAAAGCGCACCGGCACCACAACAAAAACCGGAACAACTGCTAATCCAGTTGCCGCTGCTGCAAAATGGCGAAAGCCGCTTTGCCGAACTGGCGGTTAGTGAACGTGAGGCTGAAGGCGCAGAGCAGCGCAGCGGCCAACGCTGCTGGCAGCTGACGATGAAGTTCGATTTGGGCAATCAGGGCGAGATGCTGGTGCAGGTCCGGCTGATTGGCAAAGAGGTCAGCCTGCAGTTTTACGCTGATAACGAAAAAACCGTCGCCGACACCGGCCAGTTTTTACCTTTGTTTAAAGACCGCCTGACGATGCAGGGGTTGCAAGTCGCCGAAGCCGGCTGCCAGCTTGGCAAAATTCCAGAGCATCTGTATCAGCGTGGCACCAGTTTATTGCAGGTGCGGGTATGAGTGACAAACCACAAAGCGCTGTGGCGCTGCATTACGACGGTAAAAATGCGCCGAAAATCATCGCCAAAGGCCATGGCGACCTGGCCGCCGACATTATCGCGCTGGCCCGTGAACATGGCGTTTTAATCCACGAAGACGAGCAGCTCAACCAGTTATTGCAACGGATGGAACTTGGCGATCAGATCCCGCCGGAATTGTATGTGCTGATCGCCGAACTCATCGCCTTCTCTTATGTGCTGCAAGGCAAATTTCCGGAAAACTGGGTCAATATTCATCAGAAGATTGATTTTAAAAGCTGAGCCGGCAAAGCAATCCCAACTGTTTACCTAACTTTCATGCCGTTGTCACAGCTTGCTTGTGATGCGCAGTCGTGTTAAAGGCAGACAACAAAAATAAATTAGCAACTAAATACGTAACTTAGCGTCATCAGCCACTGGTCGGATCACACATCTGTACAAAAAAACGTCTAACGTTACAGTTCTGTCAGAAACAGGAGGCCAATGATGAACGTACAAGAGCTCAAATTGGGCATGGTGTGTCAAAGTAAAAAAGGCGCCGGCGTAGTCAGCTGGATTGATGCACAGGACAGAGCCGTCTATCTGTCAGATTTACATGACCAGAGCCGGCATTTTGCGGTCAGTTTTGATGAGTTACAGGATGAGCCGCAAATTCATCAAAGCTCTGACATTTACTATTGAGGGCGGTTTTCGACAAAAAACGCAGCGAAAGCTGCGTTTTTGATGTCACGGAGAAATGCCTGATAAGCAGTCAGATACGTGTCCGGCTTTTGCCTTTAAACGGGGCTTTGCCTGGTTTTTTCTCATCGCTACGGGCTTTTTCCGCTTTTGGTTTCGCCGCAGGTTTTTCGCCTTTTTCACCCAGTTTCTGGTTGACCTGATGTTTACGCACTGCACGTTTGATCGAAGCCATGCGGCGGCGACGTTCATCCCGATCTTCCGGCTTCGCCAGTGACTCAGTTTCCAGCGACAAATGCACCAGTTTACGCAGGTAATTCACTTCTTCCAGACCAAACTCGGTGTAACCACCAGCCGGTAAATGTTTAGGCAATAACAAATCACCGTAACGGATGCGAATTAAACGGTTAACCACAGTGCCTTGCGATTCCCACATCCGCCGAACTTCGCGGTTGCGGCCTTCGGTCAACACAACGTTAAACCAACGGTTGACACCTTCGCCGCCCATGGCTTTGATTTTTTTGAAGTTGGCTTTACCGTCTTCCAGTTCAACCCCAGTGCGCAGGCGCTGAATAATAGCGTCATTCACTTCGCCAAAGACCCGTACAGAATATTCGCGTTCCACTTCAAATTTCGGGTGCATTAAACGATTCGCCAGTTCACCGTCGGTAGTGAACAGTAATAAACCTGAGGTATTGATGTCGAGACGGCCTATGGCAATCCAGCGGGCGCCGCGGATATTCGGCAATCGGTCAAACACTGTTGGCCGGCCATCCGGATCGGTGCGGGTACAAATTTCGCCTTCAGGCTTGTGATAAGCGATGACGCGGCAGACTTGTTCTTCTTCGGCGGCCAGCTTAACCGGGTGGCCATCAACGCGCACCAGCTGATTCGGATTGATCCGGTCCCCCAGCTGCGCCACTTTGCCATCGACGGTGACCCGGCCGGCACTGATAAAGGTTTCCATCTCGCGGCGCGAACCGACGCCACTGCGGGCCAGGACTTTTTGTAACTTTTCACTCATGTTTGCGACTCCTCAGTCATCGCGACTGTGTTTAAGGATTTAGTTTTCAGGATTTGAATTAAATAAGGGCCCAAGCGGTGCCAGTTCCGGTAATGGCGGAAGCTGATCGAGCCGTTTCACGCCAAAATAATCGAGAAATTCTTTGGTCGTGGCATATAAACCCGGCCGGCCCGGCACTTCTTTGTGCCCCACCACTTTGACCCAGCCGCGGTCGAGCAAAGTGCGCATGATTTGGCTGCTGACTGACACGCCGCGCACTTCTTCAATTTCGCCGCGCGTGATCGGCTGGCGATAAGCAATCAGCGCTAAAGTCTCCAGTACTGCCCGTGAATAACGCGGCGAGCGCTCTGGCCAGAGTTTTGCAAGAATTGGGCTCCATTCGGGCCGGGTCTGGAACTGCCAGCCACTGGCGGTTTCAACCAGGCCAATACCGCGGCCCTGGTAATCCTGCTCGAGGCGCTTTATCGCGGCCTGCAGACGTTTTTTACTGAGCTGAAAATCCGCCAGCACAGTCTCCAGCAATTCAGTCTGGCTCAGCGGCTTCTCGCTGGCAAATAAACAGGCTTCTAACAGCTGTACCAGCTGATCATCCTGAATTTTTGTCGCCATCTGTGCCTCTCGTATTGAGTGCGTCGACCATCGCCTGTTAAGGCGCCAAAAAACGGCCGCGCATTATGCCAATTTCAGGTGGATCTGACCATAAGATTCCACCTGCGTCAGTGTAATGAGTTTCTCTTTCACCAGTTCCAGCACCGCCAGAAAAGTCACGACCACGCCTTGCCGGCCTTCCTGCAGCGCAAAACACTGGCCAAAAGCCAATACCGGCTGCTGGCGCAGTAATTCGAGAATGCGGCTCATCCGCTCCCGCGTCGACAACTGTTCTTTTTTGATCTGATGATGCTGGAAATCTTTGGTGCGCTTGATGACATCCTGCAATGCCAGCACTAATTCGGCGAGACTCACTTCGGGCTCTATCACAAAAGGCGCGAAATTATCGGCCAGTGCGACGTGGGCAGGGAAAAAATCGCGCTCTTGCCGCGGCACGGCATCCAGTTGTGTCGCTGCCAGTTTGTATTGTTCATATTCCTGCAGCCGGCGCACCAGCTCAGCGCGTGGGTCAACGTCTTCCGTCTGCTCGGCTTCGCGTTTGGGCAACAATAAACGGGATTTGATTTCCGCCAGCATCGCCGCCATCACCAGATACTCGGCGGCCAGCTCGAAATTCAGCTCCTGCATCAGGTTGATATATTCCATGTACTGCAGGGTAATTTCATTGACCGGCAAATCGACAATATCAAACTTGTGGCGGCGAATGAGATACAGTAAAAAGTCCAGCGGGCCTTCAAAGGCCTCTAACAAGACTTCGAGCGCATCCGGCGGAATAAACAAATCTTCCGGCCGCTCCAGCACCGCTTCGCCCCTGACAAACGCCAGCGGCAGCACCTGCTGGACTGTCAATGGGCTCAGTTCGGCTTCGGCCTGATCCGCTACGGTCATAGATTGCGCTGTTATAAAAACGGCTGCACGGCGCCGGCGCCTTCACGCACCACCACCGGATTATCATCAGACAAATCAATCACTGTCGTCGGATTACCCGCCAGAATGCCGCCATGCAGGATCAAATCGACCTGACGCTCCAGCTGGTCGCGCATTTCTTCCGGATCGGATTCAGCAAATTCACGGCCTGGCAATATCAGCGAGCTGGACATCAGCGGTTCACCTAATTCAGCCAGTAAAGCCAGCGCAATTTTGTGGTCCGGAATGCGCAGACCGACGGTTTTTTTCTTTTCATTCAGTAAGCGCCGCGGCACTTCTTTGGTACCGCGCAGAATAAAAGTGTAAGCGCCGGGGGTATTGTTCTTAATCAGCCGGAACGCGGTATTTTCCACTTTGGCATAAAGGGACAATTCGCTTAAATCACGGCACATAATGGTGAAATGGTGCTCGCCGCTGATGTGACGAATTTGCAGAATACGCTCCAACGCATTTTTGTCACCGAGCTGGCAACCCAGCGCATAACCACTGTCGGTTGGATAAATCACCACACCACCTTGTTTGATGATATGTACAGCCTGTTTCATCAGCCGGCTTTGCGGCGTTTCCGGATGCACATAAAAAAACTGGCTCATGCCTTTAACCTTATTGCCTGCGGCAAGCATTGAAAATGAATGAAGATCAGCAGCTTAAAACGAATTTGCTGCCTGTTGCTACAGCTTAGCTGCAAAGTTGTGGCTTGTCAGAGCTTTCAGCCGTTGATTCTGACAGCAGCTCAGGTTGCGGAAAAAGTGCCGGAAATTGTTGCCAGACGGTGCGGATATCATCGGTCAGATACAAGCCCCGGCCTAAATCGCTCCAGTCGGTGGGCTGATGGAAATCAGAGCCTTGGGATGCCACCAGCCCAAATTGCTGACACAAAGCCCAGACATCACGTTTTTGCACCGGTGTCAGCTGACAGCTCGCCACTTCGGCGGCATCACCACCGGCGCTAGCAAATTCTCGCATTAACTTGGTCAGCCATCTGCCATTGAGGTTGTAGCGCAGCGGATGCGCCAGCACCGCGATACCGCCCGAGTCATGGATCCACTGCACAGCATCCACCAGGCTCACCCAGTTATTCGGCACATAACCGGCTTTGCCGCGCGCCAGATAATGTTTAAACACTCCGGCCATCGAACTGGCTTTGCCAATCTGCATCAGATGGCGGGCAAAATGGGTGCGGGTCACAGCACCGCCATTGGCGAGCGCCATGACGGCTTCCAGACAATCCGGCACATTGTGTTTGGTCAGCCTTCGTGCCATTTCGCGGGCGCGTTCCAGCCGGCGTTCTTGCTGGCTGGCCAGCCGCTGTTGCAGCTGCGTATCAGCGGGATTGATGGCCAGGCCGACGATATGGATCTCAAATTCATACCAGCTGGTGGAGATCTCCACGCCATTCACCAGCTGCAGCGGCAGTTGCTGTTCAGCGATGGTGGCATGGGCCGGCGCCAGGCCTAACAAGGTGTCATGGTCAGTGATCGCCAGTACATCGACTTTTCGTTCAATCGCCCTTGCCAATAAATCGGCAGGACTGAGCATACCGTCGGAATAAAAAGTGTGACTGTGCAGATCAAATTTCATCAGAGACTCAATTGGCGTGAAGCGCATCCAGACAGATGCGCAGATACGTCAATTGTGCCACAGAAGCAATGCTGCGGCTATCTGCGATGCCCGTTCAGCAAATCAGGCACAGTGTTGACAGCGCAGCGCAAATGGCAGGAGTTTCAGCCGCGCTGGCGCAATCGCTTCGCCACATTGCTCACATAAACCATATTCGCCGCGCTGCTGGCGATCCAAAGCCAGATGCAGTTGCAACAGTTCACGCTGTAATTGTTGTTCCAGCTGCTGCAGCACTTCGTCATTTTCACGCTGCTGCGCCTGTTCAGCACTGTCAGCGTCATGGTCCTGACGTAAATCGCGTTGCACGGCGGCCAATCGTTGTTGTAATTGCTGTTGTAAATCGACTAACAGTTGGTGTTGCTCAGACATTATTCAGCTCCAAAGCCATGCTCAGTGATCACTATCTCACTGTATACCTTGCGACAACTGCCGTGTTGATCCAGCGCAAAAGCTGCGCCTGCGGCTTATTGAATAAATAGACTTTTAGACGTCTTTACGGATTTATTTTCAAATCCTGCCGATTTTTACTTGACGCCGGCAGGCAAATTGCGGTTTTATAGCCGCAAGACTTAACGTCAGATAAATAACCGGATACCCCATGCACCTTAACCTTATTCAGCTGACAACTCAGCCAATCATCTGGTGGTGGCATACTCCTTAACGGGCGTGTGTTGGTGGTGTATGCCAAAAAACCAAAGGCCCGTTTTCCAAAACGGGCCTTTGTCGTATCTGGACTCACAAATTTTTAAGCATGGAGTAAACAATGAGCACAACAGCACTGATTTCCTGGCGATGGTGGCAATTTTCCAAGGGCAATTGTGGCCCGGCTTTGGATTATTGTTGTTTTTATTGAGGTCAGCTGACCGCCCGCTCTGACAAACGCGGGTATACAGGAAATTCCGGATGATTTTCAGTCATATCACACAAAACCCGGGCGAAGTTGCATCTATTGCCACCGCCATCCCCTACCAAAGCGACGCTTTGGGTTGTTATCAGCAATTAAGCCGCCTGAGCCCATATAGCCTGCTGCTTGAATCGGCCGAAATTGACAGCAAAGACAATTTAAAAACCCTGTTATTACTCGACGCGGCGCTGCGCATTGAATGCCAGGATTTAACCGTCCAGGTCGACGCCGTCTCCGACAACGGTTTACCCCTGCTGCAATTTCTGCAAGACAAACTTCGAGGTTTGGCACAGCTAGAACGCAGCGCCAACAGCCTCAGTGTGCAGTTCAGCCGGCCAGATCCACTGTGCGATGAAGCCACGCGTTTATTAGCGCCAACGCCGCTATCAGTGCTGCGCACCTTACAACAAAGTTTATGCAGTCATAGCAACGAGCCATTTGCGGTGTTTTTAGGCGGCGTCATCGGTTACGACTATGTCGCGAGCGCCGAACTGCTGCCGGACGTGCCGGTCGGCAACAACGCCTGTCCGGATTTTGTGTTTTATCTGGCGGAAACGCTGCTAGTGCTGGACCACCAACGTCAACAAGCACGGCTGGTCGGTAATGTGTTTTGTGGCGAACAGGCGATGCAAAGCTGTTTTGGCATTGGCAAACGCCTCGAACAACTCAACCGCGTATTGCAGGGCGATTGTCAGTTTAATCCGGCACTGGAAGCGCGTCAGGCGGTCAGTGCCGACATGCTGAAAGTGGACATCAGCGACGCAGCCTTCAGCACTCAGGTCGAGCAGCTCAAACACAACATTGTTGCAGGCGATGTGTTTCAGGTGGTGCCCAGCCGCTGTTTCAGTCTGCCTTGTCCGTCGCCGCTGGCGGCTTACGCGCGGTTAAAACAGCAAAACCCGAGCCCTTATATGTTTTATCTGCAGGACCCGGCTTTTGTGTTATTCGGCGCTTCACCGGAGTCGGCACTGAAATTTGACGCGGCCAGCCGTCAGGTGGAAATTTATCCCATCGCCGGTACCCGTCGCCGTGGTTTTAATGCTCAAGGCCAGTTAGACCGGGATCTCGACAGCCGGATTGAACTGGAACTGCGCCAGGACGAAAAAGAAAAAGCCGAACATCTGATGCTGGTCGATTTGGCCCGCAACGACGTGGCGCGCATCAGTGTGCCGGGCAGCCGATATGTCAAAGAGCTGCTCAAAGTTGACCGTTATTCTTACGTGATGCATTTAGTCTCCCGCGTGGTCGGCACCTTAAAACCAGAACTCGATGCGCTGCACGCGTATCAGGCCTGTATGAATATGGGCACTCTGGTTGGCGCGCCGAAAGTGCGGGCGGCAGAACTGATCCGTCAGGTTGAAGGTAAAAAACGCGGCAGCTACGGCGGCGCGGTCGGTTATTTGTCCGGTAACGGTGATTTTGACAGCTGTATCGTCATTCGCAGCGCTTATGTACAAAACGGTGTCGCCTCGGTACAAGCAGGCGCCGGCGTGGTGTTTGACAGTGTGGCACAGGCTGAAACCGAAGAAACCCGCAGCAAAGCACAGGCGGTGCTAAGCGCCATTCTGGCGGCGCATTCAGCTGACAGTGTGCAAACAACCAGCACAGGAGGTGCCGTATGAGCCTGGTGTATTTACTGGATAACAAAGACTCTTTTACCTACAACCTGGTGGACGAGCTGGCGCAGCTGGGCTGCACGCTGAAGCTTTACCGCAACACAGTGCCGGCGGCTTTTATCTTCGACAAAATGTGTCAGGAAAGCGAGCCTGTGGTGCTGCTGTTGTCGCCAGGCCCGGGCGCGCCAAAAGATGCCGGCTCGATGCCGGAGCTTATTCGTCTGTGTGCCGGACGTTTTCCAATGCTGGGGATTTGCCTCGGTCATCAGGCCTTAGTCGAGCATTATGGTGGTGTGGTCGGCCGTGCCGGTGAAACTGTGCATGGCAAAACCTCGTTAATTGACCTCGCCGACCACCCGCTGTTTACCGGTTTGCCGCGGCCTTTTGCTGTGGCGCGGTATCACTCGTTAATGGCCACCGAAGTGCCGGCTTGCCTTCAAGTGATTGCTAACTATCAGCATATTCCGATGGCAGTACTGCACAGCGAGCATAAAGCGCTGGGTTATCAGTTCCATCCGGAATCCATTCTGACCACCCAAGGCAAACCGCTACTGGCAAAAAGCTTGGCGTTTCTGACACAAGGGGCAACGGTATGACCGAAGCGTTAACACCCCGTGAGCTGGAACTGGCCACCATCAGCCAATTGCTGAACCGCGAGTCATTAAACGAAGCGCAAAGCGAAGCCTTTTTTGCCGCCGTTGCACGCGGTGACATTGATCCAATAGTGTTGGCATCGGTACTGACTGCGCTGAAACTCAAAGGCGAAACCGCTTTAGAAATTGCCGGTGCCGCTAGAGCTTTTCGCGCTGCTGCAACGCCACTGCCAGCAACCGACCTGCCCGTCATCGACTGCTGCGGCACTGGCGGCGATGGCAGCAATACCATCAACATTTCTACTACTGCGGCTATCGTTGCCGCAGCCATGGGTCTGAAAGTGGCGAAACACGGCAACCGCAGTGTGTCTTCGCAAAGTGGTTCGGCTGATTTGCTGGAACAACTCGGCATCGACATCCAGATGAACCCACAAACCGCCGCCCGTGCGCTGCAACAGGCCGGGGTCAGCTTTTTATTTGCACCGGTGTATCACAGCGGCATTCGCCACGCGATGACTGTGCGCACTGCGCTGAAAACCCGCACTTTATTCAATTTGCTGGGGCCTTTGTTAAACCCGGCCGCGCCTAAGTTTCAGTTACTCGGCGTCTACGACAAAGCGCTGTGCCCGGTATTGGCCGAAGCGCTGCTGCAACTGGGTGTTGAACGTGCCTGGGTGGTGCATGGCGAAGGCTGCGACGAAATCGCGCTGCATGGCGTCACTAACGTTTGTGAAGTGCGTGACGGCCAAATCCGGCAGTTCCGTTTAACCGCGGCCGATTTTGGCCTGACACTAGTGCCGCTCGAAGCATTACGCGGTGGCAAACCGGCCGACAACGCCCAAGCGAGCCGCGATATTCTGTCAGGCAAAGCCCCGCAGGCGCATCGGGATGCCATCGCCGCCAATGTCGCGGCCATGCTGAAAATTTGCGGCCGCGGCGAAGATTTAGCCGCCAATACTCAAGCCGTGCTTGACTTGCTTGCGACAGATCAGGCAATGACCACCTTACAGCAGTTCCGGGAGGCCAGTCATGGCAACTAATCCGAATTCCGCAAAACCCAACATTTTACAAACCATCATTGCGCATAAAACCATTGAAGTGGCCGAGGATAAAATTGCGCTGCCGCTGGAGTGTTTTATCGCCGACGTGGTACCGACCCAGCGCAGTTTCCTCAAAGCACTGACCGCGCCCGGCGCGCGGTTTATTCTGGAATGCAAAAAGGCATCACCGTCCAAAGGCCTGATCCGCGCCAATTTTGACTTAAAAGAAATCGCCGGCGTCTATGGCAAATATGCCGACTGTATTTCCGTGCTGACCGACAAAAAGTTTTTTCAGGGCAGCTACGACTATCTGCAAACGATGCGCGGCCTCGTCGACCAGCCTTTGCTGCACAAAGACTTTATCATTGACGAATACCAGATATACCGCGGCCGCGCCTGTGGCGCAGATGCGGTGCTTTTGATGCTGTCGGTGCTGGATGATACCGAGTATCAGCAGCTCGCTGCACTGGCGCACCGACTGAATATGACAGTGCTGACTGAAGTCAGTAACGAAGATGAAACGCTGCGCGCCGTGGCGCTTAAAGCTGAACTGATTGGCATTAACAACCGTAATCTGCGTACGCTGGAAACGGATTTAAACACCAGTTTCCGTCTGGCGCGGCTGGTGCCGCCGTCCACGCCTTTGGTCAGCGAATCCGGCATTTATTTTAACCATCAGGTGCGTCAGCTCGGTAAAGTCGCCACCGCCTTTTTGGTAGGCAGCTCTTTAATGGCCGAGCCGGATTTAGACCGCGCTGTACACGCTTTAACCCGTGGCGAGCACAAAGTTTGTGGCCTGACGACGCCGGAGCAGGCGCAGCAGGTCGCAGCAGCCGGCGCCATGTTCGGCGGGCTGATTTTTTATCCGCCGTCACCGCGATTTGTCACACTCGCCCAGGCCAAAACCATTCGAGACAGCGCTTCCTTACGTTTTGTCGGGGTTTTTGTTAATGAAGCGCCAGCACAAGTGGCGCTGGTGGCTCGTGAATTACAGCTCGCAGCGGTGCAATTACATGGCGACGAAGATGAAAGTTATATCGCCGGCTTAAAAACCTTGTTACCCAAAGGCTGTGAGATTTGGCAGGCCTACCGCGTCAAAGACACCCTGCCGCAGTTTAGCCATAACGCCGACCGGATTTTACTCGATGCCTATCAGCCGGGTATTCCGGGTGGCACCGGTTTGTCGTTTGACTGGGATCTGCTTGGCGAGCGCATTTTACATAAACCCGTGATGCTGGCCGGTGGTTTAAATCCCGACAACGTCCAGCATGCTTTAAAAACGGCCGCCAGCGGCCTCGATATGAATTCCGGTCTGGAATCGGCGCCTGGCGTCAAAGATCCGGCCAAAATTATCAGCGCATTTCAACGTATCAGAGCTTTCAGTTTCGGAGAAACCAGTGATGACAGCACCCAAGCTTAACCCTTATTTTGGCGACTACGGCGGCATGTTCGTGCCGGAGTTATTAGTCCCGGCCCTGCTGCAACTTGAGCAGGCCTTTATTGACGCGCAGCAGGACCCGGCGTTTTTAGCTGAGTTCCAGCAGCTGCTGAACGAATACGCCGGCCGGCCAACGCCGCTGACGTTAACGCGCAATATCTCGCCGAATCCTTTGGTGAAAATCTATTTAAAACGCGAAGATTTGCTGCATGGCGGCGCGCACAAAACCAATCAGGTGCTGGGCCAGGCATTATTGGCCAAGCGCATGGGTAAAAAAGACATTATCGCCGAGACCGGCGCTGGTCAGCATGGCGTCGCCACCGCCTTAGCCTGTGCCCTGCTCGGCCTGAACTGCAAAATTTATATGGGCGCCAAAGATATTGAGCGTCAGCAGCCGAACGTGTTCCGCATGAAGCTGATGGGCGCGACTGTGATCCCTGTTACCGCTGGCTCCGGTACCTTAAAAGATGCGGTCAATGAAGCAATGCGTGACTGGTCTGCCAGCTACGCCACCAGCCATTATCTGCTCGGCACCGCCGCTGGCCCGCACCCGTTCCCGACTATTGTGCGCGAATTCCAGAAGATGATTGGCGAAGAAGCCAAACAACAAATTCTGCAGGCCGAAGGCAAGTTGCCTGACGCGGTGCTGGCCTGTGTTGGCGGCGGCTCCAATGCCATCGGCATGTTCGCTGATTTTATCAAAGAAGACGGCGTGCGGCTGATTGGCGTCGAACCAGGCGGCATGGGCATCAATACCCATCAGCACGGCGCGGCGCTCTCCACCGGCAGTTTTGGCATTTTGCATGGCGCCTACACCGCCATTATGCAAACGGCTGACGGTCAGATTGAAGAGTCTTATTCGATTTCCGCCGGTCTCGATTATCCGGCTGTGGGCCCGCAGCACACTTATTTATCCTCAATTGGCCGCGCCGAATATGTCGCCATCAATGATGATGAAGCGTTAGAAGCCTTCCAGCTACTGGCCAAATCTGAAGGTATTATTCCGGCGCTGGAAAGCTCACACGCCTTAGCCCACGCCTTAAAAATGGCTAAAGCCGCCACAGAGCCGATGGTGCTCTTGGTGAATTTATCTGGCCGTGGCGACAAAGACTTAGGCCATGTCATGTCCGTGCTGTCGGCACAGGCGCAAAACACTCAAGCACAAACTACAGGGAGTGCCCACTGATGCAACGTTATGACCAGATGTTCAGCCGGTTAAAAGCGGCCAATCAGGGTGCTTTTGTGCCATTTGTTACCCTGGGTGACCCAACAGCAGAATTGTCTTTTGACATCATCAAAACGCTGGTCGACAACGGCGCCGATGCGTTAGAACTCGGTATTCCGTTTTCAGACCCGATCGCCGATGGCCCGACCATTCAGGGCGCCAATATCCGCGCTTTGGCCGCAGGCGTCACGCCAGCCGATGCCTTTGCCATTATCGCTAAAGTAAGGGCTTATGCACCAGACCTGCCGATTGGCCTCCTGCTGTATTCCAACTTAGTAATGGCACGTGGCATCAGCCATTTTTATCAGCAGGCTAATGCGGCGGGCGTAGATTCGGTATTGATTGCCGATGTGCCATTAATTGAAAGCCGGCGCTTTCGCGAGGCC
>SSFI01000073.1 GCA_008015325.1 Rheinheimera sp.
CGGCGGATTTTGAATCCGCTGCGTCTACCGATTTCGCCACCTAGGCATTCAGGGGGATCTTGCTGGAGTAAACATCCGCATTATACAAAGCCACCCCGCCCCTGCAAGTAAAATCTCAGTGCGGACAATCAATTGCGCAATTTTGCAGCAACTCATCCCGCGACAGACGCAGCGGATGCAAATTCCGCCGCATCAGTTACAGCACTTAGCGGCTAACCCGCAGCCAGTGCTCTTCGATTTGAATGCCGTCTTCCAGGCCCTGGTGCAACCATTTTTCGCCGTCAATCTGGCACTGAAAATGATAGGTTTTGCCTTGTAGCCGTGGCAGTGAAGTGGCGTCAACTTGCTCGTGGTAGCCTTTTGCATCGGCACTGAAGCTGCCGGAGGCGGCCACTTCAAACTTGCCGTCTGGATGCCAGGTAATAAAACTGAAATGGCGGCCGGCAATCAGTTTACGGCTTTTGGTTTGTTGATCTTTGATTTCACCAACCACTTTGCCGCTTTGGTCGCGGTAAATCGCTGACTGTAGTTCCCAGCTGCCCTGCAGCGCAGTGCTGGTGCAGGAACTTTCTGCGGCGGCATTGTGACTGAAAATCAGCACGCATAAACTGATGCCCAGTATTTGCAGGCTGGTTTGCTTGTTGATTCGGCTAAACAGAACGGACATCGGTGCTTTCCTGTGAAATTGACAACGCTGTCAATCTGCCTGAAATTTACCCAGCGCACAAGTCGGATTAGCCAGCGTGGCTGACGCCTGCCAAGCCGTCATGATAGACTGCGGCCGGTTCTGAACTGGAGTCTCTATGTATACTGAAGCCCCCCGTGCCAGCCTGCTGCGCCGCTTGTCTGCCATCATGTATGACCTTTTAGTCATTTGTGCGATCTGGATGTTTGCCATGGCACTGGCGCTTGGCGCTGTGACCTTACTGGCCAAAGCCGGTGTGATTTCGCTGCAGGGCTATCAGGACGAAGCTGAATATATTCAAAAACATGCGCTGTGGTTTCAGCTGTACAGCTGCGCCTGTATTCTGTGGTTTTATCTGTATTTTTGGGTCAAAGCCGGCCAGACACTCGGCATGCGCGCCTGGCGGATGTTGTTGATAAGTGCAGATGGTCAACCAGTGACGCTGCGTCAGGCCTGTATCCGCTTACTGACATCCTTCGGTGGCCTTGGTAATTTCTGGTTGTGGCTGCGCTGGGGCAAAGGCCTGGCGCTGCAGGACCAGCTTGCCGGCACTATTGTGGTGGTGCTGACGAAAGAACAAAGCAGCGCGCTGAATTTACACCGCAATGCGCGGTAGGCGAAAAGCCTACCCGCGTTTTTGCATCAAATAGACAGCAACTCCGATAAACAACAGGCTTGGCGCGACGGCACCTAATAAAGGCGGCAACTGATACACCAGCGCGACGGGCCCAAACACTTCATTGGCCATATAAAAACCAAAACCGGTCAGGATGCCCATCAGTACGCGGGCCGCCATCGTCACGCTACGCAGCGGACCAAAAATAAACGACAACGCCAGCAGCAACATCGCCACTATCGTCAGCGGCTGTGTGGCCTTGCGCCAGTACGCCAGCTGATAGCGGCTGCTTTCCTGCTGGTTGACTTGGCGGTATTCGATGTATTCGGCCAGGCCTTTTAAACTCAGCAGCTCAGGTTTAATCGACATCACACCGAGTTTGTCCGGCGTTAAAGTCGAACGCCAGCGCTGTTCAGGCCAATGGTGTTTTTCAATTTTTTCATCGCGAAAAGCTAAGCGGCTGACATCCTGCAGCTGCCAGACGCCGTTAAAAAAACTGGCGGCACGGGCATGCACAATGGCCTGCAAGGCTAATTCCGGCGTGAATTCAAAAATAGTGATGTCTTTTAAATCACCACCATCTGACACCTGGCGGATATTGACAAAATCGTCGCCGTCTTTGGCCCAGACACCTTGCTGCGCGGCTAATAAATCGCCACCGGAAATGGCTTTGGCTTTGAGTTCACGGGCGAATTTTTCCGCCGTCGGCGCGCCCCACTCCGCCACTGCCATCACCAGCACCATCATCAGCAAAGCGGTTTTCATCACCGAACTGATGATATTAAGCCGCGACAAGCCGGCCGCCTGCATCACCACCAGTTCGCTGTTGCTGGCGAGCATGCCAAGACCAATCAGGCCACCAATCAGCGCCGCCATCGGGAAAAAGGTCACCAAATCGCCGGGGATAGTAAACAGGCTGAACATGGCCGCGACTAACACTGTATAGTCGCCACGGTCGGTCAGGCGCAACTGGTCAATAAAGCGGAACATACCGGATAACACCAAAAGCACCGTCAGGCTCAGCAAGGTGGTGGATAAAATGATCCGGCCAATATACACATCAATAATTTTAAGCATGCTGACTCCGGCCCCGGCCATTCAGGCGTGCAGTGAAACGCTGATAGCCGGCGCGGCTTTGCAATAACAAAAACACCCCAAGCATCAGCACCAGGCCGTGGATCCACCACATGCCAAGCGCCGCCGGGATTTTTTCGTTTTCGATCAGATTGCGACAGACAATCAGTAAAATGTAATAGCCGAGAAATAACGCCAGGGCTGGCAATAACTTACCAAACTTGCCCTGACGCGGGTTAACGCGGCTGAGCGGCACCGCCAACAGCATCAAAATAGGGATGGAAATCGGGATCGCCAGCCGCCAGTGCCACTCGGCTTTGGCTTCGGCGCTGTCAACCGCCAGCAGCTGGTCGGTCGGCAACGAGCTCAGTTTGCGCCGACGCTGCTCGACCTGTTGTTCACGGATTTGAATGTCGTAGCGGCCAAATTCCAGCACATCAAACTGCGGGGAATCAACAGAACCGGCATAACGCCGGCCGTTACTGAGCACCAGCCGCTGCGCACCATTACTGTCCTCGGCGACGGCGCCAGTTTCGGCATACACCACAGAGCCGGTTAAATTATCCTCACTGGCCGATTGCGCCAGGAAGACTCGCGATAGCTGCGTACCATCGCGGTTCATTTCCTGCACGAACACCACGGCCTTTTCATTGGAAGTTTGCTGGAAGCGACCGGGTAACAACGTCGATAAGCCGGAATCGGCATCGGCTTTGGCCATAATCTCGTATTCGCGTTCAGCCGCCCAGGGGCTTAAGTACATCATCAGACCCGCCGCTGCCAAGCCCATCAACAGGCTCAGGATCAGCGTCAGCCTTGTCACGTACCATTCACTGATGCCGGTGGCGTGTAACACCGTCATTTCGCTTTCGGCGTAGATACGGCTGTAGGCGACCAAAACGCCTAAAAATGCCGCTAAAGGCAGGATCAACACGGCCAACTGCGGTAATTTCAAAGAAATCAGCGTCAGCACCAGTTGGCCCGGCAATTCCCCTTCTGAGGCATCTGCCAGTATTTTCACGAAGCGCTGGCTTAAGATGATAGTGATCAGAATCAGAAATACAGCGAGCTGAGATTTAAACACTTCACCAATCAAGTAGCGAAAAACAATCAAAAAAGCCCCCTAAAAACCAGTCTTTTTGCTGGCGCGCTGGCAATTTTTAAGTAAACTGGATATTTATAGCAATTATTATCAACGAAACTGCAGCGGATTCCGAGCTTTTTTATCGGCTCAGACCAGCTCTTTATCAAGCATAGCGCCCGGTCCGGCCACCTGCTGCATTTTGCCTCTTAGAATCAGGAGTCCCCATGGAGTTCAGCGTTAAAAGCGGAAGTCCGGAAAAACAACGCAGTGCCTGCATTGTTGTTGGTGTTTATGAGCCTCGCCGGCTGTCTGCGGTAGCCGAACAGCTGGACAAAATCAGTGAAGGTTATATCAGCAACCTGCTGCGCCGCGGTGACCTCGAAGGCAAACCAGGCCAGATGTTATTGCTGCATCATGTGCCAAACGTGTTAAGTGAGCGTGTTTTGCTGGTTGGCTGCGGCAAAGAACGTGAATTAGACGAACGCCAGTACCGTCAGATCATCGCCAAAACCATCAGCACACTGAACGAAACCGGCTCGATGGAAGCGGTCTGTTTCTTGTCGGAGCTGCATGTCAAAGGCCGCGACACCTACTGGAAAGTACGTCATGCCGTTGAAACCACACAAGATTGTCTGTACGTCTTCGATAAACTGAAAAGTAAAAAAGACGAAACACGCCGGCCGCTGCGTAAAATCGTTTTTAACGTGCCAACCCGGCGCGACCTGACCATCGGCGAAAAAGCCGTCGAGCATGGTCTGGCGGTCGCTGCCGGTATCAAACAATGTAAAGACGTCGGCAACATGCCGCCGAATATCTGTACGCCGCTGTGGCTGTCAGAGCAGGCACAAAAACTCACCGAGCTGTCTGACAAAGTCAAAGTTGAAGTACTCGGCACTGCAGAAATGTCTGCGCTGGGCATGAATTCATATTTGGCAGTGGCGCGGGGTTCAGAAAACCCTGCTGCGATGTCAGTTGTGCATTATCAGGGTGCCGGCGATAACAGCGCGCCTGTGGTGCTTGTCGGCAAAGGCCTGACCTTTGACACCGGCGGTATCAGCATCAAACCGTCGGATGCCATGGATGAGATGAAATACGACATGTGTGGCGCCGCTTCTGTGCTTGGCACTATGCAGGCTGCCGTTTCGCTTGGCCTGCCACTCAATATCATCGGTGTGCTGGCCGCAGCGGAAAACATGCCGGATGGTAATGCTTACCGGCCGGGCGATATTCTGACGACGATGTCAGGCCAGACCGTTGAAGTACTGAATACCGACGCTGAGGGCCGCTTGGTGCTGTGTGACGCACTGACTTATGTCGAACGTTTTGACCCGGATGTGGTGATTGATGTGGCAACCTTGACCGGCGCTTGTGTCATTGCGCTGGGTAAACACGCTTCAGGTTTACTGAGTAACCACAATCCGCTGGCGCATGAGATTTTGAATGCGTCCGAGCAAAGTGGTGACCGCGCCTGGCGTTTACCGCTGTGGGACGATTATCAGGACCAGCTGGAAAGCCCGTTTGCCGACTTCAGCAACCTCGGTGGCCGCGCTGCCGGCACTATCACCGCCGCCTGTTTCCTGTCGCGTTTTACCCGTAAATACAACTGGGCGCACCTGGATATTGCCGGCACCGCCTGGCGCAGTGGCGGCAAAGACAAAGGCTCCACTGGCAGACCGGTCGCGATGCTGACGCAGTTTTTAATCAACCGCGCCGGCCATCATCCGCAGGATTAACCCAAACAACAGGCCGGTGAGGCTCACTGGCCTGCTGTCAAAGAGTGCGATTTGATGCAAGTGCAATTTTATTTGCTGCAACAAGATGAGCTGGCCGGCATGCCGGCTCATTTTGCTTTGACCTGTCAGCTTTGTGCCGACTTGTTCCGCGCCAATCAGCGTGTCTTTGTCTACTGCCCAAATCAGCAAGACGCCGAGGCGGTCGATGAGGTATTATGGCAGTTTGACGCTGAACGCTTTGTGCCACACAACCTGGCCGGCGAAGGCCCTGCGCGCGGTGCGCCGGTTGAGATCAGCTGGCAGGGTCCAAGGACCAGCCGCCAGGTGCTGATTAACCTTACCGACACAGTGCCCGCTTTTGCCAACCGCTTCAGTCAAATCATCGAATTTGTGCCGGCAGCCGAACAAGGCAAAGCTGCGGCGCGACAAAAATTTAAACATTACCGTCAGCTTGGGGTAGAGCCGCAAACGCGGACTCCCGAATAAACCCGAATCGTTGGTGAAGCGGGTTTAGATGCTGAGCAGATCAGGCAGATATCATGGAAAAAACATTTAATCCGAGTCAAATCGAGCAGGCGATGTACAACGCCTGGGAGAGCAAAGGCTATTTTAAACCGTCAGGTGACAACAGCAACGGTGCCTACTGCATCATGATCCCGCCGCCAAACGTCACCGGCAGCCTGCATATGGGCCACGCTTTCCAGCAAACCATCATGGACGCGCTGACCCGCTACAAACGCATGCAAGGCAAAAACACGCTGTGGCAGGTTGGTACTGACCACGCCGGTATCGCCACCCAAATGGTGGTAGAGCGCAAACTGGCCGCTGAAGGTAAACCTGACCGCCATGCAATGGGCCGTGATGCCTTCATCGAAAAAGTCTGGGAATGGAAAGCCGAGTCCGGCGGCACTATCACCTCGCAAATGCGTCGCCTCGGCAACTCTGTCGACTGGGAAAAAGAACGTTTCACCATGGACGCAGGCCTGTCTAACGCAGTGCAGGAAGTATTTGTCCGTTTGTATGAGGACGACCTGATTTACCGCGGCAAGCGCCTGGTGAACTGGGACCCGAAACTGCACACGGCTATTTCTGACTTAGAAGTTGAAAACAAAGAACAACGCGGCCATTTCTGGCACCTGCGTTATCCGCTGGCCGATGGCGTGAAAACGCTGGATGGCAAAGATTACATCGTGGTCGCCACCACCCGCCCTGAAACCATGCTCGGTGACACCGCTGTGGCAGTCAACCCCGGCGACGAGCGTTATCAGTCATTGATTGGCAAAGATATTGTGCTGCCGCTGGTCAATCGCCGTATCACTATCATCGCTGACGAGCATGCTGACAAAGACAAAGGCTCAGGCTGTGTGAAAATCACTCCGGCGCATGATTTTAACGACTATGAAGTCGGTAAACGTCATGGCCTCACCATGATTAACGTCATGACGCCGGATGCCACTATCCGCGCCAGCGGCGAATGTTTCTTCACTAACGGTGAGGAAAATACGGCAATGGCAGCGCCAATTCCGGCCGAATACGCTGGTCTTGACCGTTTTGCAGCCCGCAAAGCTATTGTCGCCGCTTTAGATGCCCAAGGCTTGCTGGACAAAGTTGAAGAGCTGACCAACACGCTGCCATACGGCGACCGCTCAGGCGTGGTGATCGAGCCAATGCTGACCGACCAGTGGTATGTGCGCGTCGCGCCGATGGCGAAAACCGCGATTGAAGCGGTCGAAAACGGCGACATTCAGTTCGTGCCAAAACAATACGAAAATATGTACTACAGCTGGATGCGTGACATTCAGGACTGGTGTATTTCCCGTCAGCTGTGGTGGGGCCACCGCATTCCGGCCTGGTACGCCGCTGACGGCAAAGTGTATGTGGGCCGTAATGAAGCCGAAGTCCGCGCCAAACATGGCTTAGACGACAGCGTGTCGCTGCGCCAGGACAATGACGTGTTAGACACCTGGTTCTCGTCTGCACTGTGGACTTTCTCCACTCTGGGCTGGCCGGACAATACCGAAGATTTAAAAACTTTCCACCCGACCGACGTGCTGGTGACGGGTTTTGACATCATTTTCTTCTGGGTCGCCCGGATGATTATGATGACGATGCATTTCATCAAAGACGAAAACGGCAAGCCGCAGGTGCCATTTAAGACTGTGTATGTCACTGGTCTTATCCGCGATGAAAACGGCGACAAAATGTCGAAATCTAAGGGCAACGTCATAGATCCGCTGGATATGATTGACGGCATCAGCCTCGAAGATCTGCTGGCAAAACGCACCAGCAACATGATGCAGCCGCAGCTCGCCGAGAAAATCGGCAACCAGACGAAAAAACAGTTCCCGGAAGGCATTGAAGCCACTGGTACTGACGCGCTGCGCTTTACCTTAGCCGCGCTGGCGTCGACCGGCCGTGACATCAACTGGGATATGAAACGCCTGGAAGGTTACCGCAACTTCGTTAATAAGCTGTGGAACGCCAGCCGTTACGTCACGATGATGACCGAAGACAAAGACACCGGTCTTAACGGTGGTGACATCGAGTTGTCACTGGCAGATCAGTGGATCTTAAGCCAGTACCAGGAAACGGTAACCCAGTTCCGCCAGTACCTCGACAGCTACCGCTTTGATATGGCGGCCAATACGTTGTACGAATTCACCTGGAACCAGTTCTGTGACTGGTATCTGGAGCTGACCAAACCTGTGCTGTTCAAAGGCACCGAAGCCCAGCAACGCGGCACCCGCCAGACACTGGTGACAGTACTGGAATCACTGCTGCGTCTGATGCACCCGATTATGCCATTTATCACCGAAGAGATTTGGCAACGTGTCGCACCACTGGCCCGGAAAGATTTCAGCGCCGGCAGCAGCATTATGAATCAGGCCTATCCGGCAGCGGACAGCACGCTGGTGAACACCGCTGCGCAAGCCGACATCGAGTGGGTCAAAGGCTTTATTCTGGCCATTCGTAACATCCGCGGTGAGATGGATATTGCGCCGACCAAACCATTACCGGTGTTGCTGCGCAACTTATCTGCGGAAGACAGCCGTCGTTTAGAGCAAAACCGCGCGTTGCTGCTGAATCTGGCGAAGCTCGACAGCATCACCGTGCTGAGCGACGCCGACACAGCACCAGCCAGCGCTACGCAGTTGTTAGGCGCGATGGACCTGTTAATCCCGATGGCCGGTCTGATTGATAAAGACGCAGAGCTGTCGCGTATCGCCAAGCAACTGGAGAAGATGCAGCAGGAAGTCAGCCGCGTCGCCGGCAAGCTGGCCAACGAAGGTTTTGTCGCCAAAGCACCGGAAGCGGTACTGGCGAAAGAGCGCGAAAAACTGGCTGACGCCGAAGCGGCAGTCGCCAAGTTATTGGCTCAGCAGGCACAAATCGCGGCGTTGTAACAACAAACCAGACAAAAAGCCAACTTTTGGCGCTCATGCCAGTCAGCAATGCTGACTGGCATTTTTTTATGCGGACCTGTCTGGATCTTCAGAAAAATCTTATATTCGCAGTGTCTCAACTATACTGCCTCAACAGGCAATGTGCCTGTTGCAAGGAGAATAGGTCATGAACGCTTTTCGAAAAACGTCGTTGGTGTTGTTGACTGCAGCCACTGTGGGGGTTTGCAGCAATGCAGTCGCCCAGGTTACCGGTCCGATCTCATTAACAATCTCTGAAGTTGGTACTTCTGAAGTCCTGGCATGGTCCTGGGGCGCTTCTCAGTCCGGCAGTACGCATTACGGTGGTGGCGGTGGTGCTGGCAAGGTCAACGTTCAGGATATTTCAATGACCCGTTATACCGACGCGCAGTCTTCCGCGCTGTTAAAGGCTATCGCTACCGGAAAACATTTTGACGAGGTTGAATTAAAACGCAGCGGTATGCGCATCGTGTTACATGATGTAATACTGACCTCATACAGCGTAGGTGGCAGCAGTAATAAGAAGGAGCTGCAAACCGAAAACATTTCGCTGAACTTTGCCAAAATTACTTATGAACTGACGAAAGGTGATCCCTACTGTTTTAACATTGCAACAAATACCAGTTGCTGAAATCAATGCCGGCCCGTAACTGCAGTTGGACTGCGGGCCGATTCTGGCAGAACAGAGGTAAAACCAGCTCATTTGTCATTTATTTGTCACTAATGCCGGTCAGACTGAAAAAAAGTTCAGAACCCGTCGCTTATGTACTTACAACGAAAACTACAACTACGCCGCAATGCACATTTTCGTCAACAGTGGCTCCAAACAACAGATCACAATAATCAGCAAAACACAGCGTTGCCCAAACCGGAAGACTTTCTGCCAGACACTGATCTGACCTGCACCGATAAAAGCCGGTTCAACGCCGCGGAGAATTAAAAAAGCCCGTCGAAACGGGCTTAATTCTGAGAAGCTGAATTACTCTTCATCATCCTCGTCAAATTCGTCGTCGCCTTCAAAGTAGGTGCCCCAGCCGTCGTATTCGATACCAAATTTCTGCGCCAGTTTTTCCAGTTTGATGGCATCTGCAGTGATCTCTGCAGCAATCAGCGACTGTTCACGAATGGCGTCAAATACCCAGGCACTGCCGCCGTCTTCAAATTCAACTTCTTCGGCGTCTGTCACTTCAAAACCAAGTTTAAACACTTCAACCGCCAGCTTCTCCAGCTGGGCAAAATCGGCGTGATAAAAATGGTGCTCGACTGTGTATTCCGCATCCGGATCGCTGCCGTCTTCCAACAGTGCATTAACAGTCTCTTCGGTAAATTCTTGCCAGTTTTCAGACATCTGGATCATCCTGTGACGGTTGTAGTCTGCGCAGTGTAATCGCTGTGTAACTCGCTATCAAGCTGAGCAATTTTATCTGCCATCATTTCACGCACCCGGGTCGCCAGCTCGCGGACTGGCGCATGCAGCTCTGCCGGGCTGAGCGGCGGTAAAAATTCAATAATGATTTTGCCATTATTCCAGCGGTTTAATTTAATCTGTGACGACGTGCTGCTCATACAAATCGGCACTATACCAACCTGTGCCTGCTGGGCGATATGAAAGGCACCGGTTTTAAACGGCAACAGGCCCCGGCCACGGCTGCGGGTGCCTTCCGGGAATACCCAGACCGACAACTGATCACGGCTGATGCGCTCCACAGCGCCCTGCATAGTGCCGACGGCTTTGCTTTTGTTATTGCGGTCAATCAGGATATTGCCGAGGAACCAATATAACTGACCGAAAAACGGGATCCATTTCAGGCTTTTTTTACCGATAGTGACAGTGCCCGGGATCAACGCACCACTGATGGTAAACAGGTCATAGTTGTTTTGATGGTTGGCCAGAAACACACAAGGCATAGCCGAAGTGACTGCAGGATGACGGCGGATCTCCACAGTCACGCCGAGCAATTTACTGGCTTTGCCATACCAGGCCGACACCACACCGACGTTTTCGCGGTGAAACGGCCGCACCAGACACAACAACAAACCAGCCACTGTCGTCAGTACAATAAAACCAGCCAGTAAAAGAATTCGGATCAGAGCTAACACGGCACAACCTCATTTTTATCAGGCCGGCAGTATAAACTGTTTACAGCTGTACGCTGGTTTGATCTGTACTGAATAAGCGGATTGAAGCCATTTTTATCACATCTGCGGTCAAATGATGGCCGGTCCGGTGCACAACTGTGCACTGAAGTGATGATTTATCGTGTTGCGGGCAGAGCACAGAAACAAAAGCCACCCGCAGGTGGCTTTTGTCAGGAACAAGCAGAGTTAATCCCCTACTTCGCCAACCAGCAGCTCGTCAATGCGTTGTAAGCCTCGTGGTAACTTGTTGCCACGCCGGCCACGTTCACCGACGTAATGAGCAAGGTCAGAGGCCTTAATCGTCATCTTACGTTTGCCAGCCACCAGCGTGATGCCGCTATCGGCCGGTACCACGGCGAGGATTTTCAAATATTCCTCGCGGCTGGCCGCGCGGGCTGAGGCGATACTCAAAATCTTATTGCCTTTACCTTTGGATAGCTGCGGCAACTCAGAGACCGGGAATACCAGCATCCGGCCTTCGTTGGAAATCGCCACCACCTGATCAGTGGCCGGATCTTTAATGACCTGTGGTGTCATGACTTTGGCTGCCGTCGGTAAGCTCAGCAGGGCTTTACCGGCTTTGTTGCGGCTGATTAAATCTTCAAAACTGGCGACAAAACCATAACCGGCGTCGCTGGCAATCAGCAGCTGCACCTGATTGTCGGCCATCAGCACATGCTCAAAGTTTTCACCGGCCACCAGCGCAAAACGCGTAGTCAGCGGTTCACCCTGACCGCGGGCCGAAGGCAGGTCATGCGCTTCCGCGGCAAAACTACGACCGCTGGAATCGATAAAGGCGGCGTACTGATTACTGCGGCCACTGGCCGCCGATTTAAAACCATCACCGGCTTTGTATTGCAGACTGTTGCCATCAACGTCATGACCTTTGGCACAGCGCACCCAGCCTTTTTCCGACAGGATCACCGTCACCGGCTCGCTCGGCAGCAGCTCTTTTTCACTGAGCGCTTTGGCTTCTTCGCGCTGTACTATCGGGCTGCGACGTTCATCGCCATATTTCTTCGCGTCGGCCTGTAATTCCGCTCGGATAAGCTTGGTCAGTTTGCTTTCGCTGCCAAGAATGCCCTGCAGATATTCACGTTCCTTATTTAATTCATCCTGTTCGCCACGAATTTTCATCTCTTCCAGCTTGGCGAGGTGACGTAATTTCAGCTCCAGAATGGCTTCGGCCTGACGATCGGTCAGCATAAAGCGTTCAATCAGCACCGGCTTGGGTTCATCGTTTTCGCGGATGATTTTGATTACTTCGTCGATATTGAGGAAAGCAATCAACAAAGCTTCCAGTACATGCAAGCGGTCCAGCACTTTATCGAGACGGTGCTGCAGGCGGCGGCGCACTGTGTCGCGACGGAACACCAGCCATTCACTCAGGATCTCCAGCAGGTTTTTCACCCGTGGCCGCTGGTCCAGTCCAAGAATATTCAGGTTCACCCGGTAAGATTTTTCTAAATCCGTGGTGGCAAACAAATGCTGCATCAGCTGTTCGACGTCGATGCGGTTAGAGCGCGGCACGACCACAATCCGGGTCGGGCTCTCATGGTCGGATTCATCACGTAAATCAGACACCATCGGCAGCTTCTTCGCATTCATCTGCGCAGCAATTTGTTCCAGCACTTTAGCGCCGGACGTCTGATGCGGCAAAGCGGTAATAACGATATCACCATCTTCAACGGTATAAATTGCCCGCATCCGCACACTGCCACGGCCGGTTTCATAGATGGCCTGCAATTCATGCTGCGGCGTAATAATCTCTGCATCGGTCGGATAATCCGGGCCTTTGACGTACTGCAGCAGGTCCGGCACCGAGGCCTGTGGATTATCCAGTAAGTGACAGGCGGCGTCGGTAATTTCCCGCACATTATGCGGTGGAATATCGGTCGCCATACCAACAGCGATCCCGGTGACGCCGTTCAGCAGAATATGCGGCAAGCGTGCCGGCAACACTTTCGGTTCATCCAGCGTGCCATCAAAGTTTGGGATCCAGTCGACAGTGCCCTGCCCCAGTTCACTCAGTAACAACTCACTGAAGCGGGATAACTTGGCTTCGGTGTAACGCATCGCCGCGAAGGATTTCGGGTCATCCGGCGCGCCCCAGTTGCCCTGACCATCGACCAGCGGGTAGCGATAAGAAAATGGCTGTGCCATCAGCACCATGGCTTCGTAACAGGCGCTGTCGCCGTGCGGGTGAAATTTACCCAACACATCACCGACAGTACGGGCGGATTTTTTATATTTCGCTACATGCGACAGCCCCAGTTCGGACATCGCATAAACAATACGCCGCTGTACCGGTTTTAACCCGTCGCCGATATGCGGCAGGGCCCGGTCCATGATCACGTACATCGAATAGTTGAGATAGGCTTCTTCGGTGAAGTGCCGCATCGGGCGCTGTTCTATCCCGTCGGCACTGATGATGATATCCGTCATGCGTTACCCTTCTTCGCCAGCATTCAGCCTTGCGCCGTTGCTGCAGCATTCTGACGACGGCGTCGCCATTGCCATAATAATAAAATCAGCAGGATCAGACTGGTACTGGCAAACAGGCCAATCCACAACCACTGCATCTGTCGTTTATGTTCGATTTCCAGCAGGCGCAGCGCCTGCAGTTCGTTATCTTTTTGCAGCAGTTCGTTCTGCGCCTGTTGCCGCTCAGCGTCAAAACTCAGCCGCAGTTTCTGCACCTGCAAATCTCTTTTGTCGTCTTGCAGATTGACATAATTCTTGAAGAACTGGTCAAACAGGTTATAGGCCTTTTCAAAATCACCATTGTCGGCATACAAGCGAGCTTTGAGCCGATCGAAATGCAAGGCGTAAAACTTATCTGAGACGTTGCGCTGATTGCCCAATTGCTCAGCAGCCAGGTCGACTTCCTGAAACGCCAGACTGGTCTGGCCCAGCGCGCGATAAATCAGCGCTTTTTCAAAATGATGTTCACTGAGTTGATAAGTGGACTGTAAGTGCGGCAGAAAAGCGTCAGCCTGCTCCATGTAAGACACGGCAGCGTCGTACTTTTTCATGCCGCGATTGGTGGTCGCAAGACCGAGATAAGCATAATAAGTCTGCACCGGATCTTCCGCTTGCAAGCTGGCTTTGAGCATCTTATCGAAGATTTCCAGTGCCAGTTCCGGTTTGCTTTGATAGTGGTAGGTCATGGCCAGGTTGTACCAGACCGAAATTTTATATTTTTCCCAGCCCAGTTCATCAAATAGCCGGTACGATTCTTCCAGCAGCTTACGCGCTTCTTCATCGCTCATCAGCATGGTGTACATCAGGCCAAGCTCAGCATTGACGCTGGCGAGAGTTTCTTTGTCATTGAGCTTGACGGCGCGTTCGTAGGCTTGTTTTAACGTTTGCAGCGCTTCCTGATCCTGATTTTCTTCCGCCAGCATCGCCGCTAAATTCAGCTGGCCCTGGATCATCAGTTTTTCGTCTTTCAGCTCAGTCGCCAGTGCCATGCCTTTTTTATAATATTCATTGGCCTGGGCATACTCGCGGTGCATTTCCAGCGCGTAGCCCATGCTGTAGAGCAATTCGATATTGGTCTTGCTGAGTTGATCCGGCACCAGCGCCAGACCGCGTTCCGCCGCAGCCAGCTGATCACGGTGGCGACCCAGCGCTTCATAAATCAACGACAGTTCACTGAGCCAGCTGGCTTGTTGTGCCAGACTCCAGTTGCCGAAATCAGCCTCGTGGCTTTTTGCCAGTTGCAGCATGGCTTCCGGCCGGATATTTTTTTGTTGCTGAATTTGCACCAGCCATTCCGGCAGCTCAGCCTGCGTGTTATCCGCAGCATGAGTAACGCCGCTGCCGAGCCACAAAGTTGTAAACAAAAAAACTGCACAGATTTTCATAGTAATAATAATTCATCCAAAGTGCATAAATCCGCAGTCCAGAGTATAACGACCGGCGCGCGCTGACAATCCTCAGGCCAGGATAGCGCGGTCGCCTTTATGCTCCAGCCAGTCCTTGCGGTCATTGGCACGTTTTTTCGCCAACAGCATATCCATCATTTCCAGCGTCTGACGCTCATCGTCAATAGTCAGCTGCACCAGACGCCTGGTATTGGGGTCCATCGTGGTTTCACGCAGCTGCAGTGGGTTCATTTCACCCAGACCTTTAAAGCGTTGCACGTTGATTTTGCCACGTTTTTTCTCGGCTTCGAGCCGGTCCAGAATGCCATTTTTCTCATCTTCATCAAGCGCGTAATACACATCTTTGCCGATGTCGATGCGATACAGCGGCGGCATCGCGACAAACACATGGCCCGCTTCAACTAAGGCGCGGAAATGGCGGACAAACAAAGCGCACAATAAAGTGGCAATGTGCAGACCATCAGAATCCGCATCGGCCAGAATACAAACCTTGGCGTAACGCAGTTGTGACAGATCGGCCGAATTGGGGTCGAGCCCGATAGCAACTGAAATATCATGCACTTCCTGCGACGCCAAAATTTGTTCGGATTCAACTTCCCAGGTATTGAGAATTTTTCCGCGCAGCGGCATCACCGCCTGATATTCGCGGTCGCGCGCTTGCTTGGCAGAACCGCCGGCTGAATCGCCTTCCACCAGAAACAGTTCAGAGCGGCTGACATCAGAGCCGCTGCAATCGGCCAGCTTGCCGGGCAATGCCGGGCCGGCCGTGACTTTTTTGCGGACGATTTTCTTTTCAGCACGTAAACGTTTTTGCGCATTATTGATGCAAAATTCCGCCAGCGTCTGCGCGATGTCGGTATGTTCGTTCAGCCACAAACTGAAGCTGTCTTTGACCACACCGCTGACAAAACTGGAGGCCTGCCGGCTCGACAGCCGTTCTTTGGTCTGACCGGCAAACTGCGGTTCCTGCATTTTAAGCGACAGGATATAAGCGCAGCGGTCCCAGACATCTTCCGGCGTCAGTTTGATGCCACGTGGCAGCAAATTGCGGAATTCGCAGAATTCACGTAGCGCTTCCAGCAAGCCCTGACGTAAACCGTTGGCGTGCGTCCCGCCTTGGGCGGTCGGGATCAGGTTGACGTAGCTTTCTGTCAGAAGTTCGCCGCCTTCCGGCAGCCATAACACCGCCCAGTCCACTGCTTCAGTGCTGGCGCTGAAGCTGCCGACAAAGGGCTGCTCCGGCAGCGTGATACAGTCTTTCACCGCATCGACCAGATAATCGCGGATGCCAGCGATGTAACACCAGCTGTAGCTTTGCTCGTTGACTTTGTCGTCGAATTTGACGGTGAGGCCCGGACATAACACCGCTTTGGCTTTGAGCACATGCAACAGCCGGCTGACTGAAAACTTGGCCGAATCAAAATACTTAGCGTCTGGCCAGAACCGCACCCGGGTACCGGTGTTGCGTTTGCCAACCGTGCCAGTGATGGCCAGTTCACTGACTTTATGGCCGTGTTCAAACGCCATGTCATAAACGTTGCCATCGCGGCGCACTGACACTTCAACCCGGGTCGACAAGGCGTTCACTACCGAAATCCCGACGCCATGTAAGCCGCCGGAGAACTGGTAGTTTTTATTGGAGAATTTACCGCCGGCGTGCAGCCGGCACAAAATCAGTTCTACCCCGCTGACGCCTTCTTCCGGGTGAATGTCCACCGGCATGCCGCGGCCATTGTCGATGACTTCAATCGACTGGTCGGCATGCAAAATCACCTGCACAGTATCGGCATGACCGGCTAAAGCTTCGTCGACGCTGTTGTCGATGACTTCCTGCGCCAGGTGATTGGGCCTTGTGGTATCGGTATACATCCCCGGGCGGCGTTGCAC
>SSFI01000037.1 GCA_008015325.1 Rheinheimera sp.
TCGCCAAGCTGATTGTCTGGGACGAAAACCGCGACCGCGCTATTGCCCGCATGCGCCATGCGCTGGACGAATATCGCATCGCCGGTGTCAAAACCAACTTAGGCTTTTTAAGCGCACTGGTGTCGCATCCGGCTTTTGCCGCGGCTGAACTCGACACGCACTTTATCGAACATCATCAGGCCGATTTATTTGCCCCGGCGCAGTCTGAATCACAACAAGCATTGCTGTTAGCGGCGTTATATCTGCTGCTGAAGCAACAACCAGCCCCGACCGACCGCTCGCCCTGGAGTTGTGGTTACGGCTGGCGGCTAAACGAAGCGCCGCAGGTACGTTTTAACTTAAGTAGTGGCGATAACACCTCACAAGTGATGATCCAAAGTACTGCCACCGGCCAGCACCTGTGTGTCGGCGATTATTGCATCAACGCTCGCGCCGAACTGAGTGGCGATACGTTGACAGCAACTTTAGCGAATCAAGGCAACAGCCATCAGTTCCGCGTACGGGTCAGTTTTTATCAGCAAAACGCTCTTAGCCAAATTGTATCGGTCTTTATCGCCCATCAGCGCTTTGATTTTACTTATCAGACCCAGGTTGAAGTCGCCGCAACTGATGAAAGCGCTGGTAGCTTAAAAGCGCCGATGAACGGCACAGTGGTCGCGGTGATGGCAAGCGCCGGCCAACAGGTGCAGGCTGGCGAGACACTACTGGTGATGGAGGCGATGAAGATGGAATACGCCATCAAAGCGCCGGCCAATGGCGTGGTGAACAGCGTATTTTATCAGGCCGGTGATTTGGTCAAAGACGGTGCTGAGCTGGTCGATTTCAGCGCAGATGCAGGAGCTTCAGCATGACAGCACAGTGGCCAAAAGCAGTAAGAATCGTCGAAGTGGGTCCGCGTGATGGCTTACAAAACGAAATATCGGTGTCGGTGGAAGCCAAAATAGCGCTGGTTGAGGCCTTAGCTGAAGCCGGCCTTACCACCATCGAAACCGGTGCTTTTGTCAGCCCCAAATGGGTTCCGCAAATGGCGGATTCGGCACAGGTGTTCAGCGGCATTCAGCGTAAAGCCGGCGTCACCTACGCGGCACTGACGCCGAATTTGCAAGGCTATCAGGGGGCGCGCGCCGCCGGTGCAGACGAAGTGGCAATTTTTGGCGCCGCTTCTGAGGCTTTCTCGCAAAAGAACATCAACTGCTCGATTGACGAGAGCCTGGCGCGGTTTGCGCCGGTGCTGGCTGCGGCCAAAGCCGACGGCGTGCGGGTACGCGGTTATGTGTCCTGTGTGGTCGGTTGCCCTTATCAGGGCGCTGTCGCCCCCGCCGAGGTCGCCCGCGTAGCCAAAGCACTGCTCGACATGGGTTGTTATGAAATCTCTTTAGGCGACACTATCGGCGTCGGTACGCCGGCAACAGTGCTGGCCATGCTTGATGCAGTCCTTACAGTGGTACCGGTTGAACAAGTTGCGATACATTTTCATGACACCTATGGCCAGGCGTTAACAAATATTTACGCAGCGCTAAGCCGCGGTATTGCAGTCATTGACAGTGCGGTCGCCGGTCTCGGCGGTTGCCCCTACGCCGCCGGCGCGTCAGGCAATGTTGCCACTGAAGATGTGGTGTATTTACTGGATGGTCTTGGCATCGCACACGGCGTTGCGTTACAAAGCCTCGCCCGCGCCGGCTGGGCCATCACGGCGGCCCTCGGGAAAGCGCCTAGTTCTAAAGTAGGATTGGCGCTTAAAGCGCAGTGCCAGCAGAATGCCGGACAGAATTAACAGGCGGTCGCAGCGCAGCGACCGGCTGACCATGCAATCTCATAGCAGCTAAAAAGCAGCTGCCCGATAACAACAGAGGAACAGCAATGGCAGGGTTTAACAAAGTCGTGCACAGCTACGACGAAGCCTTAGCAGGTCTTGCCGATGGCATGACCGTGATCGCAGGCGGCTTCGGTTTATGCGGTATTCCGGAAGGCCTGATTGGCCAAATCAAAAAAATGGGCACGCGGGATCTGACCGTAGTGTCGAACAACTGCGGTGTCGACGGCTTTGGCCTCGGCATCCTGCTGGAAGACCGGCAGATTAAAAAGATGATCGCCTCTTATGTCGGCGAAAACGCTTTGTTTGAGCAGCAGTTATTGTCTGGCGAACTCGAAGTGGAATTAACCCCGCAAGGTACGCTGGCGGAAAAAATCCGCGCTGGTGGTGCCGGCATCCCCGCCTTTTTCACCGCGACCGGTTACGGTACACCAGTGGCTGAAGGCAAAGAAACCCGTGAAATCAATGGCCGCAATTATGTACTGGAACCAGCCATCACCGGTGATTTCGCCATTGTGCGCGCCTGGAAAGCCGACCGTTACGGCAATCTGGTGTTCCGTCACACCGCAATGAACTTCAACCCGATGGTCGCCACCGCCGGCAAAATTACCGTGGCTGAAGTGGAAGAGATCGTCGAGCCGGGTGAGCTGTCCCCGACCGAAATCCACACCCCGGGCATTTATGTGCAGCGCGTGATTAAAGGTAACTTTGAAAAACGCATTGAACGTCGCATGGTTCGCAAAGATTAAGGAGAACGGCATGGCTTTATCACGTGAACAAGTGGCGATGCGCGTCGCACAAGAATTAAAAGACGGTTACTACGTCAACCTCGGCATTGGTATCCCAACATTAGTAGCTAACTATGTTCCAGCCGGTATTGAAGTGATGCTGCAATCAGAAAATGGCTTGCTTGGTATGGGACCTTATCCGACTGATGCTGAAGTAGACGCTGACATGATCAACGCCGGCAAAGAAACCGTCACCGCTATTAAAGGCGCGGCGATTTTTTCTTCCGCCGAAAGCTTTGCCATGATCCGCGGCGGTCATGTTGATTTGACGGTGTTGGGCGCTTTTGAAGTCGACCAGAATGGCAATATCGCCAGCTGGATGATCCCGGGAAAACTGGTCAAAGGCATGGGCGGCGCGATGGATTTAGTCGCCGGTGCGCAAAATATCGTGGTGACAATGACACATGCCGACAAATACGGCAGCTCTAAACTGCTCGATAACTGCACCCTGCCGCTGTCCGGTGTTGGCTGCGTGAAAAAAATCGTCACTGATTTAGCAGTACTTGAAGTCAAAGATGGCGCTTTCCACTTGCTTGAGCGCGCGCCTGGTGTCTCTGTTGAAGAAATTCAGCAGAAAACTGCCGGTAAGCTGGTCATTAACGGCGATATCCCAGAAATGACATTCGCTGGATAAGCTTTTGATCATCAACTAAAAAAGGTCGCAAATGCGACCTTTTTTATTGGTATTATTCTGTCAGTGTGCTGCGACTATCCGACCACTTTGGCTGAACAGATTACCACCGACCACAGCAGTCATCTCACCGGACCGGACCAGACTGACTTCGTCTTGCGGTCCAATGAGCATGACAAATGCCAGTTTACGGTTTTGTAACAGGTACCAGCCAACCTGGTAGCCCGGCAAGCGGATACCATTTACAGCAGTCGCCGGCGCATACTCGCCGAGCTTATCTTGTGGTAAGACATGAATCGCACTGCTCGCCAGGCCAATGTTATCGATTTGTGCGTGATAAAAGCCGGCCTGCAAGGCCAGGCGGTTTTCTTCCAGCGTGACGCTATTGCTGCTGATGCCCCAGCTTAACAGCATATACAACATCGTCGCACCAACCATGGACCATAAAGCTGGCCGCAGCGGAAATCGCCGCCACCAGCAAAACAACCACACAGCCAGCACCGGCAACAACACCACCAGACAAAACAGCAACAGATACAGTTGCCAACCAATTTCTAAACCAGTCATATCAGTAAAAACAAAGGCGGGATAATTAACAAAATTGTATCACGACAGATATTTTACGCGACTAAATTTAGTTAAATTTACTTTTTATGTTCATAAATTGCACGAGCTTTAACTTTGCCTTATTGATAAAAATGGTCGCGGTAGGCTTTTGGCGTCATCTGAGTATATTGCTGAAACAACTTACGAAACGAAGACACGTCTTCATAGCCCACCTGTTGCGTCAGTTGCTCCAGCGGTATTAAGGTAGTTTCCAGCAGATTTTTTGCCTTATCAATCCGCAGTTTTTGCAGCCACGCCATCGGTGTGTCGCCGGTTGCTGACTTAAAACGGCGGATCAAAGTGCGTCCACTCATGGCAAAATGCTGCGCCAGTTGCTGTAAATCCAGCGGTTCAGCCAGATGTTTACGCAGATAAAGCTGTACTTCCGCGATACGGTCATCCTGGTGGTTGACCATTTGCTGTACTGACATAAATGGCGCCTGACTGTGAAACGCAGGTTCCACCAGCATAATCTTGGCGAGCTGACGGCTAAACCGGCTGCCATCAAATTCTGTGATGAGTTGCAGGCACAACTGCAAATAAGCGCTGGTGGCGCCGGCGGTAAAACAAGCTCCGCTGCGACAAACAGTCGCCTCCACCTGCAATTGCACCTTGGGGAACAGATGTTGGAAATATTCGCTGAGGAACCAGCAGGTGGTCGCTTGCCTTTCGTCGAGCAGACCGGTGGATGCTAAGGCAAAGCTGCCATTGCATCCCGCGCCAAGCAAAGTACCGCTGGCCGCAAGTTGCGCAAACCACGCGCTGTGTTGGCGAAACAACGCAGTCACCTGATTCAGCTCGACGCTCTGATGGGCATAACTGCCCGGGATCAACAAGGCATCAATCTGGTCAGGTAAAGTCGCCAAACAAGCAATCTGCAGCGCATCGGCCTGATACGTTGCGCCGCCGCCCAGCTGGTAGAAGCCTACCTGATAACGCTCAGTCAAAGCTCCGGGTTCCAGATAACGCGCCAGCTCATTGGCGAATCGGAACATCTCGGCCATGCCTGTTAGCTGGCCTAGCGCTACTCCCGGATAAACCAGAATCAAAACCTGTTTCATATGTCACTTTAGGCACTAAAAATGTCAATATTGCCACTATAGCGCAATTTTCGGCCAGGTTAAACTTCATTCAAGTCAACAGGAGGTGCAACATGAAGTTAGGTCTGAAACAGATCAGCTGGCTGACGCTGGCTATACAAAGTGGCTTGATTTTTTGGTTGAACTGGCGCAGCGAGCTGGATGTGTTTAGTCAACTGGTGCTGGTGCCACTGCTATTGTTGTCGGGGTTGGCGCTGCTGAGCATGCAGCAGCACGATGACTAACCAGGTGGCCTAACGCTTTGGGGTTTTCAGCCGGCGGATCAGGCTCGATGTATCCTGGCGGTTGCCACCGAGTGCCTGTACTTCGGCATAAAACTGGTCGACTAATGCGGTAACCGGTAGCTGCGCACCGTTGCGGCGCGCTTCGTTTAAGGTGATGCTGAGGTCTTTGCGCATCCAGTCCACAGCAAAACCAAAATCAAACTGGCCGTCCACCATAGTGGCACCACGGTTTTCCATCTGCCAGGATTGGGCGGCACCTTTGGAGATCACTTCAAGTACGGCTTTGGCATCCAAATCAGCGCACTTCGCAAAATGTAAGGCTTCGGCCAGGCCCTGTACTACCCCCGCGATACAAATCTGATTGACCATTTTCGCCAGCTGACCACTGCCGGCTGGCCCTAATAGACGCGCGCTCTTCGCATAATGCCGCAGCACCGGCTCGGCGCGCTGAAAATCAGCCGCATCGCCACCGAGCATAATGGTCAGGGCGCCGTTTTGTGCACCGGCCTGACCACCGGACACCGGGGCATCGAGAAACCCGATGCCTCTCTCCGCACAGGCTGTGGCCAGCTCTCGCGCCAGATCAGCCGAAGCTGTGGTATGGTCAATCAGTACACTGCCGGGTTGCATCTGTGCCAGCACGCCATCTTGACCGTAGACCACGGCGCGGACGTCGTCGTCGTTGCCAACACACAGCATCACCAGTTGAGCCCCTACAGCGACTTGAGCCGGCGTATCACCGCTACGCCCCTGATACTGCGCGACCCATTGACTGGCTTTGGACGCGGTACGGTTATACACAGCCACATCGTGACCCGCCGTTTTCAGATGACCGGCCATTGGATAGCCCATGACGCCTAATCCGACAAAAGCAATAACACAAGGCTCTGAAGCTAAAGAAGTTCTTTCTGACATACAATTGACTTAATTCTGTGACAGGCTAACCGCCACTGTACAAATTTATGCTACAAATAGCAAAATCATTCAAATGCATATCAAGCTGGCGTTTTATTCAACAGTGCAACCGCGCCGGCGCAGAGGCAAACAAGAGGAATGTATGGCCAACGTCCATCACTTTAAGGTTCGTACACCACAAGGTACATTGCAGGATTTAGCTGTTTATCGCGATAAAGTGCTGCTGATAGTGAACACCGCCAGTCGCTGCGGTTTTACACCGCAGTACCAGGATCTGGAACAACTCTATCAACAGTATCATCAGAAAGGCCTGGAGATCCTGGCATTTCCCTGTAATCAGTTTGGTGGTCAGGAACCTGGCAACGATCAGGATATTCAGCAATTTTGTCAGCTCAATTACGGCGTCAGTTTTCCGGTAATGGCGAAAATCCAGGTCAATGGCCCGGACGCAGATCCGCTATTTGAGTACCTGAAAGATCAGGCGCGTGGTCTGATGAAAACCCGGGCTATTAAGTGGAACTTCACCAAATTTCTGGTCAATAAAGACGGTGTGGTGGTCAAACGTTATGCACCGCGCACCAGACCGAACCAGTTTATCGATGCCATTGAAGCGGAGCTGGCATTACTACCGCAAGCAACAGACTGAACAGGCAAAGGAGCTAAACGCCAATGACATCCTCACTGCAGGTCACTGTTTATAGTACCCAGCCCTATGATGCCGAATTCCTGCGTCAGGCGACTCCCGCCAATATCCACTGGCATTTTGTCGGCGAAGCGTTAAATCTGCAGTCCGTCAGTCTGGCAGCAAACAGCCAGGCGGTCTGCGTCTTTGTTAATGATGACCTCAGTGCACCGGTGCTTAAAGCACTGAAGCAACAAGGCGTTGATTCAGTTGCGCTGCGCTGTGCCGGTTTTAATAATGTTGATATCAAGACGGCCAGCGAGCTGGGTATCCGGGTCGCCAGAGTACCAGCCTACTCGCCCGAAGCGGTCGCCGAACACTGCGTGGCGATGATGTTATGCCTGAACCGCAAACTGCATAAAGCCTATAACCGGGTGCGCGATGATAACTTCAGCCTGCAGGGGCTCATCGGTTTTAACCTGGCTGGCAAAACTGTCGGCCTGATTGGTACCGGCCGGATAGGAATGGCCACGGCACGCATCCTCAATGGGTTTGGCATGCAGATTTTGTGTTACGACCCGCTGCCGCAACCTGAACTGCTGCCACCTTCGGCGCGCTATGTCGAACTGTCGCAGCTGTATCGCGACAGCGACATTATCAGCCTGCACTGCCCGCTGACGCCGGACAGCCATCATTTAATTAATGCCGCATCTTTAGCACAAATGAAAAACGGCGTGATGCTGATCAACACCAGCCGCGGTGGCCTGATCGACACCAAAGCGGTGATCACAGCACTGAAAAGCCACAAAATTGGTTTGCTTGGCCTTGATGTGTATGAACAGGAAGCCGATTTGTTTTTCAAAGATTTATCAGATCAAATGATTAGCGACGAAGTGTTCCAGCGCCTGCTGACCTTCCCCAATGTGCTGATCACCGGCCATCAGGCCTTTTTAACGCAGGAAGCGCTAACGCAAATCAGCCAGACTACAGTGCAGAACCTGCAGCTGCTATGCACAGATCAGGCTTGTGCCAATGAGCTGACCAGCTGCAACTAATCAATTTATACAGATAGCAAAAAGGTCGCCGCAGCGACCTTTTTGCTATGCTAACACCCAGCTTAATCTTTTAAAGTCCGGTTAAAGAAGTCCGTGATGGTCTGGTGCAGATGCGTTTGCACCGGCTGACCAAACATCGCGTGTTTGCTACCAGGATAAGTCATCATCTCAAATGGCTTACCCTGGCTTTGCAGCGCTGAAAACAGCTTAGTGCTATGAGTAAACAGTACGTTATCATCGGCCATACCGTGATAAATCATCAGCTTGCCGGTTAAACCACCCACATATGGAAAAACGGAACTGGCTGCATAGCCAGCGGCATTTTTTTCCGGATGGCCGAGATAACGCTCAGTGTAATGAGTGTCGTACAAAGCCCAGTCTGTGACCGGCGCTCCGGACACACCTGCAGCAAAATAATCGCCGGCACGCAACATCGCCATAATGGTCATATAACCGCCATAGCTATGGCCGTAAATGCCAATTCGTTTTGCATCGACGAAATCTAAAGTACGCAGATAGTCGACACCGGTTTTCTGGTCGTCCAGTTCCACTTCAGCCAGCTTGCCAAAAATCGGATCTTCAAAGGCCTTGCCGCGGTTTTCTGAGCCCCGGTTATCCAGCTGAAACACCAGATACCCCTGCTGCACCAGATACTGGAAATACAAATCTTTGCTGCTCCAGCTGTTAGTCACGCGCTGTGCCCCCGGGCCACCGTATACACCGACAATCACCGGATATTTTTTGCCCGGCACCAGCGCTTCGGGCTTAAACAAACGATAATGAAGCGTTTGACCATCTTTGGCCTGCAGCGTACCAAATTGTGGCGTCACTAATTTGCTGGCATAAGGCGTCAGCGGATGTTTGTCATCGAGTCTATTAGCTTCCAGCACCGTGAGCGTCTGGCCTTGCGCATTTTTCAGCGATACCGACGGCAGTTTCACCGCGGCAGATGCAGTATCGATAAAACCACTGCCATTTTTTGCCACCACGACCTGATGGCTGTAACCCGGCTCAGTCAGCCGGACTATCTCGCCGCCCTGCACTGGCACCTTGTACAGATGGCTCTCCAGCGGCGTATCTTTACGGCCGCTCAAATAAATCAGCCCGGCTTTTTCATCGACGCTCTCCAGATGATTGACAATCCAGTTGCCGGACGTCAGCTGCTTCGGCGCGCCACCTTGCAGGGAATACAGATACAAATGCTTATAGCCGTCGCGCTCTGACGCCCAGATAAACGACTGCTTGTCACTGAGGAAGTGTAAATCGTCATGCAGATTGACCCAGGTCTTACTGGTTTCTGTCAGCAAAGTTTTTTGCTGCCCGGTCGCTAAATCGGCAAGCCGCAGTTCCAACACTTGCTGATCGCGACTTTGCCACTGATAAGTAAGCAAATTTGGGTTTTCAGTCCATTCTACCCGCGGCAGATAGATGTCTTGTTCTTTACCAAGATCCAGCCACGACAAATCACTGCCGCCAACACCGACGACACCTAATTTGATCCGGACGTTTGCTTTGCCGGCAAATGGATAGCGCTGGTTGTAAAGTTTGATTTCATCAGCGTAAATTTCGTTACGCACCGCTTCGGGCACCGACGACTCGTCAAATTGGGTAAAAGCGATTTTGCTGTCATCCGGCGCCCACCAGTAACCGGTCATGCGGCCCATTTCTTCCTGTGCGACAAACTCTGCCATGCCATTGCGTATCGTACCTTTACCATCTGAAGTCAGCTGAGTTTCTTTGCCGGTTTTGAGGTCGATGACATAAATATTTTGCTCGCGGACAAAAGACACGTAACGCCCGGTTGGCGAAATTTGTGCGTCGGTTTCAAAAGCTTCAGTCTCCGTCAGCTTGCGGGCTTTTTGAGTGCTCAGCTGATAGTGGTACAAATCGCCATTCAATGGAAACAACAGCGCTTTGCCATCTTTCGACCATTGGTAACTGACAATACCGCTGGCGAACAGCCGTAAGCGTTCACGGCGGGCTTTTTCTTCGTCAGACAGCGTTTCTTCGCCGCTAAACAGCGTATCAGAATCCACCAGCAGACTATGCCGGCCGCTCGCCAGTTCGTATTGCCATAAATCCAGCCGGTTAGCGTCTTTCGCTTTGCCTTTGAGATAAGTGATTCGTTTGCCATCCGGCGCGTAACTCAGCGATTTGGGTGCGGTACCGCTTAACGCGGGCTCTGCAAACAAGCGGGGTAAATCAAGCGTTTGCGCCGATGCTTGCGACAAAAGACCAGCACCAAGGATGACGCCGGACAAAATAGTTTTTTTCATGAATAGTCCGAAAAAGGGAGTCAGAAGCTGCATCTAACTGCACTGGCCAGATTTTTTCAAGCGCAAAAGCGCCGGTTAACAGCCCTGTCGGACCAGCGCCAATGCACGTCAGGACTGAGATACACCCATTTCAGGGACTGAAAGCAGACAAATTTTGCAAACATTTTGAGACAGAACAACAAATTCACCCGTTGGACAAATGAACTTAATTGCAATAAGTTAATCATGCGCACCTAAAAAATATAAAAGTGCCGCAGTATATCCAGGATAAACATAATAAAAGGCAACCCAATGAAAATGACTACCTCAATTCATCCATTGTCGGCCTGCATCAAGGCGGCAGTGACCGGCGGTACGCTGATGCTGTTAGCAGGCAGCCCACTGGCTCTGGCGCAAGATGCCGGTGCCGACAAAAAAGCCGAACAGGACGTTGAAAAAATCGTTGTTGTCGGTTCACGTGGTGCCCCACGTTCGGTCGGCGACTCTGCAGTACCGGTCGACGTGATTTCAGCCGACGAATTCAACAAAAACGGTCCTAGTGACATGATGACGCTGATGAGCGCTGTGGTGCCATCATTTAACGTCAACACCCAACCAATCAACGATGCCTCCACTTTAGTCCGTCCGGCCAACTTACGCGGCCTGCCACCAGACAGCACCCTGGTACTGGTGAACGGTAAACGCCGGCACCGCTCTGCCGTCATCACTTTCCTCGGCGGCGGTTTATCGGATGGATCACAAGGCCCGGACATTTCAACCATTCCATCCATTGCGCTGAAGCAAGTTGAAATTCTGCGGGATGGTGCCGCAGCACAATACGGTTCTGACGCCATCGCTGGTGTAATTAACTTCCGCCTGAAAGACAACAACGAAGGCGGCGCTATCGAATTAAAAACCGGCCAGCATTATGACGGCGACGGTGATTTACGTCAGATCAGTGCCAACGTCGGTATGCCATTTACCGACAACGGTTTTGCTAACTTCAGCACCGAATTTAAACAATCAGACCCAACCAGTCGTAGCGTACAACGGGGTGATGCCGCAGGTTTAGTCGCTGCCGGCAATACCAATATCGCCAATCCGGCCCAGGTCTGGGGTTCGCCTGAAGTCAAACGTGACTTCAAAGTATTCGGTAACATCGGACTCGAAGTCGCTAAGGAAAAAGAGTTTTATGCCTTTGGTAACTTTGCCCAGCGCGATGTTGAAGGTGGTTTTTATTACCGTAATCCGCAAACCCGAGGCGGTGTGTATTCTAATGACGGTGGCGAAACTCTGTTGATCGGTAACCTCGATACCAGCAAAGGCGCCTGCCCGACTATTGGTCTGACTGGTCAGACGCACAGTCAAATCACCGGCAAGGTGAATGCGTTACCAGCCCACTGTTTCACCTTCTTTAAATCATTACCGGGCGGTTTTACGCCAAAATTTGGCGGTATTGTCACAGATGCGGCGCTGGCCGCTGGTTTAAAAGGCACCTTGGAAAATGGCTGGAACTTTGATTTAAGTTCAACGTATGGCCGCAGCGAAGCTGAGTTCTATATCAAAAATACCATCAATGCCTCAATGGGCTCTGCTACGCCACGCGATTTCAACGCTGGTAAATATGTGCAGCAGGAACAGGCGCTGAACTACGACATGAACAAGCTGATTGAAGTAGATGCCCTGCCTTATCCATTGGCTGTCGCCGCAGGTCTTGAGTATCGTATTGATACCTTTGAAATTTACGCGGGCGATAAAAACTCATTTGAGGTCGGTCCATTGGCTTCACAAGGCTTCGGTATCGGTTCGAACGGTTTCCCGGGGTTTAAACCAGATGATGCTGGTTCCTTCAACCGCTATAACTACGCGGCTTACACCGAGTTTGGTGCAGAATTCAGCGACCAGTTCCGCTCTGATTTTGCTTTACGCTTTGAAGACTATGAAGACTTTGGTTCTACCACCAACGCGAAACTGACCGGCCGCTATCAGGTCAATGATGAAGTCGCACTGCGCGCAGCCGCCAGTACCGGCTTCCGTGCGCCAACTATCGGTCAGTCGACAGTCCGTAACGTCACCACCTCTTTTGCCGCCGGCAAAGGTCTGGTAGATAACGCAACATTGCCACCAACGCACCCAATTTCAGTACTCAAAGGTGGTAAGGCGCTGACGCCGGAAGAATCGGTCAACATGTCATTCGGTACTGTGGTTGAAGTCGACGACTTATACGTCACGTTAGACTTCTTCCAAATTAAAGTGGATGACCGCATCAGCCAGTCCTCTTCACAGGATCTGACCGCTGCGGACATTCAGCAACTGTTAGCGCTGGGTGTGCGTGACGCCAGCAGCTTCACCGGGGTTAAATATTTTACCAACGATTTTGACACCACCACCCGTGGTGCAGACTTTGTTGCCAACTACGGTATGGACCAGTTCGGTGGCCGTACCACATTGGCCTTAGCAGCAAACTGGACCAAAACCTCGGTAGACCGTCACTCTGACTATATCTGGGAAGCCAAGGTCAAGCAGATTGAAGAAGGCCTGCCAAGTGTGCGCGGCAGCTTTACCGTCAGTCACAACCAAGGTGCCTGGAATGGCTATGTCCGGTTAAACCATTACGGCAGCTATTATGAAGACCATGCGGATTCTGGTGTCGTCTCCGCTGCAGACGGTGGTTTACCGCTGTATCTGGGTGCTGAACTGACAGTAGACGCTGAAGTTACTTACAACTTCAGCGACAACTACAGCGTGGCGTTGGGCGCATCCAACCTGTTCGACGAACTGCCAGACGAAAACGAATGGGCCGAAGTACTGGGTGCCAAGTACCCAACCACAACGGTGATGGGCTTTAACGGCGGTTTCTACTACGCCCGCCTGACCTATAACTTCTAAGGATTTACCATGCCAAAAGCCACCTGCGGGTGGCTTTTTTATATCTGATTTTTATGAATTTGACTCAGTATCGGCTTGATTCATCCCGCTGCCTTGTGGCAGTGTGATTAGAGTAATTACTTGAGAAAAATCATGCAGCTGATCCCATGGCAATACCAGACCCCCGAGGGTTTCGCCCTGCAAGGAATGCGTAGCATCCCCAGGGGGAAACCGCTGTTGCATCTGTTGCATGGTAATGGCTTTTGCAGCCAGATGTATTGGCCGATGTTGTCTCTGTTGCAACACGAAGTGGATTTTTTTCTGTCTGATGCGCAAGGCCACGGCCGCAGTGAACATGGCGGTAATTTTGTCGGCTGGAACCAAAGCGCTGTTTTTGCCCATGAAGCGCTTCAGACTTATTTAGCCGAATATAAAGGCGTCCCGGTATATGGCGTCGGTCATAGTTTTGGCGGTGTACTGACCGCTTTGCTCCACAGCGAACCGCACAGCCCATTCGCTGCGGTATTGCTGCTCGACCCGGTGCTGTTTACACCCGGCATGCTGGGCGGTATGACCGCGTTAAATTGGTTGGGTTTGTACCGGCATAATCCACTGGCACGCCGGGCCGTCAAACGGCGACAATTTTTCGCTGACAGGCAGGCAGCCTGGGACTATTTCCACCAGCGCGGCATGTTCAAGGGCTGGCACCCAGATGCTCTCAACGCTTATATCGAGCATGGAATGACTGAAACCGCACAAGGCTTAACACTGCGCTGCGCCCCAGAGCGGGAAGCGGAGATTTTTGCCAGCTTCCCACGGCGATTATGGCTGTCATTGCAACGCACCACCAAACCTGTTCAATTGATTTACGGTCAAAACAGCTATCCCTTTGTCAGTAAGTCGGCGGCACTGTTTCAGCAAAAATGCCCGCAACTGCAAGTGCAGCAAGTCAAAGGCGGTCATTGTTTTATGCAGGAGGACCCAGAGCACAGTGCTGATCTGGTGCTGCAATGGTTGCGGCAACAGCGATAAACAGAATCGTCGCACACAGCTGTGCCAGTCAGCGGCAAATCTATATGGCGCTTTGGTAACCTGCTGACAAAACGTCTGTATCAATGCGAGATTTTCATTATAATGTCGCCAGTTTTCGGCCTTTGATGTCAGAGGTCTGCGTTCTGATGGGTGTAATGAATGAAACGTAGTCTGGTGCTTGCCGCAGTCCTGTTATCTGCCTGTACGAATTTACCGCAACAGAAGGTGAAACCTGCGCCGGTCCAGCCGGTGCAACCTGTAGCCGTCGAACCAGAGCTGGTTCCCGGTGAAGTTGTGAACTCTGATAATACCGAAGCCATGCCAACAGATTTTGGTCTGATTTTTATCGACCGGGATATGTCATTTCATGGCACCCTGCCGTGTAAAAAGTGCCCGGGCGTCCAGTACCAGCTGAATATTCTGCAAGACGGCAAATTTGAACTACGCCGCGATTATATCGACCGCAATACGGTAGAACTGTTACAGGGAACCTGGCAGCTCGATGACCGCACACTGCATTTGTCCAGTAAACAGGGTCAGGTACCTTCATTCCAGTTTGGCAGCAATCAACATTTGATTCTGTTAAATGCAGCAGGTAAGCCAATGGTTTCAAAAGAAAATCAGACGCTGACCAGAACCAGTCAGTTCAGCCGTATCGATACCCGGATGCCGTTATTAGGCCTGTATCAGCTGAAGAACAATGAAGCCAGCTTTATCGATTGTATGACCGGCGAAAACCACAGTATCGCCATGACCCAGCATCACATGCCAATGTTGAGGTCTTACCAAACCGACCCGAAACTCAGTGGCAAAGCAGTAGTCGCGACCATGACAGCACGTAAAAGTGCCGAACAACACCAGGCCCTGTTGGTCGATAAGTTTGATCAGTTCTGGCCAGGCGCGACCTGTCCTGATAAAGCCGCAACGGCCAAGGTACAAAATCTGGTCTGGCGTTTACATACGGTCTCGCAAATCAGCGTCCCGCAGAAACTCAATATCCGTGTGATGTTCGATAACAACAATCGCGTCTATGGATTTTCCGGCTGCAATAATTTTAATGCCGGTTATTCGCAAAAAGATAATCAGCTCAAAGTGATGCCGATTGTCAGTACCCGCAAGTTCTGTAACGACGCTAATTTCTATGAACAGCAATTTACCAAGCAACTGCAAACTGCAGATCGGATTGAAGTGAATCAGCAAAAGTTACAGCTGTTTAAAGATAACAAAGTGATTATGGAGTTTCAGCCTGCGGTGAACTAAGCCCAGAGCAGCCCAAGGTATTTCGGTGTCTTGTCCTGACAAACAACAAAAAGCCCGCGATGCGGGCTTTTTGATTCAGAGTTGACGCTTCTAATCAATTCTCAGCAAGCTGCAACACGGCAACGGTGGCTATTCGCTGCCCACCATTTCGACCACTCGCAGCTGCACATCATCGAGGATCACGGTTGCGCCCACATGAGTGTTATCGGCAATAATCAGACGCACGACTGCATCCAGTGTTTCCTCCGCCGGAGCCGACAGTTTGATGCCATAGGAAGGCGCCAAATCTTCAACTTTGGTGTAGCCTTTGAGCCTGAGTTCAGTGTTGCTTGCTGCAACACCTTGCCGTTCAGCGACTCCCGACAACGCCTGATCAACAAAATCACGGGTATCAGGTTTTAGTACCACGAACAGATGATCTCCGGCCTGTAATAAGGTAGAGCCGCGCGGCGGGATCATCGTTTTATCTCTGGTGATCATCGCAACCACAGAGCCATCCGGCAGCGCCATTTGTGACAAACGCCGGCCGGCAGCGCGGGATCCTGCGCCGAGCATGTACTCAACGATTTCAGCATCTACCTGGTTAATTGCCGTGATCTCCAGCGACGCTGCCGGGGTCACAGGTGCAGCTTCGGTTAAACCAAGCTTGCGGGCGACGAGTGGCAACGTGGCCCCCTGTACAGTCAACGAAATTAACACGACGAAAAAACCACACTGAAAATCAACGGAGCGCCCGGCAATCCATATACTAACTGAAAGATAGCCAGGATGATCGGCACTGAACCACGCAGACCAACTAAAGCCCCTCCCATCTGAGTGATAAACAACATCAGCAAACCAGTGCCCGGATCCAGTCCGCATACCAGCACTTCAAGTAAGCCGACAGTCAGGAAGATCGCCATCGGGTCGTTGGTCGCACTCTCTACTTCGAGCGTCGATTTCAGTCGCGGATTGATGTGGCTCCCGGCGTTACGTAGTAAAGCAAAAACTGCAGCCACGTCAGTAGAACCAACAATAGAGCCGATTAACAGCCCGTAAAGTAAGGATACATCTAAGATATAAGCCGCGCCAAACCCGGTGATCATAGCCGTGGCCAGCACGCCCAGCGTAGCCAGCACAGACGCCGGTTTCCATACTTGTTTAATCGAACGAACCGGAGTCTGCAGCACACCATCGAACAGGATGATAGCTAAAGCCAGAGACGACGCGTTTTCAGGCCTTGACTACATTAGCATTCAGCCGAATAGATTGTTTTGACGAGGTGGGGCTCTGGCAGAAAAAGCGAAGACTGGCCGGATTTCGCGCACAGCAAATACCGGCTGAAACAATCTGCGGCTGACGGCTGGTAATGTTGGCAGCTCAGTCAGTAGCAGTGCAGAATCATCATCATCCGGTTGTTCATACAGGCATTTCCCCGACTAACCTGTCGGAGTCTGTACAGAAAACGTGAATAATTTATGCTTTTTTTGTAACTCAATCAGTTTATTGTTGACATAGCTTGCCGCCGTAGGAAACAGCAACCCGCAGTACAGTAATAAGGCGATCAAGCTCAGTATTCGCAAACTGATGTCCGGTGTTTTCTGCTTTGGGGAAAAACCGAGCAAAGACTATATCGTAAATAGCTCGTACCGACCAGACGAAATCTGTCAGCTGAACTGGGCATGGGCCGTACTCGGAGATTGGTATCAAAAAAGCAGAGCGATAAAAAAAGGCAGCCGGAGCTGCCTTTTTCACTACTTAATCAGATTAAGCAGACAGAGCTTGTTTCGCTTTAGCGACCAGGGCAGCAAATGCGCCTTTGTCGAATACTGCGATGTCAGCCAGAATTTTACGGTCGATTTCAACAGATGCTCTTTTCAGACCATCGATGAAACGGCTGTAAGATAAACCGTTTTGACGTGAAGCAGCGTTAATACGCGCGATCCACAGTTGACGGAATTGACGTTTACGTTGACGACGGTCGCGGTAAGCATATTGACCTGCTTTGATAACTGCTTGGAACGCTACACGATAAACACGGCTGCGGGCACCGTAGTAGCCTTTTGCCTGGTTTAATACCTTCTTATGACGCGCACGTGCGGTCACACCACGTTTTACTCTTGGCATGTCAGTCTCCTAAAA
>SSFI01000118.1 GCA_008015325.1 Rheinheimera sp.
GTTTTCAGCAGCGCATTAAAGCTGTGTTTCGACAGCATGTGCACTTCGTCGATGAGATAAACCTTGTAACGACCGCGGGTCGGTGCGTATTGCACGTTGTCTAACAGATCACGGGTATCTTCGACTTTGGTGCGACTGGCCGCGTCAATTTCCATTAAATCAACGAAAAAACCTTTGTCGATTTCAGTACAGGCGCTGCAAATGCCACAAGGCGTTGCAGTGACGCCTTGTTCGCAGTTCAGGCTTTTGGCAAAGATGCGGGCTATGGTGGTTTTACCCACGCCGCGGGTGCCGGTGAACAAATAAGCGTGGTGCAGTCGGTTTTGTGTCAGCGCGTGTGTCAGCGCAGTTTTGACATGCTCCTGTCCCACCAGCTGACCAAAATTTTGCGGCCGCCATTTGCGCGCCAGCACCTGATAACTCATCTGTTCACCTTGTCGGAAGTTGCGTCAACCCTGTGCCTGTAGTCAGACCGGGTTTAATGGCCCGGAAAATCAACCAGGCTATGAATAGTCAGACCCAGTGCTTCCAGTCGTTGCTGGCCGCCTAAATCCGGCAGATTCACCACAAAAGTCGCATCTGCTACCTGACCACCTAAACGACGCACCAGTTTGGTTGTGGCATCAATAGTACCACCAGTCGCCAATAAATCGTCAACTAACAGGACTTTATCTTCTGGTGTAATGGCATCCAGATGAATTTCCAGGGTGTCCTGACCATATTCCAGCTGATAACTTTCCGCAATGGTTTCACGCGGCAGTTTGCCAGGTTTACGTACCGGCACAAAAGCCACGCCCATGGCATAAGCCAAAGGTGCGCCAAAAATAAAACCACGTGATTCAGTGCCGACAATTTTCGTGATGCCCTGGCCACTGTAATGTTGTTTCAGGTGGTCGATCACGGCCGCAAAAGCAGCGCCATCCTGCATCAGGCTGGTTACGTCACGAAATAAAATACCCGGCTTCGGATAGTCCTGCACTGACTTGATCACTTGCTCAAGTAAGCGGCTTAATTCGGTATGCGTCATGGAAAAATCTCTTTATTCAATTCGATAAAAAAACCGCCTGCAGGCGGTTTTTCGGTCTGGTTACCCGGCTTAGCCTAAGATACGTAACCAGGTGACCAGTGGTGGCTGGCACAACAGCAATACAAACACAGCGATAAAGCCTAACAAATGCCACACGCTGAAGGATTCTTTAAAATTCTCGTCTGCCATCGACATCTTTCCAGTGCAAAATAAGGGGGCTCGATTTTAATGAAAAACACTGGCAATAGCCAGTGCTTGTCTGAGGCGGCGCAGGCATTTTCGCGCAAAAAAGTTCAACCGGAACGCCTGCAGCTTTTGCCCGTTGTGACTAGGATTCTCCATCAGCTGGCACAACAATGCCGCGGGCGGAAAAATCGGTCAAAAGCGGAGTCGCTTGTGCCAGTAACTGCTGATTGCTCCACTCGGGTACATAAGGCCGCAACCAGTCGATGTAAGTGCCCAGTTGCTGGCCTGGCTCTGCGCTGACCAACTGCAATAACGCCGCACTCCAGGCATTGAGCTCCAGAAAACGGACTTTGTCATTTTCGTCACGGTACAACATTAAAAATACAGGCTGCGCGGCAGGTTCTGTAGGCTGAAACCGGGCGGAAATTTGTTGCACCGGATATTGATAACAACAGAGTCGTACCAGTGGCGACAGCGCTAAAATACGCTCGGGATCAAATGACCACCCCGCTGGTGCGCTTGCGAGATCGGTCGCCAACGCCAGCTCCAGCCATTCATATTCGGCCAGCTGCAGGGCAAACACCGGTAACTGGGCTGACACTTGCGGCAGCCAGTGCAAAAATGCTTTGGAAATATCGAGAAAATAGGGGCTGTGTAACTGCTCGTCGCGGAAAAACTGCCGGCACAGTGCTTGCCATTGCGTGTCTGGTAACAAAGAGCGCAACACCGGAAAAGCGCTGCAGACAAAATTCTGCACGTTGTTAAAAAACAACTCTTCGTAAACGGCCATTCGTTCCGGCCGGATCCCTGCCGGCAGTGGCGCTGACGGGTCTTTAATCCGGCGGATAAAGGCCAGTTGTTGCTGCTGAAAGTCCTGCATCAGGCGGCCCCCTGTCCCACTGCGTTTGCCTGTTGCAGCTGCCGGATCTGCGAGAGTTCAGTCAGTAATTCAGTAAACGGCGGCAGATTAAAATCACGCTCCAGCAGTGTCGGAAACACGCCATGGCAACGATACGCTTCGGCGAGTAACGCCCAGACCGGATCATTGACCGCGCTGCCGTGGGTATCAATTAACAAATCAGCGTTTTGCTGCAAGTGACCGGCGACATGGCCATAGCGGATGCGTTTGGTTGGCAACGCCCGTAAAAACGCTGTGGCGTCATAACCATGGTTGATGGAATTGACATAGATATTATTGACGTCCAGCAGCAGGCCACAGTTGGCTCTTTCTAACACCTCAGTCAAAAACTCCAGCTCAGTGATGGTCGATTCTGGCGTGGCGTAATAAGAAATGTTTTCCAGCACCAGTTCCTGTTCCAGCACATCCTGCACCTGACGGATGCGCGGCACCAGATAATCAATGGCTTGGCGGCAAAATGGCACCGGCATCAAATCATATAAATGGCCTTGCCCGGAGCAATAACTCAGGTGTTCGCTGTAAAGCAGCACCTGATGCTGGCGGAAAAACTGCTTCAGCTGCGCCAAAAACTGCAGATCCAACGGATCTGGCCCGGCGATAGAGAGCGACAGACCGTGGCAGATCAGTGGGTAATGCGATGCAATTTCAGTAAACTGGCGCCGCAGCGAGCCGCCGAAGGGGATCCAGTTTTCCGGCGCAACTTCGATAAAATCGATGCCGTGCCCGCTGTGTAATCCGCTTTGTAATAAAGGGGCGAGCAACTCGCGCCGAAGCCCCAGCCCCACCCCTTGTAGTTTTGGCATCTTAATTCATGCCACCGCATTTGCCTTCTTTGGATTTATCTGTGGCAGCTTTATCAGTGGCGGCTTTTTTGTCGCCACCGCATTTACCCTCGCCGCACTTGCCTTCACCGCATTTGCCTTCTTTGGCTTTATCAGCACCTGCAGCTGCTTTTTTATCGCCGCCGCATTTGCCCTCACCACATTTTCCTTCGCCGCACTTGCCTTCTTTGGCTTTTTCTTCAGCGGCTTTTGGATCTGCGGCCTGTTGCGCTGCGCCGTCCGGCGCTTGCTGATAACCGGCGCTCAGTTCAGTCGCCTGAAACGCCTGAGCGGTGCCAGTTAAACCAGCCAGGGCCGATAACATTAAACCACCTAAGGCTGCTTTGACTTTTTGCTGTTGATTCATCTGCTTTATCCTTGTGTTGAATAACTGAATTGGTTTGCTTTACCGGTTTATGACCGACCGATATCACAACAGACCGTGGCACAGTGGAATTTATTTCCGCCGAGCATAGTAAAATTTTCCACGGCAAGGAAGCTTTACCGCGCGCTCAGCGGGGAGCAGGCCGTGACGAAAGGTCAAGGCTGAAATTTTTAGTTACTATGCCCGGCTTTGATCTGCATCAGCACAACAGCAGCCGGCTTTTGCCACACTGCAGGCTCATTCTTCTTTCACCGCTGAGGATGTTATGCCTAAGTCGCTTGTTCCGGAATTACGTGGTCAGTTACAGCAGGAACTTCAGCAGCTGCGTCAGGACATTTTTGCCTATCTGCAACGTGACCATGCCGGCGAATTTGACCACCTGTTATTGCAATTAGAACATCAGGCGCTCAGCCACTGGCCTGAGTTACTCCGGCATTGGCTGACACCAGAGCTGGAACAGAAAACCCGCCGGCTCGAGCTGGTGCAGGCTGCGCTCAGTCAGATGGACATGGGACTATACGGCCTGTGCTCAGACTGCGAAGCCCGGATCGAACGTGAACTGTTGCAGCAAGACCCGGCGCGGCAACGTTGCGCCCGTTGTGAACGCCTGCAACAGGAAAGCAGGAACCGGGCCTGTTGTTGACACATCCTGCACAAGGGCGGCGCGATGCGCTGGCCGCTCTGGCTGTTTTTCTGTTAATTTAGCGCCATTCTGTTTTGAATTCAGTGTTGATGATGCACGCTCAGCAAATTTTCCAGGCGGCAGTGGCCGCTTTTAGTCAGGGCCAACAGGCCCGGGCCATGCAGTTAGCGCTCCAGGCGTTACAGTTGCTGCCGGAACAGCCGGATGCGCTGCATCTGCTGGCGCTGTGCGCCCGGCAACAAGGCCAGAACAACCAGGCGCTGCAGTATTTCAAACGCAGTCTGCAGGCCGCGCCCACACAAAGTGCGGTCTGGTCGAATTACGGCAATTTGCTGCAACAGCTCGAACAACATGATGCCGCAGAACAGGCCTATCAGCGGGCGTTACAACTGGCACCGAATCAGGCCGACAGCTGGCTCAATGCCGGGCTGCTGGCACTGCGCCTGCAACAACCGCAGCTGGCCAAAGAGCGGTTGCAAAAAGCACTGCAACTGCGCCCGGATGACCCACGTGGTTATGCACCACTGGCCAGTTGCCTGGCACAGCTTGAACAGGTCAACGCCGCATTGCAGCTGCTGGACCAGGCGCTGACACGCTGGCCGGCACAGACGCAACTGCTCTGGCAAAAAGCCCAGCTGCTGCGGGACGAACAGCAGGCCGCAGCAGCGGCAGATATCCTCAGCCAATTGTTGGCGATAGCGCCCGAACATGCCGAATTCCATTTTATGGCGGGCTGTCTGCAACATGATTTAGGCAATGACGCTGGCGCCGAAGCGGCACTATTACAGGCGATCAGCCTGCAACCGCTACATATCGCTGCGCATGAAGCGCTAAATCAGCTGTATTGGCAACAACAAAACCACCAGCAATTCCTGCATTTGACAAAACAGACCCTGGCAGCGCAGCCTGAGGCATTAGGGTTGCGTTATTGCCTCGCGACTTTACTGGCTCAAATCGGCGATGACGAAAGTGCGACCAGCTTATTAGCCGCAGGGCTCGAATTGCATGGCCCGCTGCCAGAGCTGCAACATGCTCTTGGTGTGCAAGCGGCAAAAGCCGGAGATTTAGCCAATGCCGAGAAGCTGAATTCAGCAGCTTTGCATGCGCAAGAGGTCAATCCGCGACTTAAAATTCAAATCCTTATTGACGCCGCTATCTATAAACTCAAGCAAAATCAAATAGCTCAAGCACAACACTTCTTACTCGAAGCAAAAAAACTTGCACCGATGAATCAGGAGATTTGGGCCTACTTAGGCACTTGTTGGCGCCTGCAGGGCGATGCAAAAACACACTGGCTGAATGACTACTCGTTATTGATTGACGCAAGGCCGTTGCCGACGCCACCCGGCTATCAAAATCTGGCGGAATTTCTGGCGGTACTGAACCCGGTGATCCGGCGCCTGCACACTGGCACACGACAGCCCTTAGATCAGAGCGTGCGCGGCGGCACTCAAACCCTGGGACGGCTGTTAGCGGAGCCAGATCCGGTGATCCAGCAATTCCGTGCCGCACTGGAGCAACGGATTAATGAGTATCTGCAGCGGCTACCAAGTGATGCTCAGCATCCGCTGCTGAGTCGCAACACCGGCAAATTCCGTTTTTCCGGCAGCTGGTCAGTGCGTCTTGGTAGTGAAGGCTTTCATACCAACCATGTGCATCCGCAAGGCTGGTTGTCGGCTTGCACCTATCTGGAGTTACCGGACTGTATCCGGCCGGACGATCCGCACCGGCAAGGCTGGTTAAAGCTTGGCGAAACATCGCTGAATCTCGGCGAGCAGGAACAACTGGCACAGGCGATTTGTCCGGAGCCGGGCCTGGTTGTGTTATTCCCAAGCTTTATCTGGCATGGCACTTATCCGTTTAAAAGCGCTGCGGGCAACAGCTACCGCATGACAGCCCCCTGCGACATCATGCCGGTCTGAATCCAGTCAGACCGGATTGCCTTCTGCGTCAATCAAACCGGCGGCAAACAGCCGCGCCTGCACGGGCTGTAGTTCGTCAGCAATCTGCCACCATTTTTGTACCGACTTCTGCTGAACGGGCTGGCGAACCTGAGCAGCACTGGCCGTGGTGGAAGCGGATTTTGCCTGGTGAAAGGCCAGCAAATCCTGCTGCCATGGCGCCATCAGTTTTTTGTATTCGATAAAAGAATCTGCCAGCTCGTCGAGCTGATAAGAAATGAATAAACCCGATTAAACAAAGTTTTATAAATGGCAAAACAAGTGTCGGACGGATCACGGGCTAAATGAATGATGTGAGCCTGCGGCACTTCCAGCGGGAGATCCGGAAACTTGCCGATAGACACCAGATACGGATCTTAACCGTGCACAGGTGCAACCAAAATGGTACCAGTCAGTGGCATGCCAAAAAAATGGACTGCAGTGCTGCAAACGTTTCATCAGCAGAGACCGCGCTCTGAGTAGCGAAAGAATCTTTCGGCAGTAACGAAGGAATTCACAGCCGCTGTTGCCATACTGCGATATGGTTGAGTTCCGCCGCCGCGTGTGAAACCACGGGCAACGCAATACATTGCCCGCAAGCGGCCGTTGGTCCCACACCAGAGTCTGGTTGCTGTGCGACGCTGTCATTTGATTTAAGAAAAACTGTGCCAGGACGGGTCAAAATAAAAAAAGCCGGCTAAAGCCGGCTTTTTCGGGGGGCGCTTCAGATTAGAAGCGAACTGTTACGCTGGCGTGCAGGTAACGACCCAAGGTGTCGTAGTAACCTGAAACGGTATTCGCGTTTGTAGACAGCGTCAGACCAACCATTGGTGGCTCTTTGTCCAGCACGTTGTTCACACCGGCCAGTAAGCTGACATGGTCGTTTACGTCAAATGAGCCGACTAAGTCCAGGTAGCTCTGAGCACTGATCCCATTCGGGATCAGCAGATCTGTTGTACCTTCGTAGTCCACTTTACCGAAGTAACGCCATTTCGCCGTTGCTGACCACCAGTCACCAGTGGTGTAGCTGGCTGACAGTGTGTGACGCCATTTCGGCTGGGCGAAACAGTCAACGCTGACATTACCAGAACAGTCATAGGTAGCACCTGGTGCAACGACGCCTGGCAGCTCAACATACTCTTTCTTCATGCTGATAGAGCCAATCATCTTGACTGTCAGCTTACCACCGAACACTTCCTGTTCGTAGTTAGAGCTGACGTCGATACCACGCCAGTGACGGCTGGCTAAGTTGATGTTGGTTGCCTGAACATAAGCATTAGAACCGATCCACAAGCTGCCGTTTGGCGCACGCTTGATGTTGTCACAGAATGCTGCAGCGCCTGTTGCAATACATTGATCAACAGTCAGTTGTGCTGAAACGTTACCAATAACTTCGTCCAGCTTGATATCCCAATAGTCGATAGACAGGTTCAGGTTATCCAGTGGCTGACCAACGATACCAAATGACATGGTATCAGCAACTTCTGGTTTCAGATCCGGATTACCACCGAATAAACCGTTGTATTGACCGGCTAAACTTGGAGTAATTTTGCCGTACTGAGCAGCTGTAACACCTGTCCGCGCGCATTGCTCTGCATTTGCTGATGGCGCACCACCACCGGCTTTGTTCGCACATGGGTCGACACCGTTCCACAAACCGTTAGTTTGCGGCGCAAATAATTCGCCTACGTTTGGTGCACGAACTGCACGGTTATAGCTGGCGCGGATTTTCCAGTCATCAACCGGTGTCCAGTCCAGTTCAGCTTTGTATGTTGGCTCGCCACCAGAGGTTGAGTAATCAGAATAACGACCGCCCAGACCTAAGGTCACGTCTTTGAAGATACCAACATCTTCAACCAGTGGGATACTTAATTCACCGAATACTTCTTTTACGGTATAACCACCTTCAATAGAAGCAGTCTGACCGCCCTGACCTAACAACAGGCCTTTCTCAAACACTTCGTCCGCAGAGCGCTCAAATTTGTTTTCGCGATGTTCAACACCGATTACTGCAGCAACCGGCATAGAGTGTGAAGGCAGGTTGAAACCCAACTCACCAGAAGCGAAACCGTTCAGAATAGTTTCTGAAGTCACACCTTTCATAACTGCAGTACCAGTCAGAGGTTTGGCTTGCTCTGGAGTAACGCCGTTGTATTTAAAGATCTGATAAGGAACACAGGATCCAGTGCATGGATCAGCGCCTTCGGCACCTAAAGCTTGCGCAATACGTGGGCCATAGAAGTCGTTCAGGTAAGCAACACCAGAGCTGGTTACGCCGTGCTGGAATGACATATCATAAGACCAAGTGTCATTGATGATACCTTCTGTACCAACCACCATCCGGAAAGACGTATGTTCCAGGTCCGATTGACGTGGGCCACCTTCGACGTTACGTTTACCAACAGAGGCCGCTACTTTCTTCACGTCAGCACCAAACTCCGAACGGAATTGAGCACGCTGCGCGTCGCTGAACAGTGGGCTATTGATGTCCAGAATGTAGTCTTCAGCGAAGAAAGTACCTGATTCCGCAATTTGCGCTACGGTACGGTCGTTCATGAACGACACTTCTAAGTACGGGCGTACATATTCGCTGATTTCATAGTTAGCAAAAGCACCGAACGTATAGCGCTCATCTGGACGCATAAAGTGGTTGATAGGTGCATAGTTATAAGCATTGCCAACAGACGGGATAAACTTGCTATTTGAATCCAGTGTCCAGAACTGTTCCAAATCATAATCTGAATCGCTGCCTGTATATGGGCGGATAAAGAAGTTAGGAACAATCGCATTACCAGAACCACCACAGGCTGTACCTGGATCATTCAGTGCACAGCTTGAATAGTCACGGGCTTCCTGGCGCAGTTCATCAACCTGACGCCATGTGGCATAAGCAGTGACGTGGCCTTTAGAACCTAATGAACCACCCATGGTCAGGTCGATGTTGCCGGTTTTGCCGTCAATACCTGAGCTGCCTGTAGGGTACTCAAACTTACGTTTGTCCATCAGACCCTGAATATATTTGTTGTCGTTGTTGTGCTGGTAACCAGAACCACCGAGGGTCAGCTCCATCCCTTCGAAATCTTTTTTCATTACGAAGTTCACAACACCCGCAACAGCGTCTGCACCATAAGTTGCAGAACCACCGCCAGTCAGCACTTCGACGCGCTCAACCAGGGCTGCTGGGATTTGGTTGACGTCAGCAGCACCGGCGTTGTTGATACCACCTGGTTGCAGACGACGGCCATTGACCAGTACTAAGGTACGCTGCGCGCCCATACCACGTAAGTCCAGTGTCGCGTTACCTGATGCGCCGTTTGCCTGGAACGACGTTTCAGACGCTTCGATTTGTGGCAGGCTGTTCATCAGGTCTTCGATTTTGGTGAAACCTGACAGTTTGATGTCTTCAGAAGACGTGATTTGAACCGGGCTGGCAGTTTCAACGTCTACACGTTTAATCCGCGAACCTGTAACTTCAATCCGTTCAACTTTTTCTTTTGCTTCTTCAGTTTGCTCTTGGGCAGACACTGAGGCTGAGGTAAAAGCCGCAGTTGAAGCAGCACCGAATGCAAGGGCAATACGCACGGCATTTGCTGTTTTATTGTTACTAAACATTATTATCTCCCTGGACCACTTAGCAGTGATTTTGTTGTCTATGAGTCAACTGACATCGCCCGTAATACCGGTAGTTCGGGCAACTTTCCGCTGTGTGCGGAAACTGACACTTGGATAATAAGAGTATTTTTTTGCATGGGTCAACCGCTTTTACATAATTTCCCGCTGATTCTCACAAGCGGCGGGAACTTATCGCAAGCCTTGTAGTCACGCAGGTTTGTGCGGCTTTCGAAATATTTTAGTCAAAGGAAAACCAGTTCAGGTAAATATGTTTATAAATTGATAATATTAAAGGCTGCTTTGGTAAAATGTGCAGTTCTGGTGTTGTAATAAACGTACACAGCTCAGCCGAACTGATCGCGCACA
>SSFI01000109.1 GCA_008015325.1 Rheinheimera sp.
CCCTATTGTCTGGCTCAGTGAGCTGGACGCCAAAGCAGCTGGCATAGAAGACAACGACTGGATTGAAATTTTTAACGTCAACGGCGCTATTGCTGCCCGCGCCGTGGTGTCGCAGCGGGTGCCGGAAGGTATGAGCATGATGTACCACGCTCAGGAACGCATCGTGAACGTGCCAGGCGCTGAAACCACCGGCACCCGTGGTGGTATTCACAATTCGGTGACCCGCGCTGTGATGAAACCAACGCACATGATCGGCGGTTATGCCCAGCAAGCCTACGGCTTTAACTATTACGGCACCGTCGGCTGTAACCGCGACGAATTCGTCATCGTGCGCAAGATGAGCAACGTCGACTGGTTAGACACCAAATAAGCTTGGAGTAGCAATTTATGAAAGTCAGAGCCCAAATTGGCATGGTGTTAAACCTCGACAAATGTATCGGTTGCCACACCTGCTCTATCACTTGTAAAAACGTCTGGACCTCGCGGGAAGGCGTCGAATATGCCTGGTTTAACAACGTCGAAACCAAACCCGGCATCGGTTTTCCGAAAGAATGGGAAAACCAGCAAAAATGGCACGGCGGCTGGACCAAAAATGCCAGCGGCGAGCTGGAACTCAAAATTGGCGGCAAACGCCGGGTGCTGGCGAATATTTTCGCCAACCCGGATTTACCGGAAATCGACGACTATTACGAGCCGTTTGATTTTGATTATCAGCATCTGCATAACGCACCAGACAGCAAGCACCAGCCGGTGGCGCGGCCACGTTCGCTGATTAGCGGCCAGCGGATGGAAAAAATCGAATGGGGGCCAAACTGGGAAGAAATTCTCGGCACTGAGTTCGAAAAACGCAAAAAAGATCAGAACTTCAACGACGTGGTGCAAAAAGACATTTATGGCCAGTTTGAAAAAACGTTCATGATGTATTTGCCACGGCTGTGTGAGCACTGTCTGAACCCGGCTTGTGTCGCGGCCTGCCCAAGCGGCGCTGTGTACAAACGTGAAGAAGACGGCATTGTGCTGATTGATCAGGACAAATGCCGCGGCTGGCGCATGTGTGTGTCGGCCTGTCCGTACAAAAAAATCTATTACAACTGGAAAACCGGTAAATCAGAAAAATGTACTTTCTGCTTCCCGCGCATTGAAGCCGGTCAGCCGACTGTGTGCTCAGAAACCTGCGTCGGCCGCATCCGCTATTTAGGTGTGTTGCTGTATGACGCCGACAAAATTGCCGCCGCGGCCAGTGTCGCCAACGAGCAGGACCTGTATCAGGCGCAGCTGGATATTTTCTTAAATCCAAATGATCCGAAAGTTATCGCCGCCGCCCGCGCCGAAGGCATTCCGGATAACTGGATCAACGCCGCGCAAAATAGCCCGGTGTACATGATGGCGATGGACTGGAAAGTCGCGCTGCCGCTGCACCCTGAGTACCGCACGCTGCCGATGGTCTGGTATGTGCCGCCACTGTCGCCCATTCAAAGCGCCGTGCAGGCTGGCCATGTCGGCATGAATGGCGAAATCCCGGATTTAAAATCGCTGCGTATCCCGCTGAAATACTTAGCGAATTTACTGACCGCCGGCGATGAAAAACCTGTAGTGCGGGCTTTGGAGCGGATGATTGCGATGCGCGCCTTTAAACGCGCGCAGCAGGTCGATGGCGTCGAAGATTTAGCGGTGCTGCAGCAAGTCGGCCTCACCGCCCATCAGGTGGAAGAAATGTACCGGTATATGGCGCTTGCCAACTACGAGGACCGGTTTGTCATTCCGACCAGCCATCGCGCTTATGCCGAGAATGCCTATGACCTGAAGAGCTCCTGTGGCTTTAGTTTTGGCAACGGCTGTGGCGATGGCAATAACGGCGTCAACCTGTTTGGCAGCAAAGCCAAAGGCGTGCGTCAGGTCATTCCGGTGGAATTGAAGGATTAACAACATGCAAATACTTCAGGTGATTTCGTTATTGCTCGACTACCCGACCGAACTGCTACACGACAGTCAGGCTGAACTTGAGCAAATTGTGCAGGCGGCGGCGTTGTCCGACGCCGCCAAAACGGCGCTGCAGGCCTTTATCAACCAGCGGCTTGGCAAAGATTTAATGGACTGGCAGGCCGAATACGACAGCCAGTTTGAACGTGGCCGCAGCTTAAGCCTGCTGCTGTTTGAACATTTACATGGCGAATCGCGGGACCGCGGTCAGGCAATGGTGGACCTGCAGGCGCAGTATCGGGAAGCCGGGCTGGATATCTCGCAAAAAGAACTGCCGGATTATCTGCCGCTGTATTTGGAGTTTTTGTCTACGCAAGGCGATGACAACGCACGCTTTGGTCTGCAGGAAGTGGCGCCGATTCTCGGTTTGTTAGCCGCCAGATTGGCGCAGCGCGATTCGGATTATCAAATTCTGCTGCACAGCTTGCTGGAGCTGTCCGAAGCTGACATTGACCTCGCTGATTTGGTCAAACAAATCAGCAGCGAACAGCGCGACGACACCCCCAAAGCGCTGGATAAAGTCTGGGAAGAGGAAATGGTCAGCTTTATGTCGGCTGGCAATAACGGTGGGGGTGAAACCAGCTGCCCCAGCGGTCAATACCGCCCAACTGAAAGCCAACGCCGCGACCAGATGGTGCCGGTGCAGTTTTTTAATGAAGCGACACCCGCTGCCGCTGCAGCTTCAGGAGTTTTATCATGAGTTATTTTGATCATCTCGCCTTTGGCATTTATCCCTATATCGCCTTTGCGGTGATGTTGATTGGCAGCTGGATCCGCTACGACCGTGAGCAATACAGCTGGAAAACCAGTTCCAGCCAGCTGCTGGAGAAAAAAGAACTCCGCCGCGGCAGTATCCCGTTTCATATCGGCATTCTGGCCATTCTGGGCGGTCATGCCGTCGGTCTGCTGACGCCGGCCGAAGTCTGGCACGTGCTCGGCATCAGCGCGGCGTTTAAACAAATGATCGCGATGGGCGTCGGCGGCTTTTTTGGCCTGATTTGCCTGTACGGTTTAGTGATCCTGCTCAAACGCCGGCTAACCAATCCACGGGTACGGGCCAGCAGCAATCCGATGGACATCGCGCTGCTGTGGCTGTTACTGGCGCAGCTGCTGCTGGGCTTAACCTCGATTTTTGTCTCTGCCGGTCATATGGACGGCAGTGAAATGCTGAAGTTAATGGCCTGGGCGCAAAACACTGTGACCTTTGACAGCGCGGAAGCTGTGGCGGCGATGCAGGGCGTGCACTGGATTTTCAAAGCGCACATCGTGCTTGGCATGACGCTGTTTGTGGTGTTTCCGTTCAGCCGTCTGGTGCATATGCTGAGCGTGCCGCTGCAGTATATCCGCCGGCCGCATCAGATTGTGCGTCAGCGCTTTGTGCGCTAGCCAGCCCCGGAAAAGTGAAGCCGTAACCAGAACACAGGCCAGCGCAGCGCTGGCCTGTTGGGAGTTCAACATGATCGAAGTCAATCAGCAGCAAATTTCCGAAGCGGAGATCTTTGCTGAGATGCAATATCACCCGGCCGCCGACAAACGCGCCGCTATGGTCGCTGCCGCACAAAGTCTGATTATTGAAAAGTTAATCTGCCAGCGTGCCGACGAGCTGGGCTTAACCAAAGAACGTGCCGCGTTACAACAGACGGAAAACACCGATCAGCGCCAGGCTGCGCAAGACAGGCTGGTGCAGCAAGTGATCGATTTGGAAGTGAAAGTCCCCAGTGCCAAAGCGGCAGATTGTGAGCTGTATTATCAGCAAAATCCGCAAAAATTCGTCAGCTCGCCGTTATTGGAAGTACGGCATATTCTGCTGGCCTGTGCGCCAGACGACCAGACCGGGCGCAGTAAAGCGCAACAACAGGCTGAAGCCCTGATTGGGCAAATTCAGGCGGGCAGCACCTTTGCCGGCTTAGCCAGTCAGTTTTCGGCCTGTTCGACCAAAGACAGTGGCGGTTTATTAGGCCAGATCTCCAAAGGCCAGACCGTGCCGGAGCTGGAGCGGCCGTTATTTCGCTTACAGCCGGGTTTATTGCCTTATCCGCTGGAGAGCCGTTATGGCCTGCATGTGGTTGAAGTGCTGCACAGAGTCGAAGGCCAGCAGCTGCCCTATGCTGCGGTTTCACAACGCATTGCTGACTACCTGAACGAAAAAGTCCGGCGCAAGGCGGTAGCGCAATATATTTCGGTGCTAATCAGCGAAGCGCAAATCGCCGGTTTTGATTTTCAGTTAAGTGGCTCGCCGCTGATGCAATAAGGCCTGCGCCGGATTGTTGTGACATGCCGGCGCAGCATACTCGTGCAAAAAAAACCGGCGGATTGCACCAGATTGGCGCAAACTGCTGGGCGATTGTCATGCGGCTCGTTAGAATGAAGCTCTTTTTTGCCGCGACCGGCGGCACTGACTATCTGTAGCGACTACCTGCAACAGCAATAACGAGCAGCGACAATATCCATGGCCCCAGCTTCTTTACGGCAGCGCTTCCTGCGGCTGCTTGGTTTGTACCAGCCCAATGAACAACATCTGTCAGCCATCACGCTGCGCCATCGCTTAAAAGTGGTGGTGGCAGCTTTTGTCGCTTTGTTGCTGGTTTCGCAAATCAGTCAGTGGTATCTCGCCGGCAGCGGTCATATTTTGCTGTTGGCATCGATGGGCGCCTCTGCCGTGTTGCTGTTTGGTTTGCCCGGCAGTCCGCTGGCCAAACCGGCGGTATTTTTGTGGGGCCACCTGTTGCCGGCGGCGATCGGCCTTGCCTGCAGCCATTTGTTCAGCAGTTTTCCACTGATGGCCGCAGCCACCATCGCGCTGGTGTTGTTTGCCATGTATCTGTTTGAAGCCATGCACCCGCCGGGCGGCGCTACTGCTTTAGTGCCGGTGATCGCCACCACCACAGGCAGCGCGCCCGGCCTTGATTTTCTGCTGTTCCCGGTCGGACTGAATTTGCTGGTGATGCTGAGCGTCAGCCTGTTGTTGCAACGTTTCCTGCGCCCGCCGCGCCGGGTGGTGCCTGGCCCTGGCGCGCCGCTCACTACCGACCTGCCGCCCTTGAGCCGCAGTCAGCTGCAACATGAAGATTTGCAGGCGGCGATGGATAAATTTCAGTCGGTGCTCGATATCAGTGAAGCCGATCTGATGCAACTCTTTAGTCTGGCACAACAACATGCCCAGCTCCGCCAGCACTCAGCGGTATGTTGTGCCGATATTATGGCGAAGGATTTAGTCACGGTCAGCCCGCAAACGCCGCTCTCAGATGCTTGGTCGCTGCTGCGCCAGCATAAAATCAGTATGTTGCCGGTGATTGATGCCGATTCACGTTTAGTTGGCGTGATTTCAGTGCCGGATTTTCTGAAAGATTTGGCTTTACCTGAACTGACCGGGACTCGTCAGCATTTACGCAGCCTGTGGTTGCACCTGCGGCTGAAATGGTCCGGGCTAATACGATCCGGGCTGGCAGGTTCCGGGCATAACAGTCTGCGCCAGCACAAAGTCGGCGATAAAATGAGCACGCGGCTGGTCGTTGCAGCGCCGACCGATGCCATCACCACTTTGGTGCCGCTGCTGGCTAATAATGGCTTACATCATGTGCCTATTGTGGCGGCCGACCAAAAACTCTGTGGTGTAGTGACACAATCGGATTTGATGGCGGCACTGGCGCACAAACCGCTGGCTTAACATAGAAAATACGGGTTACCTACTAGTAGTTATCCTACTGTTTCTATTGGTATTTTCCACATAACGCGCCGCTTGCGCCCTACAATAGGCGCAGCGAACCGCATGAGGAAAACCAAGATGAAACGCGCGTTATTGCTGGCCACTCTGGCCACTACCCCACTGGCTATCTGCCACGCTGCTGCCACTGAAACCGCCCCGTTCTGGCAAGATTCGACCCTCAAATGGAACTTCCGCTACCGCCTCGAACAAGTGCAACCGGATGGCGCCTTAGCAGACGCACTGGCATCCACCTTACGCAGCCGGCTGACGGTCAACAGCGGCCAATGGACACTGGCAGCCAATCAAAGTATCAGTGCACTGATTGAAGCCGACCACGTTGCCGTGCTTGGCGGCGAAACTTACAACAGTACCGTCAATGGCCGCAGCCGTTACGCCACTATTGCCGATCCGGATGGTCTGGATCTGAATCAGGCCGCGCTGCTGTTTAAAGCCGGCAGCAACAGCCTGATTACCATTGGCCGGCAGCGGCTCAATTTCGGCGACCAGCGTTTTATCGGCAGTGTCGGCTGGCGGCAAAACGAACAGACGTTTGATGGTATCCGCCTGACCCAACAGTTCAGCCCGACCGTGCAGCTCGATGTGGCAAGTCTGCACAATGCCAACCGGGTGTTTGGCCCGGATGGTGCCAATGCCGACCTACACGGTCGCTTTAACCTGGCGCAGGCGCAGTGGACTATGGCTGCCGATCAGGTGCTGCAGGGTTATTTTTATGACCTCGACTTTGACACCTTAAGTGCCCGTTCGGCCAGCACCACTGGCCTTGACTACAAAGGTGGTGCGCAAGGGTTTAAATGGCAGGCGGCCCTCGCCCGCCAGCATGATGCCCATGCCGCCCCTGCCGATTATGGCCTGAATTACCACAGATTTGAGCTCAGTTATCCGCTGGGCAAAGTCACAGTGAAAGGCATTCTGGAGCGGCTTGGCTCAGACGGTCAAAACGCTTTTCAGACGCCTTTTGCCACTTTGCATGCCTTTAATGGCTTCGCCGATATGTTTTTAACCACGCCGGCCAAAGGTCTGCGTGAACAGGCTGTGCAGCTGACATTCCCTGTGCAGAAAGCCAAAGCGGCGTTGTCCTGGCATCGTTTCCACAGCGATGTGGCAGACATGCATTATGGTAATGAACTGGACGCCAGTCTGGCTTATGAGCTCAATAGCCAGTGGCAACTGCTTGGCAAAGTGGCGTTTTATCAGGCCGATACCTTGCAGGCCGACACTCGCAAATTCTGGCTGATGCTGACGTTTTTGCCCTGATGCACGGATTTAGTCCACCGATTTAGTCTCTCGGTCCGGCCACTCCACGCCGGTTTTTTGCAGCGCCATCTCAGCTTGATTTGGCGCTCTTTTTTATTGGGCTGTGCCGTGTTTGCGTTTTTTCAATCACAAGCACCGCCACTTCGAACAACGATTGCTGCCGGTCCATCGCCAGTTTTTGCAGCTGATGATGCGCCTGCTGTTCACTGATTTGATGCTGTGCAATCAACATCAGTTTAGCGCGCTGCACCATTTTCAGCTCCTGCACCGCAGAGCGCGCTTGTTCCAGTTCAGTTTCGATGTTGCCGATATGCTGCGATTGCTCGCGCAGCAACTGCAGCAGCGACGCCTGGCCGCTTTGTTCGCTATTGAGCGGCCAGATCCCAGCCAGCCCGTGCGCCTGTTGCGCTGGTGCAGCAGCTAAAGGATTGACTGGCGCGCCCTGCTGCTTCAGCAGCAGCTGCTCTTTGGCATAAGTTTGTTTTGACGCGGCCAGCTGTTGCTCCAGCGCTTGTTTCAGCGGCTCGAGCAGCGCATGCAGCAAATCAATACGCCGGCTGGCGCACTGAAACCATAGATCAGCCAGCGCCGGCGACGCCTGCTGATGGCGGCACAGGCCAAGCATCATGTCTTTGAGCTGCATATATTGTGCGTCGGCCTGCTGGCAAAAATGCGGCTGATACACCTGACAAACCGCGCTACTGAGGCCTGGCCACAGCGCCTGCAATGCATCCTGTTGCGACTGTGCCAGCACCTGCAATCGTTCGGCCAGTTCATTGCCATTGGCTTTACCAGAAAACGCCACTACGCCCCAAGCGCGCTCCTGACCGGCAAATTCTTTCGCCTGCAACAGGTAGATGAGGCTCAGCACCAGCTGACTGACCGCCGGCGACACCGACAGGCCGGCCGCTTCTATCACCACGTCAAGCCAATGCCGGATCAACTGCGAATACTGCTCACAAGGCGCCTGGCTGCATGCCTGCTGTGCCTGACAACCGGCGACCGCCAGCCGGACTTGCGCTAAAACCTGACTCTGTTGTAAAGCACAGGCCAATGCGCTTTGTAAACGCGGCGCCTGTAACGCACCGGCTGCCAGCAGCTCTGCAGTCAAGGCGGCCGTTTGTGCCAGCCGGCAGCTGACCTCGCCCTGCTGCTGTTGCAGTGCGCTACTGAGCGCAGGCTGCGGCGTATACATCAGCATGTTACTGAGGCCACGTTCACGCTGCAGCTGATGCACCAGATCGCCAATGCAGGTGACCACTTCAATCAGGCTGTGTAACTGGCGCAGCGCCGCCACATCCTGTTGTTTTGCCGACAGTAATAAACGAAGGACTAATGGATCCATAACGGCCCGATCTGAACATCACAGATCCCTGCTGCGGCAAAGGTTGTTCCAACCTGAGACAAAGTGCGGCATCTGTCTGAAAATAAACAACTTTAGCCCGTTATTCGATGCAGCAGGCGCGCTTGCTGGCCAGGTGCTTGCGCCAGTTCCGTGCAATCGCTGCACTGAACTGGCGCAGCCATACTGAGGCCAACTGCTGACTGCATTATTTTTTGTTTATAAATGAATAAGTTAAAGAATATTTCAAGCTGGCATCTGAAATGCATTTAATCACTTGAGTGCAAACGCATGTTAAGTGCACATGCATGTGGTGTGATAAAGCAGTCGCACCTTACAGACTGCAGACAATACAAACAATAAAACCGGACACAGGCGTCCGCTCCTCAATCGAGGGCGGGCGCTTTTTTTTGCAACAAAAGAGGAAAAATCATGGCATATCTCATCCCCGCTGAATTTGTCAGCAAAATGGTCGACGCCGGCGAAGCAAAAATTTTTATGTCGACCCGCGACACGCTGATCCGCGCTTTTATGGCCGGCGCCATACTGGCTCTGGCTGCAGTGTTTGCCGTGACGGTCAGTGTGCAGACCGGCTCGCCGCTGGCCGGTGCTATGTTGTTCCCGGTCGGATTTATCATGTTGTATTTAATGGGCTTTGATTTATTGACCGGCGTCTTTGTGTTAACGCCGCTGGCCTGGCTGGACCGCAGAGCCGGTGTCACTATCCCCGGCATTTTACGCAACTGGGGCCTGGTGTTTTGCGGCAATTTTGCCGGCGCTTTAACGGTCGCTTTTATGATGGCCTTTGTGTTTACCATGGGCTTTGATGCGCCCGCCGGCCCGGTCGGCGAAAAACTCGCCGGCGTCGGTGAAGCCCGCACTGTTGGCTACGCCGCCCACGGTGTCAGTGGCTGGCTGACGATTTTTCTGCGTGGCATGTTGTGTAACTGGATGGTGTCGATGGGCGTGGTCGGCGCGATGATCTCCACCAATGTCAGCGGCAAAGTGATCGCGATGTGGATGCCGATTATGTTGTTCTTTTATATGGTGTTTGAGCACTCGGTCGTCAATATGTTCCTGTTTCCTTTTGCTCTGCTGATGGGCGGCGATTTTTCCGTGATGGACTATTTGCTGTGGAATGAAATTCCGACGGCACTGGGTAATCTGGTGGGCGGTTTAGCCTTTACCGGTCTGACCTTATACAGCACCCACTATAAAACCGCGCCAAAACGCGAGTTATTACAAAACAACAGTTTCAGCGGCAATAAAAAGGCTGCCTGAACATGAGCTTACAGCTGAAGGCCGGCCAGCACAGCATGGCTGGCCGCCAGTTCATCAATCAGGATTTTGCTGACTTCAGCCTGCCCTCTGCAGGCTTATTGCGTGATAAAGGCGCAGTGTTTGCGATAGCCGACGGCATTGGCAGCAGTCAGGTCAGCCAGCTGGCCAGTGAGACTGCCGTGCGCAGTTTTATTCTGGATTACTTCGCTACGAACCCGGCCTGGTCGGTGCCCCATGCCGCGCTGCAGGTGCTCAAAGCCTGTCATCGCTGGTTATATCAGCAAAATAAACACAGCAGTTATGGTCAGAACCCGGATAAAGGCTATTGCTGTACTTTTTCCGCGCTGGTGCTGCGCCAGCAACAGGCGCACTGGATCCACCTCGGCGACTGCCGGATTTATCTGTACCGCAACGCACAGTTGTCGCAATTAACCCGGGATCAGCGCAGCTGGCAGGCTGGTCAGCAGCTGCTCAGTCAGGCGCTTGGCGCGGGGCCGGAAATAGTGCCGGAGCAGCAACAGCTCAGCCTTTGCGCCGGCGACTGTTTTCTGCTGGCAAGCGATGGCCTGTTTGATTTTATCTCCCAGCCAGCATTAGCCACTTTGCTTGCGAGTGTCACTGCCAGCGCTGATTTGGACCAGCTGGCGCAGCAACTGGCCAACACCGCGCTGGCCAATGGCAGCGATGATAATATTTCCGTGCAACTGGTGCAGGTGCTGGCTGTGCCAGCGCAAAGCCAATTACCCGGTGGCCTTTTAGCGAGTGCACAGTTACCTGATGGCCTGCTACCCGGCAGCCTGGATGCCAGATTACCGCTGCCACCGCTGCTGCAAAGCGGCAGCGTGCTGGACGGCATGACAGTGCAGCGGGTGCTGAGCCAGACCAACCGCAGCCATCTGTATCTGGTGGCGTTGCCGGATGGCACGCCGGCGGTGTTAAAAGCGCCGTCGCAGACGCTGGCCAATGATGATCTGTATCTGGAAAAACTGCTGCGCGAAGAATGGATAGCCCGGCGGGTACACAGCCCTTATGTGCTGCGCGCGGCGCAACCTGACTCAGGCGCACAGGCAATGGCACCGCGCAGCGCCATTTATAGCCTGTTTGCTTACATCGAAGGCCAGACGCTGGCGCAGTGGCGCCTGCAACAGGCCACCCCGGACTTGCAGCAGGTGCTTGGCATTATTGAACAGACCGGTAAAGCGCTGCAGGCGCTGCATCGCGCTGAAATTCTGCATCAGGATATCCGGCCACAGAACGTGATGCTGGATGCGCAAGGCCAGGTTTGTGTCATTGATTTTGGCGCGGCGCGACTGGCCGGTTTACAAAGCGATCAGGAAGTGGCGGGTGATATTCCGGGTACAGCGTTATTTACGGCGCCAGAATATTTCACCGGTCAGGCCGGCAGCTGTCAGTCCGATTTATATTCGCTGGCCGCCTTGTGTTATTACCTGCTGACCGGCCAGTCACCTTATGGCCCGGACATCGCGCGCTGTAAAAATCTGCCGGCGCAGCAGCGTCTGAGTTACCAGCCGATTGTCGGCCGGCACAATGACTGGCCGCAATGGTTAGATTTGACGTTGCAAAAGGCGTTACAGGTCGACCCGGCCAAACGCTATCAGCATCTGTCGGAATTTTTGTACGACCTGCGCCAACCGAACCCGCTGCTGGGCCGCGAGCTGACCTTGCAGGCCGCTTATCCGCTGCGGCTCTGGCAGTGCCTGTGTTATCTGCAGGCACTGCTGATCCTCTGGTTGCTAGTGGTATAAAAGCAGCGCCGGCAAAACCTGCTCCATCAGTATCTGGCCAGCCACTGCAGCCAGTATTTATTGGTGTCGGTCAGATAATGCCGGGCGTCATACTGCGCCGCTTTAACTAACACCACATAACGCGGGCCGAACTTCAGCTGCAGGCTGACATTAAGTTCATGGCCATAATCTGCGCCACCAGTGGCCGCGGTTAACCAGTGATATTGCAGCTGCAAGTCCCAATCCGGCTTGATGTAACCGGCTTTAAGCTGCAAGTCTTTGACGCCATTGGCCGGCGTCGTTAAGAACTTATCCGCATACCCCTGAAATTTATGCAGCGTCGCCAAAGGCGTGCTAAAGCCCACACCGTTATCTGAGCCAAGTTTTTCATAACCGGCGCCAAACAGATAAGCCTGATAACTCAGCTGCGCTTCCAGATTCTGATAGGACGCACGGTACGAGCGCGGGTTATCACCGCTATCCTGCTGTGTGGCGAGCGCACCGGCCCACTGCCAGTTCAGCGCCCCGGCTTTGCCACTGTGCTGATAATCCAGCCCCAGCGTGCGGTTTGACTGCGCCGGTGCTTCACGAAAATCCATGTCGTAGCCATAAAATTTCAGCTGCTGCGCTGTCGAGATGGCGTAATTGACATCGAGCAAATGGATATTGCCGCGCCAGTCGCCTTGTGGGCTTTTACTGCCAAACACCCGGTTGACTCTGTTGCTGAAGCTGTAATCGAGGCTCAGACCGCTATCGAAAGAAGAGCCGCTGCCAAGCGCGGTTTGATAACGCAGCGCATCAAAGGTCTGTTCGTTCTGCCGCCAGCTGACGCCGCCGACAAAACGTTCGTTGCCAAGCGCCAGTTTTTGCCGGCCGATTTTCAGCTGATGCCCACCGTGCTGATACTGCACATAGGCCTGATTTAAATCACTGCCGGTAGGGTCGGCAATCAGCGGATACCGGCTTTTACCATTAAAACTATTGTTGTAACGGCTGTTGTCGAGCGCTGCGACATAATCAAATTCGACGCCGGCGCTCCAGCTATCGCTAATGCCCTGCTGGGCACTAAGCCGCGTCAGAAGTGTATTGGCCAGTGCCTGCTCGGGCAGACCGTCCTGATCAACATATTCCGCACGATACCGAAACAACCAGTTCAGGTTATTCTGGCCGGCTTTGAGCGCCGGCGGCTTAGTTGCAGCGGCCGGCGTGGCTGTGGTGGCATTTGCTGCTGCATGGACAGGCAACGTTGTCAGCAGCGGCAGCAACGTCAGCGGCATTATTAATGTATGAGCGCGGACAGATAATTTCATCGACATTCTCCTTGAGCGAATTCCGGGCAAAGCAAAGCCAGGCCGGTGACAGCACCGGCAAAAACTGGCTCAACACTGGTTTAAATTTGGCTAAAAAGGCCGGCTCAGACCTGCTGCAGCGGCCGTAATAAAGTGCGGTTAACCGCCATCGGGCTGCTGACCACAGTGCCAATCACTATCAGCGTTGGCCCAAGCAGCGGGTTTGGCCCTTGCTGATGACAGGCGTAGCGCGCACAAATGTCGGCCAGACTGCCGGTCAGTTGCTGCTGCGTATCGCTGCTGAGCTGATCGAGCAATGCTACCGGCATCTCGCCGGGCCAACCGACATTCATCAGCCCCAAACACAGCTCGTTCAGCCGGTTCAGCCCCATATACACCACCAAAGTCGGATTCTGGCCGCTCTGATACTGATATTGAGTAAAATCCGGTTGCCGGTTTGGGTCGGCAAACTGGGCGGTTAAAAACTGCACCGAAGCGGCCTGACCACGCGCCGTCAACGCGATACCGCTGTAAGCGCAGGCCGCCGAGGCACTGGTGATGCCAGGCACTATGGCAAAAGGCAAACCGGCCTGTGTCAGTGCCGCTGCTTCTTCGCTGACCCGGCCAAAAATCGCCGGGTCACCGCCTTTGAGCCGCACTACCACTTTGCCGGCGCTGACACTTTGCTGACCATATTCCACCAGCAGCTGGTTGATTTGGCTTTGCGCCATTGCATGCAAACCGGCGCGTTTGCCGACATAAATACGCTGACAACTGCGCCGGCACAGCGCCAGCACGCCGGCCGACACCAGATTGTCGTACAACACCACATCGGCGGCGCGCAGCACCCGCTCGCCCTTACGTGTCAGCAGCTCCGCATCACCGGGCCCGGCGCCGATTAAATACACGCCGGCGGCGGTATCGCCACCCGGCTGTGTCAGATTCAGCTGGCTGTTGGCACTCAAACCATTAGCACTGAAGCCATTCGTATTGAGGCCATGCGTATTAAAGCCAAGCAAACTGCCGATTTGGCGCAGGCTCAAACCCGCCGCCTGAAAAAAGCCCGCTACATTCATGTTGTTCTCCCGCTTTGCTGGTCTGACGCCAGTTCAGGTTGCGCTGCTCGGCCTTGTCTTTTGTCGTTCTGTGATTAATCGCTCAGGCTGCCGCAGCTGAAGTGGCCAGCGGCGTACTGCCAATCAGCACTTTGTGCTGCGCCAGCAGCACCGGATACACCGGCACCCGCACTTGTGGCTGCTGCAGGCACTGCCCCGTGCGTAAACAAAAGTGCTGCTTATATAAAGGCGAAGCCACCACCAGCTGGTCCCCGACCGACCCTAAAATGCCGCGCGACAACACATTGGCACCGCCGAGCGGGTCAAAGTTGCCGATGGCAAACAGCTCGCCAGGGCCTGCACTGCCGGGTGTACGTAACCAGAACAGCGCCACCTGCTGGCCATCGACCAGCACACAAACACCACTGTTTTCGACTAAATCGTCCAGGCTGCAAATTTCACGGACACTCATGCCATGCTCTCCTCTGTCAGGTTTTTCACCGGAATATGTAACTGCAGTTGTTGTTTTTCCTGCTCGGTCGCCGGGCGGATTTGCGCGCGCTCCTGCACAAACAGAATATTGGGGTCAGCCTGGTCGCTGTTGACAAAGTGGCGGAATCGCTTCAGCGCCTGCGGGTCGTCCAGCGTGGCTTTCCATTCGCAGGCATAGGTGCCGGCCAGTTTGTCCATCTGCGCTTCCAGCTCTGCCGCAAGGCCAAGACTGTCGTTGATGACTACGTCCTTAAGATAAGCCAGACCGCCGTCGAGTTTTTCCAGCCAGACCGAGGTGCGGGTCAGCCGGTCGGCGGTTTTGATGTAAAACATCAGGATGCGGTCGATGTAGCTGATCAGGGTTTTTGTGTCTAAATCGGTGGCAAATAAGTCGGCGTGACGCGGCCGCATGCCGCCGTTGCCACAGACATACAAATTCCAGCCGCGTTCGGTGGCGATGATGCCGATGTCTTTGCTTTGCGCTTCGGCACATTCCCGCGTGCAACCGGATACCGCCATTTTAATTTTGTGCGGCGCGCGCAGGCCTTTGTAGCGGTTTTCGATGGCGATGGCCTGGCCGACGCTATCCTGCACGCCATACCGACACCAGGTACTGCCGACACAAGACTTCACGGTGCGCAGCGATTTGCCATAGGCGTGGCCGGTTTCAAAACCGGCGTCGACCAGTAGCCGCCAGATCTGCGGCAACTGTTCTAAGCGCGCACCGAACAAGTCAATGCGCTGGCCGCCGGTAATTTTGCAGTAGAGGTTAAAATCTTTGGCGATTTGGCCAATCACCAGCAGCTTGTCTGCGGTGATTTCACCACCGGCGATGCGCGGTACTATCGAATAAGAGCCGTCTTTTTGCATATTGGCGAGGAAAGTGTCGTTGGTATCCTGCAAGCCAACATGCGGCTTTTTCAGCACATAGTCGTTATGCAGCGACGCCAGTAAAGATGCCACTGTCGGCTTACAGATCTCACAACCATGGCCCTGACCGTGTGCCTGCAGCAGCTGATAAAAAGTGGTAAAGCCTTCAACCTGAATAAGGTGCAGTAGCTCCTGACGCGAATACGCAAAGTGTTCGCACAGATGATTATTCACCACCACACCGCGGGCTTTCAGTTCATCGTCAACCACGGTTTTTAACAAAGCGCTGCAGCCACCGCAGCCGGTGGCTGCTTTGGTGCATTGTTTGATGGCGGCAAGGTCACACACGCCGTTGCCAATCGCCTGAATAATGTCGCCTTTGGCGACGTTATGACAGGAACAGACTGTCGCCGTGTCTGGCAGCACCAGCGCCGGCATCGCGCCATCGCCGGCCTTGGGCAGGATCAGCAGCTCGGGTTTGGCCGGCAGTGTCAGGTCATTCAGCGCATATTGCAGCAAAGTGTCATAAGGGCTGGTGTCACCGACCAGCACGGCACCTAACAGTTTTTTGCCATCCGGGCTTACCACTAATTTTTTATAGTGGCCGGCTTTAGGGTCGGTAAACAGATAACTCATAGCGCCCGGCGTTTTGCCGTGCGCATCGCCAATAGAACCCACTTCGACACCGAGCAACTTCAGCTTGGTGCTCATATCGGCGCCGCCGAAGGTCAGTGTCGCCTGCTGTTGATTGACCAGCTGACCGGCCACTACCCGCGCCATCTGATAACCCGGCGCCACCAGGCCGTAGATTTTGCCCTGCCACAGCGCACATTCGCCGATGGCGTAAATCTGGCTATCCGACGTCTGACAGCAATCATTAATCACCACCCCGCCGCGCTCACCGACGGCAAGGCCTGCGGCGCGGGCCAGCTGGTCGTAAGGCCGGATCCCGGCGGAGAACAACACCAAATCAGTGTCGAGCACAGATCCGTCGGCAAACTGCAGCTGATAACGACACTGGCTGCCGGCTACAATGGCCTGGGTGGCTTTGCCGGTATGTACCGTCACGCCGAGCCGGCTGATTTTGTCGGCCAATAATGCGCCACCGGCGCCATCCAGCTGCACCGCCATCAGCTGCGGCGCAAACTCGACGACGTGGGTGTCCAGGCCCAGCTGTTTCAGCGCATTCGCTGCTTCTAAGCCCAATAAACCGCCACCAATCACCACGCCGGTTTTGCTGACTGCGGCGCTTTGTGCAATCGCCTGCAAATCCTGCACAGTGCGGTACACCAGACAATGCGGCTGGTCGTTGCCCGGGATCGGCGGTACAAATGGATAAGAACCAGTCGCCAGCACCAGTTGCTGATAACTAAACACCCGGCCGTCGCGACAAAATACCTGCTGTTGTGCCGGGTCTATCCGCTCCACCCAGCAGTTCAGCTGCAAATCAACCTGTTGCTCGCGGTACCACTGTTCGCTGGATAACGCCAGCTCGGCCAGCGGCGTGCCACTGAAATAAGACGACAAATAGACGCGGTCATAGGCCAGCTGCGGCTCGCCGCAAAGCACTGTGATGCCAAAGGCGCGGTCGCGCGCTCGCACTTGCTCGATAAAATGATGTCCGACCATCCCATTGCCAATCACCAGGATCTGCGCTGTGGTGATGTGATCTGTGCTCTGTTGCATGCTGCAATCTCCTGCCTGTCGTGTCTGAACGCCGTCGCTGAAAAACCGGCATAAAAAAAGCCCGGGTCTTGCCTGCGAAATTGCAGGGTTAACCTGGGCTTCTTTGCCGGGGCAGAGTCTGACTCTGCCTGTGTTGAATGTGTGACCGGTTGCTGCCGGTTGTTTTGTTTTAGCAGTATTTAAGCCAACTTCATATCTTATTGTTTTTAAATAAAAAGAATCAAAAACACCACGACAACCGCAGCCTTTACTGCACTTTTTTGGGGATTATCTGCACCAGTTCGCAGCAGCTACTCCTGATGGGGTAGCAGGCTTTGCTTTGCCGTTGACTTTGATCTGGATCAAATTCTGCTGCGCCGCAAAACCTAAGCTAAACACCATATATTGGATAACAAAGCCAACAGACCACAACATATGGTGTTTTCTACTTTAACGCAGGCCGCACAGCCATCGACCACTGCACTGCGGTTCACCGCCTGTAATGTGCTGCTGCAGGAAATTCCCGGTGAAGTCAGCCTGGCGTACCTTATCAGCGGCTGCCCGCTTGGCTGCAAAGGTTGTCACAGCGCGGACAGCTGGTCAGCGCAACAAGGTGAAGTGCTGAGTGCAGCGCGCCTGCTGGCGGACGCAGAAAAGTACCGCGGCTTGCTCAGTTGTGTGTTGATGCTCGGCGGTGAATGGCAGCCCGGGGCGCTTAGCGAATTGCTGCAGCTGTGCCGGCAACTTGAGCTTAAAACCGCTTTATACACCGGTCTGCCCTATTGCCCGTCAGCGCTGTTGCCACTGCTCGATTATGTCAAAACCGGGCCCTGGCAGGCAGAACTGGGCGGTATCAACAGCCCGACCAGTAATCAGCGGCTGTATGACCTGAAGCGCCAGCTTTGCCTGAATCCGCTGCTGTGGCCCGACCCGGCACCGGCGTATCCGGCGAAACCTGCGCTCGCGCCGGCATAAGAACAACTTGATAACCCGAGAACAACAAACGATAAAAGGACACCCATCATGCAAATTCTGCAAGCGGAACAACTGGCCAACAAACTGGCGTTCATTGAACAATATGTAGCGGCCGCCAACCCGGCTGATGGCTCTAAACTCGACGCCAACGCCAATGTCACGCAAAAGAACATCGCCACGCTCGAAGCCGAGCTGATGAAAGACTGTTTTATTCAGGTCAACCGCGCCCTGGTGGCCGGCAAAATTGCCAGTTTGTTTGGTCAGCCGCTGGCCGAGGAATATCAGCGGCAAATCGAAGCGCATGAAATCTATGTGCACGACGAAACCAGCCTGAAACCTTATTGTGTGTCAGTGACCATGTACCCGTTTTTATTAGATGGCCTGACCAAATTAGGCGGCGAATCGCGCGCACCAAAACATCTGGAATCCTTCTGTGGCTGCTTCGTTAATTTTGTGTTTGCCGTGTCCAGCCAGTTTGCCGGCGCCGTCGCGACGGTCGAGTTTCTGACCTATTTTGATTATTTTGCCCGCAAAGACTACGGCGATAATTATTTAACCACCCATCGCCATCAGGTGGAAAACCACCTGCAGCACGTGGTGTACGCGCTGAACCAGCCGGCGGCGGCGCGTGGTTATCAGAGTGTGTTCTGGAATATCTCGGTGTATGACCGGCATTATTTCGCCAGTATGTTCGGCGATTTTGTTTTTCCGGATTTCACTAAACCGGACTGGCACAGTGTCGAAGCGCTGCAATGGTTTTTCCTGCGCTGGTTTAATCAGGAGCGGCAAAAAACCGTGCTGACTTTTCCGGTGGTGACAGTTGCGATGCTGACAGAACAGCAGCAGTGTAAAGACCGCGTTTTTGCCAGCCAGTTAGCGGCCGAGATGGCAGAGGCCAACAGCTTTTTTGTCTATTTGTCCGAAAATGCCGATTCACTGGCGTCCTGCTGTCGCCTGCGTAGTGAAATCAGCGACAACACTTTTTCTTATTCACTTGGCGCCGGCGGCGTCGCCACCGGTTCTATTAATGTCATTACCTTAAATATGAACCGGCTGGTACAGGACGGGCGCGACCTTGCGGTGGAAGTCAGTAAAATCCAGCGCTATCAGGTCGCTTACCGCGCCTTAATGGAAGAATACAAAGCGGCCGGGCTGTTAACTGTCTACGACGCTGGTTTTATCAGTCTGGACAAGCAGTTCCTGACGATTGGCATTAACGGTATGCCGGAGGCTGCCGAATTTCTTGGCCTGACACCTGGCAATAATGCGCCTTATCTGGATTTTGTCCGCGCGCAGCTCAAAATCATTTTTGATGCTAACCGTGAGGCCCGTGAACAATATGGTTATCTGTTTAATACCGAATTTGTACCGGCGGAGAATCTCGGCGTGAAAAATGCCAAATGGGATCAGGCCGACGGTTATCAGGTCAATCGCGACTGCTACAACTCGTATTTTTATCTGGTCGAAGATGACAGCAGCAACCTGCTGGATAAGTTTGTGCTGCATGGCCATACCTTGCTGGAGTATCTCGACGGCGGCTCGGCGCTGCATCTGAACCTCGAAGAAAAACTGCCGGCGGCAGGCAATCTGGCGCTGTTAGATCTCGCTGCCAAAACCGGTTGTAACTACTTTTGTGTCAATGTCCGCATCACTTTGTGCAATTGCTGCGAGCATATCGATAAACGCACGCTGAAGGCCTGTTCCGCCTGCGGCAGCAGCGACATCGATTACGGTACCCGCGTTATCGGTTACCTCAAACGGGTGTCGGCCTTTAGTCAAGCGCGCCGCGCCGAGCATCAGCGCCGGCATTATCATTGGCATGGCGCTACACACCCTACCCCCTAAGAGGTAAAACACTGCTCCTTTCGGGGAGCAGTTTCATCAGGCTGGCTTTGTTATGCTGCGCCAACTTCCATCTTGTTGATCACAAAAAGGCCCATTATGAGCTGTGCACATCATCATCACCCTCATAACTCAACATTAGCCGCAGCCGCTGCGGAGCCTAGCCTCGACAGTTATGCCGGCTTTATTGCGCTGGCCAATGCGCAGGCGGAGCCTCAGCGTCTGTTATGGGTTTTTGCCAAAGCAGAACTGCCGAACGGCTATACCGAAAGCCAGCATCAGCATTTTTTAGCAGGCCAGGGCGGCGCCTTAGAGCCGGTGCTTTGTGTCGATAAATTGCCGGCAGAAGTTGCTGATTTTGCCACGCTAGTGGCCGAATCACGGGAAACCGGTGTCGACTGGGATATCGCTTTTGTCGCCAGTATGGCCGGACGCGCCGGCATCGCGCCCAACAGCGACGAAGCCATTCAGCCACTGCGGCTGATGCTAAATAAAATCCAGTCCGGCATCATCGCCGAGTTCCTGACTTTTGATAAATATGGTGAGCTGGTCAGTCTGAGCTGAGCGGTGCGATGCCTGTCCGGGCAACATCCATCCAGGCAAAATCCTCTTTTCGAAACCCTGGCTCAGGCGCTGCCAAGCGCCGCGAGCCACTGCAACACCTTGGCCGGCAATAACAGCTCAGGCTCCAGCGTATCCAGATAGTTTTTCAACAGCAGCGCCAGTTCAGTGTCCCCGGTGATACTGAGGCGGCGCTGAAAAAATAATGTATCCGGGTCGGCTTGCTGAGTGAGCAGGAGCAACAGCTCTGTACTGTTGGCGCGAAATAGTACTGCTTCTGCTTTGCTTGGTGCTTCTTTCGCCCGCTGCATCAACACTCCCGCTTTCGCAGTATCAGGTGCAGTAGCGTTCGTGACAGGTCTGCCGGCCTGCAGCAACCAGAAGCGGCGTTGGCTGTCCAGCCCCAGCTCGTAATGCATCTGCAAATCCGGCACTTCTACCCCGAGGCGCCGACCGAGTAAAAAATCCAGCTCGCCACGCGCTGCCACAGCACCAAATACCTGCTGCAACAGCTGGCGCAGCAGGGTCTGCCGCAGACAAGCCGGCAACTTTTGCTCCGTCAGCTGCACCAATTGCGGCGCATAATGACGCTGGCGCCAGCACCATTGCCCAAGCGGACTCTGCAGCGTCGGAACCAGATTCAACAGCTGTTGCCATACCCCTTTGGGCGTAAAAAGCTGATACCCGTTTTGCATCCGCCACCTCAGCGCTGTCGTCTTTATAATGCCGCCATAGTGCCAAATCCACGGGTGTACGCCCATTAGGCTAAAGAGGTAAACCTGCATGGATAGTCGACAAGCCACGGCCAGCCAGCCTGAACCAACATCAAGCGCAAAAGCCGGTACCAAATCAGTGCTGGAACTGCTGTGCCCGGCCGGCTCGATGCCGGCACTCAAAGCAGCAATCACCGAAGGCGCAGATGCGGTATACGTCGGCATCAATAATGACACTAACGCGCGCCATTTTGCCGGGCTTAATTTCACGCCGGCGCAGCTCAAAGAAGCGGTGCAATACACTCACCTGGCCGGGCGCAAACTGCATGTTGCTATTAACACTTTTGCCCACCCAGGTGAGCTTTCCCGCTGGCAGCAAACCATTGATATTGCCGTGAATGATGGTGCCGACGTGCTGATCCTGGCCGACATCGCGCTACTGGATTACGCCCGGCAGCGCTATCCGGCGGCCGAGCTGCATTTGTCGGTGCAGGCCAGTGCCACCAATCTGGCGGCGCTGCAGTTTTATCAGCAATTTGGCATCCGCCGCGCTGTGCTGCCACGCGTCTTGACGCTGCAACAGGTGCGGGCTTTAGCGCGCCAGACAACCCTTGAGCTGGAAGTGTTTGCCTTTGGCAGCCTGTGCATCATGGCCGAAGGCCGCTGTTATTTAAGTTCCTACCTGACCGGCGAGTCGCCCAATACCGCCGGCGCCTGTTCACCGGCGGCTTTTGTGCGCTGGCAGGAACAGGACGGCCAGCTGGAATCACGCCTCAATAACGTGTTGATTGACCGCTTTAACGCCACTGAAACCGCCGGTTATCCCACGCTGTGCAAAGGCCGCTTTGACGTGGACGGCGAGCGTTATCACGTGCTGGAAGAACCCACCAGCCTCAACACGCTGGAACTGCTGCCGCTACTGTATCGCGAAGGCATCGCTTCACTGAAAATCGAAGGTCGCCAGCGCAGCCCGGCCTATGTGCGCGCGCTGACCCGCGTCTGGCGGGCAGCGATTGACCGGGTGAAAACTGACCCTACGGCGTTTCAGAGCGACGCCAGCTGGCAACAAGTGCTGGCCGGGTTGTCAGAAGGCAATCAAACCACCCTTGGCGCCTATCACCGCCACTGGAAATAACATTTGTATCAGGAGTTTCTGCAGTGACCCAAGCAGCCGGTATTACAACACCAGCCGATTTACCGAAGCCCAGTATCGGGCCCATTTTGTATTATTGGCCCAAAGCGCAGGTCCGGGAGTTTTACCGCCAGGTGGCAGAAAGTCCGGCACAGCTGGTTTATCTCGGCGAAACCGTCTGCAGCAAAAGGCGTGAACTGAGCTTTACTGATTATGTTGAAACCGCACAGATGCTGCGCGAAGCCGGCAAACAAGTGGTGCTGTCCGGCCTTACGCTGCTGGAAAGTCAGACTGACCTGCGCGCATTACAGCAACTGACGCAACAAGGCGAGTTTATGGTCGAAGCCAACGACGTCGGCACCGCGCATTATCTGGCCAGCCAGCAGCTGCCTTTTACCGGCGGCGCCGCGCTGAGTCTGTATAACGAACACAGTGTGCTAAAACTTTGGCAACTCGGCATGCGCCGCTGGGTGGTGCCGGTCGAAATGTCGCGTGACTGGCTGCAGACTTTATTAGCGCAGCCCCTACTCACACCCATCCGCCAGCAGCTGGAAATAGAAGTTTTTGGCTATGGCCATCTGCCGCTCGCCTGGTCTGGCCGCTGTTTTACTGCGCGTTCAGAAAACCGGCATAAAGAAGATTGTCAGCTGTGCTGTATCAAATATCCGGCCGGCCGGCTCAGTACCAGTCAGGAAGGCCAGCCGTTGTTTGTGTTAAATGGCATTCAGACCCAATCCGGCGCCCGCTACAATTTGCAAAACGACCTGCCGTCGATGCAGGGTTTGGTGCATTATGTGCGTTTAAGCCCCGAGCCGGAGGGCTTCTTTAACAAGCTGCAGCAATTCAGCCACGGGGTGGCCGCGCCGCTGCAGCCCAATGAAGTCAATGGCTACTGGCATCGACTGGCCGGTTTTTGCCAGCAGACACAAAACATCGAATAAACTGATTTTTACATAGCAAAGAGCAGCAAATGACAACAACAACGCCATGCCGCATTGGTATTCTGACGGTCAGTGACCGCGCCTCGCAGGGCATTTACGCCGACATTTCCGGCCAGGCCATTCAGGACACGCTGACCGCTTATCTGGTTTGCCCCTGGGAGCCGGTGTACCGGCTGATCCCGGACGAACAGGCGCTGATAGAACAAACGCTGATAGAACTGACCGACCTTGAGCACTGTTGTCTGGTGGTCACCACCGGCGGCACCGGACCGGCCATTCGTGATGTGACGCCTGAGGCCACCGAAGCGGTTTGCGACCGGATGATGCCGGGGTTTGGTGAGCTGATGCGCGCCGAATCGCTGAAATATGTGCCAACAGCGATTTTGTCGCGCCAGACCGCCGGCCTGCGCGGCCAAAGCCTGATTGTGAATTTACCGGGTAAACCCAGCGCTATCCGCCAGTGTCTGGATGCGGTATTCCCGGCTATTCCATATTGCATTGATTTGATGCAGGGGCCTTATCTGGAAACCGACCCTGTGGTGATGCCGGTGTTTCGGCCCAAAGCCTGAAGCCAGTCCGTCCAGCAGCCTAGCCGCGCAGACTAAACAGCCAAATCAGCAGCAGAAAAGTGACAAACCAAAAGCCACTCATCAGCTGCCAGAACAGCAGTTTGTTGTTTTTCTGCGCCAGGGTTACTTCTTCGTGTAAATACAACGGGTTCGGCTGCTGTAAATCCTGCATCAGCTGACTGATATGCAAATAGCGCTGGTTTAAATCCAGGCTCACACCGCGTTGCAAAGCGCGGTCGAACCACAACGGGATCCGGCTGTTGCGGCTGCGCGCACTGTGATATCTGAGCTTCTGGTAATCCGCCAGCGAGCTGCAATCCTCCACCGCGTCGCCATAAGGCAAAGCGCCGGTGAACAGCTCATAAGCGATAGTCGCAAGCGCATATACATCACCCTGCTCGCCGGAATTATGGCCATGCAGATAATGCGGATCGGAGTAACTGGCCGTGCCCAGCGCCAGCTCCTGCGTCAGCGGCGAATATAACTCGGCTAGACCCGGCACAAAGGCCGAACCAAAATCGACGATTTTCAGTGTGCCGTCCGGCAGGCGCATAATATTGGCCGGTTTTAAATCCTGATGGATAATGCCAAGCTGATGAAAAGCGCCAAGCGCATCGGCAATTTGTCGCAACAGCGCAATAGCGGCGGATGGCCGCAGCGGTTGCGGCTGTGTCGCCAGATAACAATCCAGCGAATCGCCGGCCAAGGGTTCCATCAGGTAATACAAGAAAGTGCGTGGCCGCTGTTGCTGGATCACGCGCACCACTCCGGGATGATCGATTTTAAGTCCGACCCATTCCTCGCGGATAAAACGCTCGATATAAGCCGCATCGTCGGCAAAATTCTGCGACGGCGTTTTTAGCACGTATTCAGCCTCATCAGCCAAATCACGTACCAGATACAAATGGCTGCGGGCACTGGCAAACAATGGCCGCACCACCTGATAACCATCGACTTTCATGCCAGCGTCGAGCGCCGGCAGCAGCGGCAAGCGGGTCAGCCGTTCGTTGTAATCATCCAGCGACTGTGCCGGCAGCTGCACCACTTTGGCGAGGATCAGGCTGATATTATCGTCGCTGTGTTTTGCTGCCTGCAGCAATGCCTCGGCCTGCTGCTGTACATCTGCACCGGACAATAACAGCGCCGCGATATCCGCATCAGTGACAAAATCGCTGAGGCCGTCAGAGCACAGCAGAAACACATCATCAACTTCCAATGGCACTGTGCCGTGTTGCCATTGCACCTGCTCGTCCATGCCAAGCGCCCGCCCGAGGAACTGGCGGTTTTCCGACAACTTTGTGGTGTGGTCGGTACTGAGCTGACGCAGCTGGCCCTGACGCAGCAGATATAAGCGGCTGTCACCAATATGAAACCAGCGCGCGGTGGCCGATTTCAGCACCAGCGCAGTGAAAGTGCATAAATGGCCGCGGTCATCCTGCTGATAGTGGTGCGAACGTTGGTATAAGGTGCTGTTGATGGCCGTCAGCACAGTCGACACACTGTGCTCAGTGCTCCAGCTGTCCGGCGTTTTGTAGTAATCAGCAATGAAGCTGGCACAGGCAAACTGACTGGCACTGGCGCCGGCTTCAGCGGAACTGACGCCGTCGGCCAGCGCGAGCGCTATGCCTTTGTGTAACTGCAGATGCGCCGACATAGCCGGCAACAAGTCCGGTGTCAGGCCAATCGCATCTTCGTTGGGCTCTTTCCCGCCGGCGACACAAATGCCGGCGGTCAGTACCTGCAACTGCGGATCGGCAGTGACCGGCGGCACGCGGTCTGCCGCCGTATTCATCTCTGTGATCATTGCAGTGCTGTTCATCTCAGCTGACCCGGATATGGTGCACGTTGCCGTCTTCATCCACTTCGGTCAGATGGCCTTTCGGCTCGGCCAGGAACATCACCGACACCAGGCCAACCAGCGCTGTCCCGCCAATCATATAAAAGAAAGTCTTATAATCGACGTAGCTGAAAATCGTCAGATACACCACAGCCCCCACATTGCCATAAGCACCGGCCATGCCGGCGATTTGCCCGGTCATCCGCCGTTTAATCAGCGGCACTATGGCAAACACCGCACCTTCGCCACCCTGCACAAAGAAACTACAAGTCATACATAAGATCACGGCGGCGGCAATCGGCCAGCTGCTGTTGATGGTGCCCATCAGTAAATAACCTGCAGCTAAACCACCGATTAACAGCACCATACTTTTGCGCCGGCCAAATTTGTCAGAGAACCAGCCACCCAACGGTCTGGATACCAGATTCATAAAAGCATAACCGGATGCCAGTAAACCCGCGGTGACCGGCGTCAGGCTGCTGAAGGTTTCCAGAAAGAATAACGGCAGCATTGATACTACGGCCAGTTCAGAGCCAAAAGTGGTGAAATAAGCAATATCCAGGATCGCCACTTGTTTAAACGGATATTTCTCGTGCTCCGGTACGCCTTTGCGTAAATGTTCGGCATTCACGCGCCAGACCTGATGGGTTTGCACCACAAACAGCACGATGAGACCGACCCAAATCGCTTCCATATAGGCGGTGCTGAACAGGCTGACACCAGCCGGCGACATTTTCCACGCCAGCATCGCCAGCGCCAGATACATCGGGATATTCATCAGAATGAGCAACCACAGATCGCCCCAGCTGGTGACTTCCATCGCGCCGGACTTTTTCGGTTTAAAATACACTGAGCCTTTTGGCGTATTGCGTGCGAGATGATAAAACACCAGCGCGTAGCCCATGCTAAACAGGCCCACGCTCGCCAGCGCATAGCGCCAGCCGTCAGCGCCGCCAAACATCAGGGCTATGGTTGGTAAGGTCATGGCTGCCGCAGCAGAACCAAAATTACCCCAGCCGCCATAAATGCCTTCTGCCGTGCCGACCTGATGCGACGGAAACCATTCGCTGACCAGCCGGATGCCGATGACAAAACCGGCGCCGACAAACCCCAACAAAAAGCGGAACAGTGCCAGGCTTTCAAACGAATTGGCAAAGGCAAAACCTAAGCAAAAAATCGATGATAAAAACAGCAGCACGCTGTACATAATGCGCGGGCCGAATTTGTCGACCAGGATACCCACCACAATCCGCGCCGGGATTGTCAGGGCAACGTTTAAAATCAGCAATGCTTTGATTTGCGCGTCAGTCAGACTTAACGCCTGCTTCAGATCTGCCAGAATAGGCGCATGGTTAAACCACATCACAAAGGTCAGAAAAAACGCAAACCAGGTTAAATGTAAAGTTTTAATCTTCGGGTCAGCAAAGTTCAGTAATTCCACCTTGCCGGCGCCCCCTTGGGCGTTACTCGCCATAATGTCCTCCACTGGGAAACCAGTCGTTATCAATTCAGCTTCACTTTAGGTAGCCTACTGGACATTTCCTTTGACCGACATCAAAGCTTTTTGAGAATAACTTATTGAATATAAACAGGTATACCCACTATTAGGTAGGAGCACATCTACTGCTGAAGCCTGTAATTTCAGCGGCTGTTACCCCCAATGGGATAGCTGAATTTATCAGACGGGCTACCCCGGCAATTGCGGAGTACCTCTTTACTCGGACAGCACGTTCAGACCGGTTGCGATAGCATGACAGTTCTTCGTGGCAAGCTGGAAACATCGATGAGCAGAATGCCCTGGCGCCCGGTGGTGGTGGCAACTATGACTTTTGGCTGGTGCTTTGCAGTCTGGACCTGGTATGCCGCCGCCGGGTTATTGCTGCAGGCGCAGTGGCAGTTAAGCGGCACTGAGCTGGGTTTATTGCTGGCAAGCCCGATGCTGACCGGCGCGCTGCTGCGCCTGCCGGCCGGCATTCTGGCCGACCGCTATTGTCCGCGGCGATTATGGCAGGCACTGTTACTGCTGCAAACGCCGCCGTTATTGCTGCTGAGTGATGTCGAGACTTTTGCCGGTTATCTGGGTTGCGGCCTGTGGTTCGGTATCTCCGGCGTCAGTTTTACCTTGGGCACCCGTTACCTGACCGCGCAGGTTGCACCGGCGCAGGCTGGTTTTGCCCTGGGGATCTTCGGCATTGGCAATGCTGGGGCGGCGCTGTCTTTGCTGGCTGCCAGTCTGGTCGCCGACCAGGTCACTTTGTTACTCGATGCCGGCACTTACCTTGCCGGGTTGAACGTGCTGATGTTGCTGTTTTTTAGCTGGGGCTGTCCGGCGCCTGTTTCACGACAAACCATTGTGGAGCAAGGGGAAACCCCAGTTACCGGCACATGGCAGCAACTGCTCGGTGACAGCCGGATCTGGCGTTTTTCGCTGTATTATTATTTTGTGTTTGGTTGTTTTCTGGCGCTGTTGCTGTGGTTGCCGCACTACTATATGACCGCCTATCAGCTGCCGATGAGTCAAGCGCTCAGTTTTACGCTGTTTTTCGTCGCCACTTCCAGTATGGTGCGTGGTTTGGGCGGTTATCTGGCGGAACGTTTTGGCAGCAGAACCATCAACTGGGGCGTGTTCTGGATTTGCCTCGGCTGTTTGTTTTTTCTGAGCTACCCGCCAACCGATCTGGTGATCAGCGGTATCGACCGTCAGGTCGCATTGCATATTGAAATTAATGTCTGGCTGTTTACCGCGTTGTTGTTTGTGGTTGGCATCGCGCAGGGCCTCGGCCGCGCCAGCGTGTACAGCCTGCTGTATCGTTATTACCCGCAACAATTTGGTGCCGCTTCCGGCATAGTGTCAGCCGTTGCCGCCACCGGAGGTTTTACCCTGCCGGTGCTGTTTGGCCTGTCGCAGGATTTGCTTGGCATCTACAGCGGCTGTTTTATGCTGCTGTACGGGGTGCTGGCGCTTTGTATGATCCTGATGTTTTTTGCTAATCAGCGTGAACAGTTTCAGCGCGCGCTGGCCCGTGCCCGCGCCGACAATTTTCTGGCCGACGATTTCTCAGAAAAGTAGATCAGGCCGTTATTAAAGAGGACCCTATGCAAATTACCGATTTAGCCCAGGAACAAAAAATTCCGGTGTTGTTGCGCCTGGCGTTTCGCCCGTTATTTTTAGGGGCCGCGCTGTTTTCCGCGCTCGCCATCGGCTGGTGGGGGGCGATTCTGGCCGGCTGGCTGCAGCTCAAACCAGCGCTGCCCGTGGTGTTCTGGCACAGTCACGAAATGGTGTTTGGCTTTGGCAGCGCTGTGGTGGCCGGTTTTTTACTGACGGCAATGCAAAACTGGACCGGTCTGCGCGCACCACACGGCAAACCATTGGCCTTGTTAGTCGGCTGCTGGTGCCTGGCGCGACTGGCCAATGCCGCGCCGTTTCAATTGCCATGGCCGCTGTTGATGTTGCTGGATTTAACCTTTTTGCCGCTGGCAGCAGTGCTGCTGGCGAAGCCTTTGTTGGCGGCACGCCAGTACCGAAACTTGTTTTTTATTCCGCTGCTGCTGGTGCTGACTATCTGTAATGCACTGATGTGGCTCGGCTTATCGCCGGGTTACGAGCAGCTGCAAACTCATGGCGCAGTCAGCGCTGTGCTGCTCATTACTATGGTGATGGCGATTGTCGGCGGCCGGGTGCTGCCGATGTTTACCGCCAACGGCACCCGTACGGCCCGTGTGCCCTCTATTATCTGGCTGGACCGGGCAGCACTTGGTGCCTGCTGGCTGGTGTTTTTCTATCACTTTTTACGCTTAGAACTGTGGTTGCCAGCGCAGGTTACGCCGGTGTTGTGTGGCACCGCCGCTCTGTTACTGGCGCTCAGAGCCGCGCGCTGGAAAATCTGGATCACCTGGCAGGAGCCGCTGTTATGGTCTTTGCATATCGCCTACTGGTGTATTCCGCTTGGGCTTGCCCTGTTCGCGGCGCGCTACGCCGGCCTGCCTGTAACGCAAAGCCTCGCTGTGCATACGCTGACAGTGGGCGCTATGGGCGCGATGATTTTATCGATGATGTCGCGGGTTTCACTTGGCCACACCGGCCGGATTCTCAAAGTACCGCGCTGGATGCCGCTTGGCTTTGTGGCACTCATCGCCGCGGTGCTTTGCCGCGTGCTGTTGCCGCTGTTATCAACCGCCTGGTATCAAACCGGCGTATTGTTATCAGCGCTCTGTTGGGTATTCGGCTTCAGCTTGTTTTTGCTGAACTACTGGAAAATCCTGACCAGCCCCCGCGCCGACGGCCACCCCGGTTAGCTGAGGCATTGTGCTGAACGGACATCCGGCCAGGACTGGCACCCCTGAACAGACTGGATGTCCGGGCGCTATCCGCATACCTCTGTATCCGCATACCTCTGAATGAGTAACAACAAGACTGGCTTGATTCAAATCAAGATTTGCTGACCCAACACATCGCAGACTGCAGTTCAGTACTTCAACAAGGAGTTGCAGCATGTCGCTAAAAGCCGCAAAAACGACCCACAACAAACCACTGGTTTATGCCTGCTCCGGCTGCTCCAATGTGGCGCAGCTGACCAATGATTTAGCCGTCGTGCTGGATCGCGAAGGCATCGCCGAAATGTCCTGTATTACCGGCATTGGCGGCAAAATTAAATCGCTGGTGAAAGTTGCCCAATCCGGCCGGCCGGTGCTCGCGCTTGATGGCTGTCCACTGAATTGCGTGCGACACACCCTGGCAACTATCGACGTAGTGCCAACCTGGCATATTGAAGTCACGTCTTTTGGCTATAAAAAAGCCCGGCAACAGGACTGCTCGTTAAGTGCGGCCTACGAGCTGCTCCAGCATATTCAGAGCGAATTGTTACCGGGTATCCAGACTGGCTTACATTAAACGGCGCAGCCACTGCGACCGGATCTATGGCGCCTGGCAATAACAACCGGGTTGTTTGACCAGAGAAAAACTTTGCCATTGGCTATGCAACGCATCAAACAACCGCAGCTGATGCCAGGGTAAATCGGCGGCGCCCGACAGCCATAACATGGCCCAAAGCGCCTGCTGTACGCCGATAAGCCCGACGACAGGTGCCAGAATGCCGGCGTCCAGACAGCTCAGCTGCTGCTCACCAAACAGACGCGACATACAGCGATAACAAGGCCCGCTGCCGTCATTTTTAAAGGCACAGAGCTGGCCTTCAAAGCGGATCGCCGCGGCGCTCAGCAGCGGCTTTTTCGCCTCAACACAGGCATCGCTGATTTGTTGTCGCACCTGCAGATTATCGGTGCAATCGAGGATTAAGTCCTGGGTAGCCACCAGCCCGGCTAACAGCGTGGCATCGGCAAATTGCGCCACCGCATGCACCTGCACCTCCGGATTTTGCCGCTGTAACCACTGCGCCGCAACTTCGGCTTTGAACCGGCCAACATCAGCGTCGGTGTAAAGAATTTGCCGCTGCAAGTTGGTGAGATCCACGGTATCGCCATCGACCAGCGTCAGCGTGCCGACCCCACCGCTACACAGATAAGGCGCAGCCGCACAGCCAAGCCCGCCCATGCCGATGATTAACACTTTGCTGTTGAGGAGTTTTTCCTGCCCGGCCAAATCCAGCGCCGGTAACATGATCTGCCGGCTATAACGGCGGGTTTGCGCCAGGGTTTCCAGCTGTTTCATCTCAAGACTCCTTCGGCGCGTCACGCCGCTCAGCTGTAACTGAGCCGGGCTTAAGCCCAAGTTTGCCAGCCAGTTTATGCAGATTGCTCGGGTCCAGCGCCAGCTGTCTGGCGGCCTGTGACCAGTTGGCGGCGTTTGCCTGCAAAGCGGCGCTGATCATCTGACGCTGCAATTGCGCCACTGCAGTTTTTAAATCCCCTGTCGGCAACATCGTAGCCGCCGCAGCCGCTTCAGTACTATTACCGCTGAAATCAGCCGCAGGACAGAGTTCCAGCAACTGCGGTGTCAGCGTGATGATATCCTGCCGGCTGGCGCCCCGCGACAGCGCTTTGAGTGCTGCCCGGCTGATGCAATGCTCCAGCTCGCGCACATTGCCAGGCCAGGGA